>JANNFC010000586.1:0-2258 GCA_031379405.1 Betaproteobacteria bacterium | reverse complement strand
CAAAATCGCGGTCCGATATTTCTCTGGTCAGTTGATACATTCAATGTACTGAGACTCGGAGTCTATTTCTTCGCTGGTTCGGCGCTCTTCATCTATCGAGACGCGATCAAAGTTGACAGCCGGTTCGCCATTGTTGCGATAGCGCTTTTAATTTTTACGGCACAAACAAAAATTGGCAGTAGTGCCGCGGCGCTGTCAGTAGCAAATAGAGTTGGCCGGTTTTCGTAGCACATCAATTGTCCGTTTCTGTTTGATTTTGTTGTTGAGTCTGTGGGCCTTGTGGGCGGCGCTTCTTGGCGCCGTCCATCAAGTCCACAGACTCTTGTGCAAAAATGCTGCATCGAAACGGTTCACGCAGCAATTTTGACATTTGGGGTAGCGACGATCAGGTCTCCTTTGTCTGTGTAACGTGCCAAGATTTTGGGTCCATGGAAGACCGCAAGCGTGGCGTTGGGATATTGACGCACCTTGACCCTGGCTTTGACATAGTGTGCTCGAAGTTTGCTTTCCGGCAGCTGAAGCTTGAGGCATGCATAGGCCACCGTGTTGTCGCGGTTCACTACGCGCTCTTCCTCGATGCAAAAATATTCGCTGAGGCTTGCAGGGTGAGACAGGCGCACAAAGGCGCTGTCCTCAAGCTCGGGCGGTTTGGCAAATCGCGCATTGTGTTGGGGCAAGTAGATGTCGCGAATGAAAATGTTTGCGGCCTCTTTTTCCTCAATGCCCGCCAGTGCCAACTCTTTGATCAAGCGGTTCTGCAAAGTCCCAAACATACGCTCGCTCCGCCCGCGCGCTTCCGGCGAATAGGCCGGAATATGTTCGACCCCGAGCTGCTTCAATGCCCGGCCCACCTGCGTCGGCCGATCCTTATCTACCTCTTCACCGGCCTTGGGCGTGAAGAAATAATGGCTGCCGCGATCGGTGTAGAGGCTCGACGGTAAGCCCAGCCTCGTGAACACGTCGAGCAACGCCTCAAACGTTGAGACCGTGCCTTCCTCCTCTATGAGAAAGGCCGAATAGATCTCGCTCGTTGCATCGTCCATGGTCACAATCAAATCAAGCTCCGGACCCTGGCCCAGCCAAGCATGACGGCTGCCGTCTTGATGCAGCATCATGCCAACGCAGGGTTTGCGCGGCCGCCGGCGCCGGTGGGGACCACGAAAACGCGCACGATCAACAAGCCCTGCCGCCTGCAGCTCCGTCTTCGTCCACGTGTAGCTCAGTTTGTAGTTGTGGCGCTTTTGCAGATGTTCGTGAAAATGCTTCACCGTCCACCCCATGTACAAGGTGCGGTAAAGATCCAGCATCCATTCCCGCTTGTCCGTAGGAACACTGCGCGCTGAAAGCTTCCCCAAACGCTTGTCCAATAGACCCGCCTCACTTTCTTCCTCATAGCGTTGCCGGTAACGCCGGAACGAACGTTCCGACATTCCTAATATCTCCGCTGCGTCTAACCCGGATAACTTCTTCTTGGCCCATCGGCTCAACACATCCCTGAATTTTTGCATCCTGCGGTTCTCTAGCCACTTTGTCCGGTTCATCAGCACTGCTCCTCGGCAGGCCTAAAAACCGGACAAATCGTGTGCTACCTAACCCGGACAACTCATGTGCTACTGACAAAGAACTGGAGTCAGAGTAGACTAACGCTCCATCGCCCGCTAGCCTCGGCGCACTCTTCCACGGAGGCAATATATGGCGCGGCTTGGCCGCTACGTCCTGGCCGGTCAACCGCTTCACGTCATCCAGCGCGGCAACGACCGGCAGGCGGTCTTCTTCCGCGATGACGATTACGCGCGCTACCGCGATTGGCTGATCGCCGCGGCGCAGGAATATGGTTGCACCGTCCACGCCTATGTTCTGATGACGAACCACGTGCACCTGCTCGTCACACCGTCGGCGGCGGAGAGCCTGCCGCGCACCATGCAGTCGCTCGGACGGCGCTACGTGCGCCACGTCAACTGGGCGCACAAGCGAACAGGGACGCTGTGGGAGGGGCGCTACCGCGCCGCGCCGGTCGACAGCGACGCGTATGTCCTCAGCTGCTGCCGCTACATCGAGTTGAACCCGGCGCGCGCGGGGATGGCCGTCCATCCGCGCGACTATCCTTGGTCGAGCTATCGCGCGCATGCCGGCGGCGCGAAGGACGCACTCGCGAGCGACCATCCGCTCTATCGCCGTCTCGGCCGAACGGCGGCCGAGCGCCAGCAGGAGTATCGCAACCTCTTCCGCGGCAGGCTTCCCGAAGCGTTCGTCGAGGC
>JANNFC010000585.1:0-6257 GCA_031379405.1 Betaproteobacteria bacterium | reverse complement strand
GGCCAGACTTCGCCCAATAGCCTGCGCCTAGCGTTTCCCCCGTTCCTTGTTCGTGCGCGTATCTGAGCATCGAATCGAAGGCTTCATGCGCCTTTCCGATGTCATGCCAGCGCGCGGCACGGATAACAGCATGCGGCTCTTTTACTTTCAGCGCGGCGCAAAGCTCACGCGCCTTTTGCTCCACGTCAGTAAGATGGCGCGGGAGCGTCACCGGTACCTGCAAGAGGCTGCGGTGGTCATCATCAAATGCTTCTTCGTCCAGTGAGTCGTTCGCAGGTGCGACGATCAGGGGAACCCCTTCCTTGCTCTCCGGGGCCAGGCCGAGTTGCGGGGTATAACCGCCGACAGCAGCTTTCAGCATCAGCGTCATACCGGGCCGCAGGCGAATATCCTGCCGCCTCGGCGTTGTCCACTTGCGGGGCAACGTATCCCACACGAACACGCACCCGGCTTCTAATCGATCCAGCAGCTTCCTTGCCGCGCCCAAACCGGCACGACACAATTCGTCCCGCGATGCGGGCGGTTCGAGCTGCGGATCCCCATCCAACCCACGCCAGAAGAGCAGGACATCGGCGTCGTCGGCGTCGCGAATGTAGGGTGCGATGTCCACGTCAAAGCCGGAGAGATCAGAATCAGTGTTGAACAAGTCGAGAAAATCCTTGCGCCGCAATACGGGATGTAGCGGCGCCTCGGCGGTGACGGGTGGAAGATCGGCGGGTGCGGCGCTTGTGCGGCCCGCGAGCTTTTGCCGCGCGTCATCCAGCTCCTCGCTGGTGTAAGGTTTGGCATCCGCCACATCAATCCAGACGACCTGCGCCTCTCTTGTCTCGTTGAACTCCCCATAACGATTGCAGCGTCCGAAGCGTTGCACAAGCGAAGCCCAGGGCGCCAGTTCCGTGAACAGCACTCGAGCGGATAGGTCCACCCCGGCTTCGATGGCTTGGGTGGCAATGACGATGCGGCCTTCGGTCGGCGGGTCAATATGCAGACGCCCTTCGTTCGCGCGGCGATCTTCGGCGCGGAAACGCGAGTGAATCAACAGTCGTTCCGGGTTGTTTGGAACCGATGGTGCTGTTGCCACCGCCTTCTTCCGGTTTTTTACCGGTGATTCTGTAAAGCGCCTTTCCAGTTCGGCAAACAGGCCCTGCGCCCGCTCGACAGTGTTGAGGATTGCGAGAGTCGTGGTGCCTGGCTGATTCGCCGCAAGAACCCGGTCAGCCAAGGCTTTGAGGTAAATCTTGATGTCGTCGCTCGTCAGCTTGTCGAGCTTCTCGCTTTCCTCCGCCTTTTCCGATTTGGGAAGCTTCGTGGAAATGAGGGCCGCATCGCAGCGCGTCAGCACCTTGACCGCCTCGCGTCTCTTCTGAACTTCAGGTGCCTTCTTTTCCTCCTCGCTCAGCGCCAGCGGAATCGTTGATGCTGGATTGAAATCTACTGTTCGTAACCAGTCCCGCTTGAGCGTGGCCGAAACCCATAGACTGCGGCTGCGTGAAGATAAACCGATCTTCCGGCGAAACGCTTCAAGTTGAGCGCTGGTCTTCAAGCCCGGGCCCATCAATTGGACTTCGTCGAACACCCACAGCGCGTCGTTATGCAGCCAGGCGAAGTGCACCGGCCACTGATACCGGCTCATTCCGTAGCCACGCATCAGCGCCCGCGAAAGCAGCATGTCCTGGGTGCCGATCAGGATCGCGTCTTCTTCGGGGTGGTCCGCCCACGTTGGCTTTTTCACGTCCTCCGCGCCCCCCATCAAGAGGTGCACCGAGACCTTGTCTTCGCCCGGCATATCTGAAACCGCGAGATTCGCCAGCCATCGGCAGGCGTTTCGATGCGTCTGCTCGACCAGCACGCGCATCGGCAGGCAATACACGAGTCGCCGGGGCGTCTCTGCGTCCGGGCTGGACTCGCGTCCGCCATCGCGCCAGCCACGCTTCCACAGCCACGCCAGCGCGACCGCAGCGGTTTTCCCCATACCGGTTGGAACGTCCAATAGTTCAGCCCATGGTTCTTCCGCGAGGCGACACTGATACGGGAACGGATTCAACCCGTCTGGTTGCTGCTCGGTACGTGTTGCGCGCCTGAAGAACTCTGAGTAGTTCATCGCTTGTTCCCGTTTGCAGGAGTTGGCGCTCGGACCAATTTCCGCTCAGTCATTACGGATCAACGCGCCTTTCACCCCGGATGCGGAACGCACCTGGGTGGCCTGTCTGTCGTACTGATAGTTGCCGTCTTGCGTCATTTTTTCGATACCGTGCTTGGCTTCCGAATTCGTCAGATTCGATTCTAAGGCCAGCGGATCTTATTTCATGAGACAGATCGTTTCTTTCATGTTAACTCGACGCAGACATTTCGTCGTACTTCTTCTGGTAAAGACAAGGAAGCCCGCGCGCGCTTCGTCGCCTTTACGCCTGGTTCAACCACGGCTTCAACACCAAGGATCTGAAGGTGGCAGCGGCGCTTTCAGACGAATTGGCAACGATTGAATATGACGACCTTTATCATGCGTAGGGTAGTACCCACCGCACGGAAAGTGTTGGGCCGGGCTGAACGCATCGTAATGTCATAACGTGACACGGTTGGGATCCTGGATCTCTTGAAAAATCCTCCTATGCCCACTACGGCATCAAAAACTGCCGCGCGCCGTCGGGCAGTTCCGACATGGCCTTGGAGCTGGTCCGGCTCCATCGAATTCGTCCAAGTACCCGCGAGCCTTACCGAGGGGCTTGGTCGCTATAAAGCGTCGGTATTGCGGTTGGGTCGATGGCGATCGGCCAGTCGATGCAGGGACGAGGATTGAGGGCGAGTTATTGAAGAACATTCTGACGACGCTCCGCAGGCATCTTCGCTATTTTCTTGACCTCGGCGTAAAACGCCTTCATGTCGTATCCTCGATCTGCAAGCACCTTCTGAAATCCGGGCACCAACTGAGTGTAGATGGCGAGCGAGGCCAACTGCGCGTTGTTGAGCGATTGATTGAACCACCAATCGAAGCCGGAGAACCCTCCCCAACCCTCCTTCAGCCTTGCGTACTCGTCGCGCATCTCGGTGAAGATGTGTCGCTTGCGCTCGCGTTTGTCGTCGTCAGAGAGACTTTCCTCGAACAGATCGCCGAGCCGCTCGCGGTGGCGTTCGATCAGGACCAGGAAATCGCGCTTGCGCAACTGGGCCACGTCGAAGGCGCGTTGTTGTTCTGCGCTACCCGTCTGTGCGATCCAGCGCTTTACGCCTTCCAGCTCCACTGCGGTGGCGAAGGATTCGTTGAAGGTGCTATCGCCTTTTACGTACACCACCTGATGCGCCAGTTCATGGAATATCAGTCTGGCGACTTCGCTTTCCGCATAGCCAATGAAAGTGTTGAGCACCGGGTCGTCGAAGTAACCCAGCGTCGAGTAGGCTGGTACGCCGCCAACGAATACATCGAGTCCTTGCTGCCGCAGCCGTTCTCCAAACTTGCGGGCATCCTGCTCGTGAAAATAACCGCGATAACCTACGCAGCCGGCGAACGGAAAACACCACTCTTTTGGTCGAGTGGAAAACTCTGGCGTAGCGAAGACATTCCACACCACGAAAGAACGTTTGAGATCCGCGTACTTTTTGTAGCTTTCATTGTCGGGTAGCGCCAACTCGTGACTGGCGAAGACGCGCATGCGCTGTACGGCGCGCAACTTTTCGCGCAGTGGCTCAGCGCTCGATGCGTCATCAATCACGACTTGCATGGGCCGCGATTTTCTCGTGAGTTCCCACTGTCCGTTGATGGCCTGCCAGTAAAAGGACGCCGTACCACAACCGGCGAGCATATAAATGCTACCGATTGCGGCGATCGCGGCTAAAGTTTTGAGCTTCAAATGGACGGGCCTGCGCCGAACTTCCCGCTGTGGAGGAACTGCGCCACACGGTCAGCCACGGATGCGGAGAAAATCATCCCTGTGTGCGTTACGGGCAGAAGTATCGAATCGGTGATTCCTGTGATCTGAGTTTCGGACACCGTTACGGTGCCATCGTGCGGTCCAGACAATGAAGTCACGACTCGGCCCAGCCCCATGCCTAGATTGCCTGCGATCACGCCGATCTCAATCCCCGACGAAGTCAGCGGTGCAATCCCCTGCGTCAGTTCACGCCAAGCCGACCCCAGCAGCCGTTTGCTCCAGGGACGCTCGGCGAGTCGCCTAGCCACCGACGAACCGCGCACGGGGCTGCCCAACAACACGATGCGAACCAGACGCGCATCGGCCAAGGTGGCGGCATAGCGTAAACACAACAATCCCCCCAGGCTATGCCCCACCAGGTGCACGCGCTGTCCACGTAAGGCCTCGACACAGCGCGCCAGAGCGCGCACATTGTGCTCGAATCCCTGGCGCATGGAGGCGTACGAAAACGCGCGCGCATCGAATCCGCTCTGGCGCAGCCGCCTCCTAAACAGTTCGAACACCGCACCGTGCAGCCACAGTCCATGCACAATCACAACGCTGTCGTCTGGCTTGTTCGTCATCGACCAACCACCACCTCGCCAGGCCATAGCGAGGTGGTTTTCGGTTTTCTGCTATTGCAGATCGGCCTTCACCGAATCGATTGCAACCTGTGCGCAAATACCGTCGTCCTCGGCAGAGGCGCCGCTCACGCCGATACTTCCAACCTGATCTCCGTTGCCGGCCATGATGGGCAGACCGCCTTCAAACGTCACCACCCCAGGCACGTGCGCGATGCCCGGAAGTTTTTGTGCGATTTCGCCTACTAGTTTGGTAGAGAAAGGAAATTGGGCTGAGGTCCCTGCCTTCAATTGGGAGATTTGAATGCTCCCCATGAACGCATCGTCCTGGCGCAGGAAATACTTCAGGTTGCCGCCGGCATCCAGAATCGCGATGTTCATTTTCCAGCCTTTTTCCTTTGCCTTGGCCTCGCACGCTTCGGCCATCTTCTTGGCAGTGCTGAGGTTTAGAACCATCTTCTTTTGCTGGGCAATAGCGCCCGTGCTGAGCGCCGCGGCGACGAAGCCGACCGCCATTCCGAAAATAAACTTGTTCATTGTGGTCTCCAGTTGTGATTAAGTGCAGCAAGGTGCTGCCTCTATAGGATACCTGCATAAAACGGCAATACTAAACTGCGCGTCTCGAAACGTCACGTCGCTGACTGGGCTTGGGAGTTGCTGAGTGCGGGTCGATTCCCTCTCATGGGCAGGTCCATCCTATGTCGCGCTCGCTGTTCTGTGCAATCTTGTTTGCAATCAGCTTTCCTGCGGGTTCGACAAGAAAAAGAACCATTCCGAAGCCAGGAATAGGGGCGATAGCGGAGAAATGGTAGACCTGGCAGACCAAAGAAAAATGATCGAAGAGCAATTGCGCGAGATCTGTTCATAGCCCACGCGGCCAGGACTACCCCGTGGGCAAGCATCTTGCACACCCCATCATTAGAGTCCTGTCAGGGCTCCTACTACTCATAAAAGTGGGTACTACTCTCATCTATCTAGGGGCAACAAATGTCCGAACAAGCGTCGCAATCCACCGCCAAGCAAGAAGCTACGGAACTCAATGCCCAGGCATTCAGATGGCTGGCGTCCTTCGGTGAGAATACTCGCCCCAAGTTCCTGCCTCAAAATTATCCCCGCATCGCGAATCGAATAGCCCTTTTATGGTCGGAACCCACCTTGATGCGGCCGTACCTTGATGAACTGATGGTTGACGGGCGCGGGAATCGCGAAGGGTTCCCGCAGGAAGTCTTGATCGAACTAGGCTCACTAAAGCATCTCTACAATAAGGAACTCTACCCCGAGCAGACCGATGTTTGGAGCAAGATCCTGTCTCAGATCAGTTAGCGCTTTCTAGCCTCAACTCGCAACCAAGATTACGAAAACTAACGCAGGGGCCTGAAGAACTCGCGAATCTCCTTCGCCAGAAATTCCGGTTGCTCCAACGCCGCGAAGTGCCCACCGCGCGGCGCCCGCGTCCAGCGCTGAATATTGCCGTACATGCGCTGCGCCACCGAGCGCGGTGGGTGCAGGATCTCTTTCGGGAACTCCACGTAACCCGTAGGCACCGTGATAGCGGCGCCCTCTGGAATGGGCCAAGGGCCATGCATACGCGCGTAATAGGGCCAGAAGGAAGAGCCGATCGCGGCGGTGAACCAATAAAAGCAGATATTCGCCAGCATCGAATCACGCGAATGCACGCTCTCAACGTCGCCGTCGCAATCGGACCATGTACGGAATTTTTCCACCAGCCACGCGGCCAATCCCGCCGGGGAATCCGTCAATCCATAAGCGA
>JANNFC010000578.1:0-3246 GCA_031379405.1 Betaproteobacteria bacterium | reverse complement strand
TGTGCGGCCAAAATGCATGTTACGAACAAGGGGAGCACCCCCTTGTTTATCCCCCCGAAATGAACAAGGGGGTGTCCCCCTTGTATATCCCCCGGGGAAGTGTCGTCGCATCATAATCTTCGCCAGTTCTGTCAACACTTGACCCATAAGAGACTAAGTTCCAATGGCAAAAAGGAGCGCGAGCCCGTGAAATTCTCGGCACTGCTCTGGGGTTTGCTTGCGGCCAGTCCGCTCGCCACTGCCCTGGAGCCGAGGGAATGTCTCAAGTTCGAGGTGGCGGCCAATGGCGACGCTGCGTTCACCAATATCTGCAGCGACGTGCTCAACATGCAGTATTGCGTGGACAGCGCGGCCAGCGCCAAGTCCTGCGCCCGCGCCAGTATCCCGGTGGTGACCTTCCATCACGGGGTGAGCGATCTGATTCCCTCTTATGCCAGCGAAGGTAAGCCCCCGATCTATTCCGCCATTTGTGTCTACCCGGAAGCCCCTGTGGGATGGAAGCCCAAGCGGGATAGTCCTTATACATGCAAGAAGACTTGCGTGATGTGTTGAGAAAGAGCCAAAAGTGCGCCACGAAATCATACGTGATACACTTTGTCCGTGTTTGTACGACATCTTCCATCCATGCCACTCACCGTCCGACTCCCACCGCGGCTACAGCAGGAACTTACGGAGTATTGCGTTACGCACCGAGTTACCAAGAGCGACGCAGTGAAGCAGGCCCTCCAGCGTCTACTATCGGAAACCACGACTCAAGTGACGCCCTTCGACCTCGGCAAGGACGGATTTGGCGCGGACGACACTCCAGGCCGCGAAATTGCCCGCAATACCAAACGCCTGATTAAGGAACGCTTTCGTGGCAAGACTCGTCGTTGATACGGGATTCCTCGTCGCCCTTTATCTACGCCGGGATTCATTGCATCGAGAGGCCATCGAGTTTCTCCAGGGTAATCGTGCCGCCCTGGTTACAGTGTCTCCGGTCATCGTAGAAGCTTGCCACTTTCTCAGCGTGCACGCCAAGATTCAACTGCTGGGCTGGATCGAGAAAGGCGGGCTGCAAGTGGCTGAGGTGCCCTCGGAGGCGTACGCCCTGCTTGCCACGCATCTGGCGAAATACGCGGACCTGGATATCGATTTAGCGGATGCCGCTCTCATCTGGCTCGCTGAACTGATGGGCGAATACCAGGTTCTCACCGTGGATCGCCGTGACTTCGGAGCCTTTCAGCTCAAGGGCCGAAAGCGGTTCGATCTCGTGAATTGGTGCCGTCTATGACCGATGAGGTGATTAACATCGTGGCTGACGACCGCGAAGCCAATAGTGGGGTGCTCGATGCCTTGAAGCATCATCCGGAGCGCACTGTGCGGATCGCACGCATGCGGCTGGGGGATTATCAGGTTGGCGGCCGCCTACTGTTCGAACGCAAGACGTTGCGCGACCTCGCCGAGTCCATTATCGATGGCCGGTTTCTCGGTCAAGCGCGTAGGCTTGCGGCCAATCCGCCCAGACCAGTCATTCTTCTTGAAGGCACCGCGCGCGACGTAGCCGGTTGCGGGATGCATTGAAGGGCCGGGAGATCTTTCCGCGAATCCGGAGTACGTGAAGAACTTCGGAAAGTGAAAGGAAAGCTGCTCGCCGAGGCGGGTCCGTTCATCGCGAGTTTTTCCAAAGCGAAGGAGATTAGACTAGCGTAGACTAGATCGTAATTTCTGAACGATGGAGTTCATATCATGGAAATCGGCGCATATGAAGCAAAAACCCACTTGCCTCGGTTGCTGGAGCGGGTCCAAAACGGCGAACGGTTTGTCATTACCAAGCACGGTCGTCCCGTGGCAGAGCTAATTCCCGTCTCCGGCCACGATGCCGTTCGTATCAGACAAGCAATCGCCGATGTGCGAGCGGTACGCCGTGGGTTGGATCGCCGTGGGATACGACTTAAGGAACTTCTCCCGGTCGAGGAGGGCTTGCGGGAGTTAGCGCATGAAGGACACCGCCTCTGATGTCGTTCGTGCTTGACAGCTCTATTGTGCTGGCTTGGTTACTACCCGACGAAACGAATGACGCCGCCGACCGGCTGGCGGACCGGCTGGAGCAGGAGTTCGCCTCGGTACCGGCAATCTGGGCTCTCGAATTAACCAATGCCCTGCTGATGGCGCAGCGCCGGGGACGAATCAAGGATAACGAGCTAGACCGTTTCATTTCCGCCGTGCTGGCCCTGCCCATCGAGGTCGACCGGGAATCCGTGGGGCCGGGGATGTCCGCAATACTCGCTCTCGCAAGGAAACTTGGATTGACGGCTTACGACGCTGCCTACTTGGAGCTTGCCCAACGACAAGGGTTACCACTCGCTACATTGGACGTGAAACTGCGCCAAGCGTGTGGGGCGGTTAATGTGCGGGTCTTGCCGTAGCCGTGTAAAACGCGGCCTACAACATTTCAACTCGCGTGAGCGATTCCGCCCATACTCGCAAGCTCGCCGCCATTCTGGCAGCTGACGTCACCGGTTACTCGCGCCTGATGGCGCAGGACGATGCGGGCACCGTGCGCATGTTGGAAGAAAGCCGGACCGTGTTTCATAAGCGCATTGATGCGCATGGCGGACGTGTGATCAACATGGCGGGGGATAGCGTGCTCGCTGAATTTCCCAGCGCCTTGGAAGCAGAGCGTTGCGCAATGGAAGTGCAGACGACCCTTTCCGATAAGAACGCCACCGTGCCTACCGAGAAAAGGATGCTGTTTCGCATCGGGGTGAACGTCGGGGACATCCTGCAACAGCCCAACGGCACGATCTATGGCGATGGCGTGAACATCGCCGCTCGGTTGGAAAACCTTGCCGATCCTGGCGGGATCACGATATCTGGCACCGGTTACGATCAAGTTAAAAGCCGCATCGAGGCCAACTTCGATTTCATTGTTGAACAGGCGGTGAAGAATATTCCCGAGCCCGTACGCGCCTACCGTGTGGGGATGGGTGGTGTCGTTTGGAAGCCGGTCTCCGCGCGTAGGCCTAGACGTATCCTCGCCGGGATTTCAGTCATCGTTATTCTCCTTGCCGCGGCCGCCTTATCTGTCTGATGGAAAGAGCGTCCGGTGTCTCGCTCCGCTGCGAGCAAGGGCGAGCCCCTGGTAGCTGTGCTTGCCTTCGCCAACATAAGCGGTGATCCAAAGCAGGAGTACTTCAGCGACGGCCTGACGGAGAACATCATCGACAGCTTGGCACAGGTGCGGGAAATAAAGGGGACTTCGCG
>JANNFC010000155.1:0-1765 GCA_031379405.1 Betaproteobacteria bacterium | reverse complement strand
GGCGTAACGACCTTCCGAATCTGTAACCAGGCGCGTGTAGCCTTGAAAGTTCGGATCCTCCGGCGCGGGATTGCGTTCACCCGTATGGCCGTACCGACCTGCTGCGTTGGCCTGCCATATCTCCAGCACCGCGCCGGGGACCGGTTCGCCAGTGCGCGTCAGTACACGTCCGCTTAGGTAGAGGACCTCACCTTTCGCACGTTCCGTTCGCCCAGCCATGTGCGTCAGATCCGAATCTTGCTCCGATGGCTTAGTCACGGGATAGAACGGCCCGATGATTTCCATCGCCGTAGGTCGCAGCGCTTGCTGTCCCAGCGCCAACCGCGGCAGTATGCCTAAGCCAGCCGCTCCGAGGGCGATCCCAGCACTGAGCATCGAGCGGCGACTATGGTCGTGCTCCCAAGCAGTAGGGTGAAGAAGCCGAGACACCGAACGCATCACTTTGAAGTCTGTGGCCATACGCCATCCTCCTATTCAAGACGCCCAACGCAAAGGTAACCGGTGCGCCGGCACGCTGCACGCAAAGCACGAAGCTGCTTCCCGGCGCGTCCGGTTGACCGCAGAGTTAGGCTGTAAACGAGGCAGCATAAGGTGGCAAACCCATTTCTTTGCGAGCGGGGGAGCGTAATCCTGGGCGAGAATGTTTGCAACATGGCGATGCTTGACTTGCGCAAACCTGAGCGAGAATGTTTACGAGACCACGATGCGCGGCTTGCGTCACGCCCAGACTCTGCCGGAGGCAGGTGGGGCGCATCGCCCACGACTCAACAAGGTTCTCGACTGCGTGGCGCAAACGCATTTCGGATTTTTCCCAACCGATTACGCTTGATCAGGTACGGCTTGTAGCAAACGACAACATTCTTTTCCGGCAGTCAGTTCGAAATCCAGTGCAACTCTTTGTGGACCACGAAAAGCATGGCGACCCTTTCGATGATGCCTTCGGTCTCGGGGTTGCCTAACGCATTGTAGGCCCCCTAAAGGTGTTCAAAAGAGCACCTTCGGGGTGTATAAATAGTCAGAGTAAAACGGAACCCATTAATTTCCTTATGCTATTCCAATAAGGTGCGGAAAATGACACCAAATCCTACGCCACAGCAAGACGAGGCGGATCATAAACCTGGCCGCCTCTCGCAGCAACTGCGAGTGCGAATTCGGATAAAGCACTATAGTCCTCGATGAAAAGAAGTTCGAAAACACATGGAACAGTGGTCAGGGCGCCCGTCTTCACGGGGGCCGCTGGAATTCGCGCGGGAGAACCGTGGTGTACTGCTCCCTGGATCCAGCGAACGCAATCTTAGAGTTGGCCGTACACAAGGGATTCAGAGCGCTGGACACAGTGCTACACGTCTTGACGTCAATTGCAATTTCTCACGCGATCTCAGTGCACGTTGTACGGCCCCGCGAGGTCCCGAATGCCAATTGGCTACGGCCGGGTTCGCCGAGCGCGGGTCAGCAGGCGTATGGCGAAGCGCTCCTCGCTCAATACCCATTCGTTGTTGTACCCAGCGCACTCTCTACCCGCAGTTGAAATTTGATTTTCGATCCTGAGAACGCGAAGGGCCTCTATGCGAAACATGCGCAGGAAGACTTTGCGCTGGATCCGCGTCTACATCCGCCCATTTCTTGAATATGAGCGAGCAAATGCGGACATCGCACATAGTGGGGACTAGAGTTTGGGATGCTGACGATGCCAATCCGTTTCGCGTTGATAGGCGCGCCCGGCGCGTATCAGCAGTTGTTCATCCATATGACGCCCCACGAACTG
>JANNFC010000531.1:0-1996 GCA_031379405.1 Betaproteobacteria bacterium | reverse complement strand
ATCTGGGAAATTTAAACTCCAAACGCGATTGGGGGCACGCACGCGATTTCGTGGAAGCCATGTGGCGCATCCTGCAACAAGCGCAGCCCGATGACTTTGTGGTGGCCACCGGCGAACAGCACAGCGTGCGCGATTTCGTCTCCATTGCAGCGGAACAACTGGACATGCCCATACGCTGGCAAGGGCAGGGACTAAGCGAGGAAGGGTTTGTTGCGGACGGGCGTTGTATTGTGAAAGTCGACCCACGCTATTTCCGTCCGGCGGAAGTGGAAACGCTGCTAGGAGATCCCAGCAAGGCGCGTGAAAAATTGGGTTGGACGCCGCGCGTGAGCTTTCAAGATCTGGTCAAGGAAATGGTGAAGGAGGATTTGTCCGCGGCGCAGCGCGATGAGCTGGTGCAAAGGAACGGCTTTTCTGTCTATGCGTTCAATGAATAGGATCCATGGAAGACTTTGAGATCGAAGGTGCAGGAATGAAACCCAGTGATCGGATTTACGTGGCGGGGCACAAGGGCTTGGCAGGATCGGCGATTGTGCGCCGACTGTGCAAAGGTGGATTTACTAACCTTGTGCTGCGCGAGCGTCAGCAACTTGATCTAACGGATCAGGCGGCGGTGACGCGCTTCTTTGAGGTCGAACGGCCCGCTCACGTATTTCTGGCGGCAGCGCGCGTGGGCGGCATTCACGCCAATTCTACGCGTCCGGCCGAGTTCCTTCGGGACAATCTGGTCATTCAAACCAATGTGATTCATGCGGCCTACCAAACAGGGGTAACGAAGCTCCTGTTCCTGGGTTCAAGCTGCATCTACCCCAAGTACGCGCTGCAACCCATGCCCGAAGAGTGTCTTTTGAGCGGCCCTCTGGAGCCCACCAACGAAGCCTATGCCATCGCAAAGATCGCCGGTATGAAGATGTGCGCGGCCTATAACCGGCAGTTCGGCACGGACTTTCTTTGCGTCATGCCAACCAATTTATATGGGCTCAACGATAACTACGACTTGACTCAGTCCCATGTGCTGCCAGCGCTCATGCGCAAGATGCATGAGGCAAAGGGAGCCGGTAAAGATTCGGTGATGGTGTGGGGAACCGGAAAACCGCATCGGGAGTTCATGCACAGCGACGACATGGCGGACGCTTGTGTGTACTTGATGGAGCGCTACGCGTCAAAGGAGATAGGGGAGTTCATCAACGTCGGCACCGGCGAAGGCATCGCAATCGCCAAACTGGCGGAGTTGATCGCCCGCGTGGTGGGTTTTCACGGCCGCATTCAGTACGACACCAGTATGCCAGATGGTACGCCTAGAAAGGTACTGGACGTATCTCGTATGAGCGCTCTGGGCTGGCGGTCGCGCATCGGACTCGAGGCTGGCATCCGTTCGGCCTACGATTTCTTTCTCTCCCGCGCGGAGTACAAGCTACCACTGACCGCATAAATCCACAGGAGCAGTTTGCATGCGACAAAGACTTGCTTTAACTATTGTGCTGATGTCCTTGGTGGTACTCAGCGCATGCGGCGGAAAGGAAAAACGTCTATCTGAGCACTTGAGCAAGGGCAGGGAGTTCTTCGAACAAGGCTTATATGAGAAGGCCCAGGTCGAACTCAAGAACGTATTGCAGATCGACCCCAAGGTGGCGGAGCCGTATTATCTCTTTGGCAAAATCGAAGAGCGACAGAGGAATTTGCAGAAGGCTTTCGGCTATTTCCTGAAGGCGGTGGAGTTGGATCCCGCGAACGTCGGTGCGCGAGCGAAGCTTGGAACCTTCTATCTGTTCTCCGGCGACTTTCCCAACGCCAAGCTGCAAGCCGATGCCATCTTGACCACCAACGCGGCCGATCCCGATGGCTTGGTCTTGAAGGCCTCCATTCAGGCGCGGCAAGGTGATGTGCCTGGGGCGATTGCCATCGCGCAACAGGTGGTGACGAGCCATCCTGCGCACATCGACGCCCGCTCGTTGCTGGCGGCGCTGGTGACTTCTCAAGGAGATCGGACACGCGC
>JANNFC010000525.1:0-10095 GCA_031379405.1 Betaproteobacteria bacterium | reverse complement strand
AGGCGATGGGCTGATGGTGTACTTCGGCTGGCCACGCGCGCACGAGGACGATGCGGAGCGGGCGGTGCGCTCAGCGCTGGAACTGGTGACAACAGTCAAGCGAGTCAATGCGCCCTCACCGCTGCAGGTACGTATCGGGATTTCCACCGGACCCGTGGTGGTGGGCGAAACCGGCGCAGGGGATGCCTCCGTGCCCAAACTCGCCGTGGGTGAGACCCCCAACATCGCCGCACGCCTCCAAGGCCTCGCCAGTGCCGATCAGATCGTTATCGGATCGACTACGCGTCGGCTCATTGGGACGCGTTTCGAGTACATCGAATTGGGCGAACACCCGGTCAAGGGTATAGCCCAACCCATTCAGGCGAGCGTGGTACTAGGACCCAGGGAAACGCGAGGTCGCTTCGAAACTCGCCTGAGCGGAGTGCTCAGTCCGCTGGTCGGCCGCGACGAATACATTGCCACGGTGAATCATCGATGGGATCAGGCTCTCACAGGCGAAGGGCAGGTGGTACTGATAACTGGAGAAGCAGGCATCGGAAAGAGTCGGATCACCATGGCGATGTACGCCTAACTGCGCGACCAGCCTCATACGATGCTACATTGTTAGTGCTCCACCTTCCATACTCAATCGGCATCCCATTTACGGTATCCATGGAATATTCTTAATGCATTGTTTTTATGGTACCCGGGACCGGAATCGAACCGGTACGGCCGGTAAGGGCCGAGGGATTTTAAGTCCCTTGTGTCTACCAATTTCACCACCCGGGCTGAAAGGAGTGCGATTCTAGCTCAGCCTCGATCGGGCATTGAGAGCTAACGTGCCATCAACACGGTGGCGGCATACTCCAATACGCAATCCTCCCGTTGATTGATCACACGTACGCGCACGCTGAGGATGCCGCGCGTGGCGTTACTGGTTTCTTTTTTCTTCTCAATCGCCACTTCCGCACCGAGCGTATCGCCCGGCCGCACCGCGGCGTTGAAACGGAACTCGTCCATGCCCAACCCCGCGAGCGTACTGTCGCCCAGTACGCTCTCCAACATTCCGGCGGAGACCGATGCGGTCAGGAATCCGGGGATAATTCTTCCACCGTGGGTGGATTTTTTTGCGTGCTCGTCGTCGATGAATATCGGCAGGCGCAGACCGGCGAATTGGGTGAAGTTCACCAGATCGGTCTCGGTCACCGTGCGGTGATAGGTTTCGAAGATTTGGCCCACTTCGAAGTCGTCGAAGCGACGATGGATTTGCGCGGGAACAGGATGAGTCATCTTTCAATCCGCTTGCAATCCGATCTTCTTGATGAGCTTGGCCCATTTCTGAGACTCGGTACGCATCTGCTTGGCAAATTCTTCGCCACTGCCGCTGACGATCTCGCCGCCAAGTAAGGAGACGCGCTCCTTGACTTCCGTGGACTGCATAGCCTTATTGATTTCCGTACGCAATTTGGTGACCACATTCATAGGAGTGTTGGCAGCGACGACGAATCCATACCAGGTGTGCGCGTCATAACCAGGCGAATCCAAGGCCTCAGCCATGGTAGGTATCTCCATCGCCGACGTTGCTCGTTTCGATCCGCCCATAGCCAACGCTCGCAAACGACCCGACTTGACGTGCGGTAGGGCCGCCATCAGTGTTGGGTAATACAGGTCTACCGTGCCACCAACGAGGTCGGTCAAGGCTTGACCTTGATTCTTGTATGGCACCTCTACCATTTCAATGCCGTAGGTAGCCTTCAGCAATTCGGTCTCCAACTGGCTGGGGGTCCCCTTCCCTGAAGAAGCGAAGCTTAGCCTTCGTGGATTGGCCTTTGCATAGGCAATCAATTCCTTCATGGTCTCAAAGGGAAGACTGTTATTTGTGATCAGAACCAGCGGAACGGTAGCAACCTTCGTTATCGGCAAGAAATCCCGGAATGGATCGTAGGGGGCCTTCTCGTACAGCAATGGCCCAACGACAAACGCATTTGCAGCCAACATCAAGGTGTATCCGTCAGCGGGCGACGCGAGCAGTGCGCGCGTCCCGATTAATCCGCCGGCACCCTCTCGATTCTCGATGGTCACCGACTGACCGAGTGCTTCCGCCATCTTTGCACCAATTGATCGCGCCAGCACATCGGTGCCCGTACCTGGGCCAAATGGAACAATGATCTTCAGACCGCGCGCCGGAAAATTGTCCGCGCAAGCCCATCCATGCAATGTCAGCACGCACAGCAACAACACAACTCGTTGCATCATCGTTCGGGGCCTCCGCAAATTACGGCGGCTTTGCTTTTCATTTCATCAATCTCTTCCGCGGTGAGTCCGAAATCTTTCAAGACAGCCTCCGAATGCTCGCCGACACCCGGCCACGTATCTGGACCCGATCCCAAGAATTGATCGGCAGGGAGCCCTGCGATGGGCACCTCGCCCATGCCGGGCACTTCCATGAACCGATATCCCTGTGTGGCCAGCACATGAGGATCGGAAATCCAATCGGACATCGCGTAGACCCGATTGCACAGCACATCGTGCTGCTGCAGTTGGTCAATCCATTCTTGTGTGTTGCGAACCAGCAACGCTTGCTGAATCTTTGGAGCCAACTCGGACACGTGATCGGCGCGCGCAGTGAAGGAAGCGAAGCGTGCATCCAGAATCAGGCTCTCACATCCCATTGCGCGACACAATGCATGAAAATGCGCTTCTTTGCTAAGTGTGATAGTGATCCATCCGTCCTGGGTGCGGTAGGTTCCGGCCGGCGCGTTGAGCTGTCGAGGCGCATCGCCCTCCAAGGCGCCCTCGATAATCTTCGGCGCCAGAAATGCGGCGCAGCTTTGCATCAAGCTTACGTCCAAGTAGGCACCCTGCCCGCTCTGTCTTCTAGCGTACAGCGCAACCGAGAGAGTCTGAAAACCGTAGAGTGCGGTAACCGTGTCCGCCACCAGAAAACTCACCCGACTGGGCGTACCGGTTGCATCGCGATTGAGCGACATCATCCCGGAGAATGCCTGCATCACCATATCGGTCCCCGCCCGATTGGCGTAGGGACCGGTCTGCCCGAATCCGCTCACGGATAGATAGATCAGCTTCGGATTGGTGCGGCTCACCTCCTCATAGCCAAGACCCAGACGTTGCACAACTCCCGGACGGAAGCTTTCGATAATTACGTCGCAGCCATCGGCGATGCGCCGCGCCGCCCGCTTGCCCAGTTCATTCTTCATATCCAGAACGAGGCTGCGTTTTCCGCGATTGCACGCTACATCGAGCGCGGAATGAGATCCATAGCGCGTTCCCAGGGCGCGCGACCAATCGCCGCCGGGTGGCTCGAGCTTGATGACCTCGGCACCATAGTGAGCGAGCAACATGCCGCAGTAGGGCCCGGCCAGACCTTGACTGAGGTCCAACACACGCAGGCCATCGTAGGGAACGCCAGAGGGGGCGGAAGAGGGGGCGGAAGAGGGATCGAGAGCGGTCACCAGATTCACTTACACTACGCGATACACCGTGATGGGAGAGTTTAGTGTCAAGTAGTCTACTGGAAACTATCGGGGGCACGACCTTCTATTTCGACGATCTGAATGTGGGCGAGCGCTTCGAGACCAACGGCCGCACGATCGCCGAGGCGGATATCGTTGGCTTCGCCGGACTCTCCGGCGACTTCAACTCTTTACACATGGACGCCGAGTTCGCCGTCCAGACTCCGCATGGGCAGCGCATCGCCCACGGACTGCTGGTGTTGGCGATTACCTCGGGACTTTCAACGCGGCTGCCACTCATGAAGCTGATCGAAAAATCGATCCTCGGACTGGCGGGGCTGGAGTGCAAATGGTTCAAACCCGCGTTCATTGGCGACACCTTGCATGTCGTAGTGGAAATCACCGCCAAGGAGCCTGGCAAGAAGCCTGATCGCGGCACGATGGTGATGAAGCGCTCGGCGATCAATCAGAAAGGCGAAACCGTGATGGAAAGCTTGTGGCGTATCGTCCTCAAAACTAAACCGACACATCCATGACCTCCATCGCCAAGACCCATATCGCCTATCACACCAATGAAGCGATCTATGTGCGCGACACCGATTTGGTGAACGACCTGATCGGCAAGGTAAGTTTTACCGAAATGATGTTCTTTCAGATCACCGGTAAGCGCCCCACCTCCGCTCAAGTCGTGTTGCTGGACGCCGCCATGGTCACGCTCATGGAACATGGATTCACGCCAAGCGTCATCGCCACGCGTATGGTGTATATCTCCGCGCCCGAAGCTATGCAGTCCGCTGTCGCCGCCGGCTTGCTGGCCGTGGGCAGCACATTCGTGGGAACGATGGAATTGGCCATCAAACTTATCGACGAAGTTCTCTCATCGCCGGAGGGAGAAGAGACGCGCGCGGTTGCCATTGCCAAGCGTTACCGCGACAGCAAACTGCCGCTACCGGGATTCGGTCATCATCTGCACAAACCAGATGATCCGCGCTCGGCACGCCTGCTCGATTTGGCTCAACAGCAAGGTACGCCTGGAAACCACGTTCGCGCCTTGCGTACGCTATCCAAGGCCATCGACGAAATCTACGGCAGACACATCACCATCAACGCCACCGGAGCCATTGCAGCGGTGCTGGGCGAAATCGGATTTCCGCAGGAAGTCATGCGCGGGGTGGCGTTGGTCAGTCGCGCCGCCGGATTGGTGGGGCACATATTGGAGGAGCAGCGCGAGCCAGCTGCCCGGCTCCTGTGGGAAACCATCGAGCACGAAATCACCTACGAATCGAAAGAGGACTAGAACATGAACTTGGGACTCCAGCAAAAAGTCGTTATTGTCACCGGCGGCGCGAGAGGCATTGGTGCCGAGACTGCCACCGCGTTCGCGGAAGAGGGCGCCTATGTGGTCATCACCGACATCGACGCGAAGACCACCGAACATACGACGTACACTTTGCGCGCGAAAGGTTACGACGTCATCGGCATTCCGGCAGATGTGACCAAGGCAGACGAGGTGAAACAAGTGGTCGAACAAGCGGTGCAGGCTTTCGGCAGCGTGCACGTGTTGGTGAACAACGCCGGATTTCCCAGGGACAACTATCTCACCAAGATGTCCGAAGACGATTGGGATGCGGTGGTGGATGTCGTACTCAAAGGTGCGTACCTGTGCAGCAAGGCGGTGGTGCCGCACATGATGAATCAGAAGTGGGGGCGCATCATCAACATTTCGTCGCGCGCTCACCTGGGTAATCCCGGTCAGGCCAATTACTCCGCAGCCAAGGCGGGATTGTTGGGGTTTACGCGGGCCCTATGTTACGAAGACGGCAAGTTCAGTATCACCGTGAACGCCATCGCGCCCGGATTCGTCGATACCGATTTGGTACGACAACATCCGAACTACGCAGCGATCAAGGAGAAGTGGGTCAAGAACACACCCGTGCAACGCCTTGGTCAGGTACGGGATATCGCGGATGCCGCACTGTTTCTCGCTTCCGAGCGTGCTGGCTTCATCTCAGGCGAAGTGTTGCACGTGACGGGTGGGCGCTATTCCAATTGATGCAGCGTGTTCGGTGACGGCGGGTGTTACGTGCCCTACGCGCTACGCTGCCGTGTAACCACCATCCACGGGTAACGCCACGCCGGTGACGAACGCGGCCTCATCACTCGCCAGGTAAAGTATCGCGGCGGCGATTTCTTCAGGCCTGCCGAAGCGGCCTAGCGGATAACGTTTCAGTACCGACTTAGCCCAAGCCGGATCCTCGCGCAACTCGGCAGTCATCGGTGTCTCGATCACGCCTGGGCACACACAATTCACGCGAACGCTTGGCGCCCACTCCAGCGCCATCTGTCGCGTGAGGTTGACGATGGCACCCTTTGAGGCGGCATAGGCTGCGCCGGTCGAGCCGCCGACAAGCCCATAAATCGAGGCGAGGTTGATGATGGAACCGGACGTACTGGCCAGCAACGCCGGCATCGCCGAACGCGACGCAATGTAAGTGCCGGTCAAATTGATGTCGACCACCTTTTGCCACTGCGCAAGCGTGGGTGTGGGACCCGGGCTCTCAGGCCGCACGCCTGCTGAATTGACCAAAGTCGTGAGTTGGCCAAAGCGCGCAAGGGTGTCCGCCACCATGCGCTCGCATGCCGATTCGTCGGTAACATCTACGGCAAGGGCTATCGCTTCTCCACCGTTCGCATTGATGGCTTGCGCCGTCTTGGCCACGCTGTCGCCAGCGGCGTCCACGCAGACGACTCGCGCTCCCTCCGAGCCAAAACGCACAGCAGTGGCGCGTCCAATTCCCGATGAGGCGCCGGTTACCAGGGCTACCTTGTTTTTCATTCGCATGGGTTCGAACCTTTCGTAGTCATTTTATGGACGCTATGCCTCCTCCCTTGCGCGCAGCGCAGGGGCATCCTATGAAGTTGCGCGTGCCGCCAGATCACGCCACACACTGTTGCCCTTGCACGCCTTGCCCACATCGTCGAGCATTTTTTCGTGGGCCGCAAGTTCGTCTTCGCTCGCAGACACGATGGGTAGATCGATACTGCCGGGTGCGATCTGCTCTTCGGTTTGCGTCGGGGCCGACAGCGTAACGTCCATCATCAGCGAATCTTGCCCGCGCGTCATGGCGAGAAAAACATCCGCCAACAAGCGCGCGTCGAGCAAGGCGCCGTGCAGGGTGCGATGCGAGTTGTCCACTTGATAGCGCTCGCACAACGCGTCGAGGTTGGCGCGCTTACCCGGGTTGAGATCCTTGGCCATACGCAGGGTATCCGTCACTTTCGCACAATACTCTTTCAGATTTCCCAGACCAGCGAGCGCGAATTCGGCGTTCAAGAAACCCACATCGAAAGGCGCGTTGTGAATGATGAGTTCGGAGCCTCGAATGAATTCGATGAATTCGCGCGCGACCTCCTTGAAGCGCGGCTTGTCTTGCAGGAATTCGATATCGATACCATGCACGTCGCGCGCGCCAGCGTCGATCTCACGATCGGGATTGAGATAGCGTTGAAAGGTATTGCCAGTGATGCGGCGGTTAATGACCTCCACCGCAGCTACTTCGATGATGCGATGGCCCTGGGAAGCTTCCAAACCGGTGGTCTCGGTATCGAGTAGGATCTGTCGCATGATTATCGGCCGATGGATGCAACACCCAGATTAGCCAGTTGATCCGCGCGTTCGTTACCGGCGTGCCCGGCGTGTCCCTTGACCCAGATCCATTCGATGTCGTGCCCGGCGACCAGCAGGTCGAGTTGTTTCCAGAGGTCCACGTTCTTCACTGGTTTCTTGTCGGCGGTCAGCCAGCCGCGCCGCTTCCAATTGTTGATCCACTGGGAGATGCCTAACTGCACATATTGGGAGTCGGTGTGTACGCGTACTCTGCAGCGGCGCTTTAGTGCCAACAACCCTTGAATGACGGCGGTGAGTTCCATACGGTTATTGGTGGTGTTGATTTCTCCGCCATGGAATTCGCGCGTGCTGTCGCCGAAAACAAGCATTGCACCCCATCCGCCGGGCCCCGGGTTACCTTTGCACGCGCCATCAGTGTACATGTTGACTGTGTCGCTCATCGATCCTGACCTTGTCTTTCGTTGTTCGAACGGTCCGTCATGGACGCCTCCCTTGCCCGTCTGGGCACGACCGCAAGTGCTTTGCTCTTCACTCCGGAGCGGCGCCACTTAGGCGTGATGAGGCGCATGCCATGCACCCTTTTAATGCCGTGCAGAACATAAATACCACCGGCGAAGGGCCACCACCGGTCACCCGCCGCATCCAGAAAACCGAAACGCTGCAACCACTCCTCGCGGCGCGTGGGCGGCAGATAACAGCGCATGCGTCCGGCTGAAAGCTCGATACCGAGCAACTTCATCCAATCCTTCAGACGAGGCAGATTGATGAACTCGCCGCACCACGGATAGCACGCACGATTCGACACGAATAGCTGGCGCAGCCCCCACAGACTCCATGGATTGAAGCCGGTCAGGACGACGTGTCCATCGGGCATCAACACGCGAGCCACCTCCCGCAACACTTCGTGAGGGTTGGCGCTGAACTCGAGCACATGTGGCAGCAATACCAGGTCGACGCTTTGATTGAGTAACGGCAGCGCCTCGAAGGAAGCACGCATTTCGGGACCGGCTTCCGGGTCGATTCGGTATCGGTAGGGAATGCGGTTGGATTTCAAGAAATCCACCTCCGGCAATCCGAGTTGGACAGAGTGAAAACCGAACACATCCGACACTTCCTGGTCGATACACGCCTGCTCCGACTTGAGCAGATACTGCCCGAGTGGCGTTGATAGCCATTGCGCCGGGTTTTCAGTCGAGGTCTCATTCGCCATAGTTGTGTTTGATCTCCTAACAGTATTTCTCGAGTAGCGGCCTATGCCACCGCCGTAACGTCCCGCACACCGCCTATTATGGGGAAAAGCAGTGCTCGTTGGGAGCGCGCGTGTGGGCGTGGCCCTTGCGTATGCTTATGGTATTGCAATACATATCCTGAGGTAAATGGCGTAACTTGTTGACGCGCCAAGAAATCCTCAGTTAACATTCACGCCGCTCGAAACGCCCACCGTCGCATGAGAACAACAACTGCCTTTTTGCTTGCCTCCGCACACCCATTGTCTTTTGTCTTGTCTCGTCTCCTATCTGCCGTCGCACTGAGCGTGGCGATCGCACTGTCGTCTCCCACCATGGCGGCGGACGAGGCGACGCTGCCTCCCGGCTCAGCGCATGCACCCGATTCCCCGGCGGAGGCCGCAGCGGAGCGTTTGTTCGTGCCCGATATGGCGGCTCCCACACCGCCCAAGACGGACTTGGGGCCTATGGGCAGCCGCACTGCCCCCGCTATCCCGGTGCCACAGGTCCGCCTCCCTGACGGACTGGATCAACCTGCTCTGGTGGTCACGGAAGACCCCGCCCCAGAGGAGGTAAGCGATATCTGGGCGCGCATCCGCGAAGGTTTCGCGATTCCCGATCTGGAAGGCCCGCTGGTCGAAAAGCACGAGGACTGGTACACCGACCGGCCCGAGTACGTAGCGCGCATGCTCGATCGCAGCCGTAAGTATCTGTTCTTCATCGTGGCGGAAATCGAGAAGCGCAAGATGCCCATGGAGATCGCCCTTCTGCCGATGATCGAAAGTGCGTACAACCCGCGCGCTTATTCGCATATGAAGGCGGCCGGCATGTGGCAGTTCATTCCGTCCACCGGAAAGCGCTACGGCTTGAAGCAGAATTTCTGGTATGACGGACGGCGCGATGTGACGGCTGCGACGCGTGCGGCGCTCGACTATCTGCAAACGCTGCATCGGCAATTCGGCGATTGGCGACTGGCCTTGGCCGCCTATAACTGGGGCGAGGGCGCAGTTGCGCGCGCCATGGCGAAGAATCGCGCGGCAGGCACGCCCACAGATTACCTAAGCCTGAAGATGCCGGTGGAAACACGCAACTATCTGCCCAAATTGCAGGCTGTAAAGAATTTGGTTTCGGATCCCGATTCCTTTGGATTCAACATCGAATCGGTACCCAATGAACCGTATTTCACCGCAGTCAAGGTGTCGGGGCAGATCGACGTCAAACTGGCGGCGAAATTCGCCAACATGTCCATCGAAGAGTTCCGCTATTTGAACCCCGGCCACAGCCGCCCCGTCATTATTCCCGTCGCCAACAAGCAACTCTTGCTGCCTGCGGACAAAGCCGACCTGTTCAACGAGAACCTGGAAAATTTCGAACAACCGCTGGTCACGTGGCAGTCCTATCGAGTGCAACGCAAAGAGCGCCTGCGGCATGTCGCCACGAAATTCGGCATCGGAATAGTGCCACTGTGCGAGGCGAATGGGTTGACACTGAAATCCAGGCTGCGGCCCGGTCAGCTGTTACTGGTGCCCGCACGCAACCCCCATCGCATCGCGGCACTCCCTGTGCAGGCGGATCATGCGGATTTCGCGCCGGCAAGTGACCGGGCAGCAACACAAAAGAACCGGCTCTACAAGGTCAAGCGCGGCGAGACCTTATTCGCCATTGCCAAGCGGCACAGCATTACCATCGCCCAACTCAAAGTCTGGAATCGGATGAAGGGCAATGCCGTACGCACGGGCCAAGTATTGGTGGTCGGAACGGACCGCGCCCGCCCTGCACGGGGACACAA
>JANNFC010000514.1:0-9376 GCA_031379405.1 Betaproteobacteria bacterium | reverse complement strand
AAGTTCTTCATGGAGAACCAATTGGACGCGCTGCACCCTTCCGTTACCCATCAATCCACCGGCATCTCGGCTGGACGCATCGAGCGGCAACTGAAAGATCAGGGCCAAACAGCGCCACTCTACTACCACTACCTTTCCACCTTCGCCTCTTCCTTTGACAAGTGGGATTCGGTGCAGACGGTGAACTTCCCGCGTGGGCACGGCATTCTCAAAGGCTACATGGGTTTGCGACCACAAGATCCCGACACCAAAGAGTACGAAGCACTCATGTACAAAGCCTACGGCCCGGAGATGGCCGAGGAGTATTTGAACCGCAGCATTCATCACGTATTGGTCTATCCCTACCTCTCGGTTCAGTCACCACTGCAACAACTGCGCTGCCTGCGTCCGTTGGCGCCCAACAAGACGCTTTCCGAAATCTGGCACTTCCGCCTGAAGGGCGTACCGCAAGCCATCTACCGACGTTCGCTGTGGTATTTCAACCTGGTGAATTCTCCAGCAACCCTAGTTAACGCCGACGACTTGGAAAACTGGGCAAAAGGCCAGTGGGGATTGGAATCGCATGGGGGCGACTGGGTGAGTTTCCACCGCAACTTCGGCGGCGACACCGTGGACAACGGCGTGACCTATTCCAACAAAGGCACCTCGGAAGCGGTCATGCGCAATCAATTCAAGGCGTGGGTGCAATACCTCTCCCCGCGCTCGGCTTAGAAAGTCCCCATGGCCAACAACGAAGAACTCGCCAAGCGCCTAGCCGACCACGTCGTCATCGACCAGGGCGACACCGCCAATACCGGCGCGCAAGCTATTGCGTCCGATCACACGCCCAGGGCGGCATACTCGGTCTCCCCTGTGCCCGTGCGCAGCGCCCTTTCCGTCGACATGCAGAGCGATCTGCAATTTCGCGTAGAACAGTTCCTGTTTCATCAAGCCGAATTGCTCGACGGCAAACATTGGCGCGACTACATCGATCTGTTCGCCGACGATGGGGTATATTGGGCCCCTATCGCTCCCGAACAAAGCGAGTGGGCCGACTCACCTTCCATCTTCGCCGAAGACAAGTCCATGATGGAAATCCGCATGGGTCGAGTGACGCATCCGAACGCCTGGTCGCAAGCGCCCATGTGGGGTACCAATCATATCGTTGGAAACGTCGTGATCGAGTCCGTCACCGATGCCCAAGTCACGGTACGCTCGCGCTTTCAGATGATGGAGTTGCGACGCGATAACGTGCGTCACTTCGGCGGCACCTACCGCCATACGCTCAACCGAATAGGAGCGGATTTCAGCATCAAGGTGCAGCGCGTGGATATCATGAACAGCCAAGCCATCTACGATTACGTGTTGCAGGTTTGGGTCTAGCCGAATGGCAATAAAAGGGACTTCGCGGGCGGGGTATTGACCCCGCCCTTGACCAAAGGGGGCTACGTGAAAATCACTTCGCCTCCTTTGGAAACCCCCGAAGTTTGCCCCCGCGCCAAGAGCGCGGGGAATACGAGTTTATATCAAAAGCCGCACGACGATGCTCCCCTCACTGACGAAAAGCGTAGGGTGCGCTGGGACTCAGAAATACGTACAGATGCGCAACCATAATTCATGACCTTCGCCTCACATCACCAACTCAATCAGATAAGGACCCCTAACTGCGAGTGCCCGCCTAAACTCGCGCGCAAACCCCTCCAGATCCATCGCACGCCCCGCTTCGATGCCGTGCCCCTTGGCGATGGCGACCCAGTCGAGCGTCGGGCGATCCAAGCTCATCATGTCTGTCGCCTTTTGACCGGGCGCGCCGGCGCCGACGTTGGCGAACTCTCCCTTGAGGATGGCGTAGGCGCGATTGGCCAAGACGACGATGGTGACATTCAGTCCTTCGCGCGCCATGGTCCAAAGCGATTGCACTGTGTACATGCCGCTGCCATCACCTTCCAAGCACACGACTTTGCGATCGGGACAGGCGATGGCGGCACCGACGGACACGGGCATTCCGAATCCGATGGAACCGCCCATGTTGTTCAGCCAATCGTGCGGTGGCGCACCGGCGGTTAGCGGAAACAAGCCGCGCCCGGTGCTGACGGATTCGTCGACGACGATGGCCTGCTCGGGTAGCAATGCGCCCAGCACCGCGGCGATGCCTTCTTGCGTTACGGGTCCGCTTGGCAATTCGGGCCGCTTGGCGGGCGCCACGAACAAGGCAGGCGTGTTGCTCGCGCCCAATTCGATGGCCAATGCTTCCAGCGCGCCCTCGATATCTTCCTCGACGCCGGCGAGTTTGGTGTTCGCACAACCTTGCTGGACCAATATGCTAGGTTTGTTCGGGTAGGCGAAGAAAGACACCGGCGATTTCGCGCCCGCCAGTACGACGTGGCGTACGTCCTTCAGTGTTTCCAATGCCATTTCCACCACGTAGGGTATGCGATGGGCCTGCACACGCCCCGCCCCGCGCTGCACGCGCGAATTGAATCCCGCGGCCATGACCCGACAGCCGGTTTTGGCGGCGATTCGTCCCGCCCAGAACAGCGAGCGCTCCATCAATCCCGCGCCGCTTAACAGCAACAAGGACGACGGTCCTTGCGTCAGCGCGCGCGCGGATCGCACAACAGCATCTGGCGAAACTTGTGCGCGTGCCATCGCTTCCGGCGTCGGCGCAATGCCCTCGGCTTCATTCCACGCCGTGTCCGCCGGTAATATCAATGTCGCCACCTGCCCGGGAGGTTGGCGCGCGGCCTGAATGGCCAGCGCGCCATCTCTGGCCACCGTAGTCGAGGAGGGCGAGGTCTTCACCCAATGCGACATCGGACGTGCGATACCCTCGATATCGGATGTGAGCGGCGCGTCGTGCTTGATGTGGTGACTGGCATGCTCACCCACGATATTGACCACTCCGGAGCCGGCCTTTTTGGCGTTGTGCAGATTCGCCAATCCGTTGGCAAGGCCAGGCCCCAGGTGCAGCAGTGTTGAAGCTGGATTACCGGACATGCGGTAGTAGCCATCCGCCGCGCCGGTCACTACGCCTTCGAAAAGCCCCAACACGCAGCGCATGCCGTCGACTTTGTCTAGCGCCGCGACGAAATGCATTTCGGAAGTGCCGGGGTTGGTGAAGCATACGTTCACACCACCGGCGACTAACGTTCGAACCAGACTTTCCGCGCCGTTCATGACATCGCCTCGTAGTTCAGTGGAGCCGCAGTTTCCATCATGACTTGCTCCGGCACGCGCATTTCTTCCGCGCGACGCCGCTCCGGTTCGGATTTCAACTGTGCTTCCATATAGGCTCCAAGATAGCGTCCGCGCGCGACAATGCTGCGGCCCACTCGCAATCGTTCCGACTCGAAGTGGCGCAGCGCGGCGTCAATGTCTCCTTTCGAATTTTCCAACCCATTGATGAGCGCCCGGACATCGCCCGCGCCCTTCGGCACACCCATCGCCGTGTGCGGTCGGGTGATGAATGCGGCGTCTCCCATGATGGCGACTCGGCCGAAGGCAAGCTGTGGCGGCTCCATGTCGAAGATCGGCTGGAAAAAATGCCAGCGCCCGTTCTTCAAGGCGTAGCCAAACTGCGGTGCCAGAACGTCTTGCGCCGTCTCAATCATTTCAGTTTGAATGCGTTTGCTGAACAGCGCCGGTGGAATTCCGTAGGCGTGGTAGTGACCGGAATCGTCGGTCATAAAGCGGCGCAAGGTCGTATCCTCTTGCGCGGGGTGGTACCACACCACGTTGAACTGCCGCTTGCCTCGCTCCAAAGTATGCCCAGGTCCGGGAACCGGATAGGCGATGGCTTGTTCGCCCGGTGCCACGCACACGGTGTAGCGGTCGAACAAATACTCGAACTGCTCCGGTGGTAGATCATTCTCGTCCACCAGGCAGCGCCACGCGATGTAGCCGGAGTAGGAAGGTTTGAGTGCGGGCAAGAACTGTGTACGCACGGTCGAACGCCATCCATCGGCTCCGATCAACAGATCACCGTCCACGCTTTCGCCATTGGCGAAGACCGCTGTCACGCGTTCCGCACGCTGTTCAACTCGTTCCAGCGTCATGCCTTTGCGATAGCGCTCCGCGGGAAAGACTTTCTTCAGACTCTCGTAGAGCCGTCCCCAGGACGTCATCACCTGCGAGAAAGTGCGCTCGGCCACCACCTTTCCGCTACGATCGAGTGCGATGCGCGCGGGCATCACCACGCCGAGGGAACTCTCGGTTTCGTTCACGCCCGCTGCCTGGAACGCGCTGGCCAATCCCGGCAGTATGGTAATGCCGGCGCCGCGCCCTTCAAGATCGTCGGCGACGCGCTCGAACACTTGCACGTTCCAACCCTTGCGGTGAAATAGATTGCCGGCGATGAGTCCGATGAGGGAGCCCCCGATGATCAATAATCGTCTAGCTGCCATGTGTGCTTTCGCCCATGCCTAACCTGCTTTGATGCCGGACTGCTTTTCCGCCAACTTGATCAACGCCATGTAGTCCTCTTCCCCATAACCTTCGCCCACCAATGCCTGTATCAACTGCCGCGTGGTGGCAGTGAGCGGCATCGGCACGCCATGGTGCTTCGCCGCCAACAGGATGAGGTCGATGTCCTTCATGAGCAGACGCGAGGTCATGGTGGGCGAGAAATCACGCGGCTTCATGAGACCCACTTTGGCCTTGAGCCAAGGCGATGAAAGGGTGCTTTGTCCAATGGTGTCAAGCATCGTGTGCCAATCGAGACCGGCTTTGCGGCCCAGGGTCAAGGCCTCGGCCATACCTTGCGCCATCGTGACGACCATGGAGTTGATGACCAGCTTCATCACGCGCGCTTCTTCACCGCTGCCGAGAAAGATTTGGGCTTTGCTGAAGGTTTCCACCACCGTCTTGATGGCGGACCACGCCGCCTGCGGACCGGAAACCATTACCGTCACCTCGCCCTTGATGGCGGAAGCTGCATTACCGGATATAGGCAAGCGCAAATAAGGAACGTTGCGCGTCGCGGCAACCTCGCCGACTTCCGCCGACACCTCCGACGAAACCGTGCTCGTGTCCGCGTAGATGGCTCCCGGCTTGGCGTTCGCCAACACCCCACCCGCGCTCAGCGCCACTTCTCGCAATGCCGCGTCATCGGAGATGCATGAGAACACGATGTCCGCGGCTTGCGTGCACTGCGCCACCGAGGTGGCCTCACTCGCTCCCAGGGCGACCAGCTTAGCTCTGCTCGCCGGAGTAGGCGAATAAACCGTTACCGGATATCCCGCCTTCAGGATAAAACCGGCCATGGCAACCCCCATGCGACCTGCACCGATCCATGCGATTCTCGTCGTATTAGTCATCTCATTCCTCCTTTGTTGCCCAACAAACCTTATCCGCCCTACGGGTTTACGTCGCGGGTTTCACGCCCCCAAATAGAAACTCTTTACCAGTTCGCTACTGCGCAACGCCTGCAGATCATCGCCCTTGAAAGCAATCTCTCCATGCACGATGACATACCCTCTATCCGCAATCCGGCTTGCCTCATGAAAATTCTGCTCCGCCATCAACACCGTGAGACCGAACTGGCGCTTCATGTGCGCGATGGTGTCGATGGTTTGCTTGACCAACACGGGTGAGAGCCCCACCGAAGGTTCGTCCACCAACAACAATTTCGGCGCGGACATAATGGCCCTGGCGATGGCAAGCATCTGCTGCTGACCGCCGCTCATACTACCGGCAAGCTGGCGGGAGCGCTCGCGCAGAACGGGAAACGCCTCGTAGCACAGGTCGAGATTGCGCGCGATGTGGCCTCGCGCCGCCTGACGAAAAGCGCCCAGCAGAAGGTTCTCCTTCACGCTGAGTTTCGGAAACAGGCGCCGTCCCTCCGGCACCAGAGCCACGCCCAGCCCCACGATTTGTTCCGGCGTCTTCCCCACTAAGGATATACGCTCGCCGTCTAGTTCGAGCGTGATGTTGCCCTGCGAGGGCCGCACCAAACCCATGACGCACTTCATCAAGGTGCTTTTGCCGTTGCCATTGGTGCCGAGCAAGGCTACGGTTTCGCCGGGCGCGACAACAATCGATACGTCTTGCAACACACGCACCGCGCCGTAGCCGGCCTGAAGATTCTGGATCTCAAGCACCGAGGTAGATCTTTCTCACAATGGCGTCGGCGGCAATGGCGTCAGGCTTGCCCTCGGCCACAATCTGCCCGGCATCCAGGCAAATCACGCGCTGAGAAAAACGCATAATGGCATACATGATGTGCTCGATCATCAATACCGTCATACCTTGTGCGTTGAGCGCCATGACCAACTGCAGGATGGCGTCGACCTCGCTGGTGGACAGGCCCGCCATGACCTCGTCCAGGATCAGAAGCCTCGGCCGAACCGCTAGCGCACGCGCCAGTTCCAATCGGCGCAGGTCGACTTGCGTGAGCGCACTCGCCGGCACATCTGCCTTGTCGCCAAGCCCAACCTCATCGAGAATTTGCTGTGCGTTTTTTGGCGCATCGCCCGCGCGCGCCGCCACGTATTCCAGAGGAACGGCGACGTTCTCGCGCACGCTCATGCTGGCGAACGGCCGAGGTATCTGAAAACTTCGCGCCAGTCCACGCCGAGCGCGTTGATGCGCCGCCAGCGTGGTGACATCGCTGCCGCCGAATCGCACGGCACCTGCATCGCACGCCAGTGCGCCGGCAATGCAATTGATGAGCGTGGTTTTGCCCGAACCGTTAGGCCCGATAATGCCAAGGCGCTCACCGGCTTCGACGCGCAGACTCACGTTCGACAACGCGGCGAATCCACCGAAGCGCTTGTGAACGCTTTCCACTTCCAGCAGCGCGCTCATCGCCGCGCCCTACGACGAATCAATCCCAAGATGCCTTGCGGTGCCGCCACCACGAACAACACCAACAACACGCCCACGACCAGTACATTCAACTCAGAGGAAATGGTGACAGTGGCGACCTGCTGCACCGAGCCCAACAACACCGCGCCGATCACCGGTCCGAGCCAACTGGCCGTGCCGCCGATGATCGGCATGGCCAATGCGGACACGGCGTAGTTCAAGCTGAAAGCCGAAGTCGGTTCGATAAAACTCTGATAAAGCGCGGAGGTGGATCCCGCCAATCCCATGAGTGCGCCGGAGATGGCGGCGGACAACACCTTCAGCTTAAGCGTGGGCACGCCCAGCGACTCGGCGGCCTCTTCGCTATCGCGCAATGCGCGCAGTCCCCGCCCTATCCATGAAGTTTCAACGTAACGTGCCACACACACCGCGGCGATGGCGAATAGCGCCATCAACACGAACAGGAAACGATTATAGGAAGCGAATCCCAGCGGCGCACTCGGCTGCAACACCGTCATCCCGCGCGCGCCACCCACCAGATCCCAGTTTGTCACCGCGGTTTCCAGAATCACGGCGATCGCCACGGTGGCGATGGAGAAAAAGATGCCGCGCAATCGCAAGGTCATGGCGCCGATGAGGCCACCCATGAGGCCGGTCACGGCACATGCGCACACCACTTGGACCATCAAGGGTGGCTGGAAAGTGTTGATGAGCGCCACGACAGTGTAGGCACCGGCGGCAAAGAACGCCCCGGATCCGAAGTTCACATAGCCCGCGTAGCCGCCCAGGATGTTCCAAGCGGTGGCGAGCACAATGAACTGCAATACCACGTAGCTCGCGAAGAAAAAATACTCGTTCGCGACGCTATGGCTCAACCCAAGCGCCGCGCCCAACACGATCAAACAGCCGATGGCAAAGTTGCGCTTCGACGCCGTCATCGCCCAAACAACCCGGTCGGGCGCACTGACAACACGATCAGCAACAGTCCGAAAGCCACGGCCGGCGCCCAGGACGATCCCACGGACGTCAGCACCAAGCTTTCCGCCACACCTAGCACGATGCCCGCGACCAGTGTGCCCTTCATGCTGCCTAAGCCTGCCAGCACTGTCACACAAAAGCAGCGGCCGATGTACAGCCGCCCCATTCCAGGCTCCACCGGACCGATGATGATCAACAACGCGCCGGCGATGCTGCAAGTCGCCGTGGCGATACCAAAGGCCCATTGCTTGATCTGCACCGGATTGGCACCCATCAAGGCCAGGCCCGTCTGGTCCTGCGCGACTGCCTTGATGGCGCGCCCCGTAAACGTCTTGGAAAGGTACAGCGATAACATCACCGTGAGCGCCAGTGCCACGGCAGCAGCGATTAGCATGCGATACGGTAGGCGGTAGTCTCCGAGCGCCAAGCCGCGTCCGATGTAGGCGGCCTCCACCATGCGCTGATCCACGCCATAGACGAGCATGAGAGCCACTTCCACGATGAATGCCACACCAAAGAAAAACGCGAGACCGCGCAGGCCGGCGTCGCTGCCACGTTGCTCAAAGACCGTGTGATAAAAGCGATAGACAGCCACACCGAAGAGAAAAAACAAAGGTGCGAGCACAACCCCGGCGAGCAACGGATCGACGCCCCTCTCGCTCAAGCCGAAAACGCCATACGCTCCGAGAATCAAGAACGCCGGATGCGCAATGTGTGGCACATCCAGCAGCCCGAAGGCCACGGACAAGCCGATGCTCACCGCGGCGTAGAAGCACCCCAACAACAGGCCCGCGAAGAGCGCTTCGGCAAAGAGGTCGAAGGACACGGAGCAGCTATCGGCGTTGGGTCAACTACCTCGATGAAAAATAGGCTGCACGTCCCATGTCTTATCGGAAACCGTCGACACTGCGCCGGCCGATTGATGCGATGTACAGCCCAACGCGTTCCGCTTACGTAGATGACTATTGAATTCTGACCAAGGATCGCCACTTTTCCACAGGCACGTCCCTGAGCAAAGAGATGTGTAACGCTGTGGATCCATCCTGGTTCCGGGAGGACTTCGCCTTGAGTGTAACGTCGACCTTGTCGGGCGCGTAGGTGAACATCGCGCCCGTCAGCGGATCGACAATCAACCACCCTATAAGCCCGCCAAATACGAAATTCCCCGCTGCGTACCAGGCGTTGACACCGGCGATAAGATCCACCGAAGCCGGCTCGAAACCGTCCTTGGTGATTGTGACTTTGAACTGGTTCCTTTTGAAATAGCCGACGCCTTTGTCGAGCGTTGCGGTGGTGGGTGTATTCCCACCGAACACTACCTTACCGGTATGGTCCATGATTTGAACTTGAGCGTCCGGAGGCGTACTGACGATCTCGAACTTCTGGCTACCCCCCTTGATGATGGACGCACAGCCGCAGAGCACCACCATACTGATCACGGCCAAATAACCCAGATACCTTACCATCGTTGCTCTCCTAAGATGTTGGATGTTGGCTTCCGGCGCACTTCACTTCCGGGACGGATATTAGCGAGAAATCCTTACCTCCAAAAGGAGGGCTCAGGAAAGACCTGCGCTGGGAGCGCCGCGAATCTCTAAAGGAACTGCTTCTTATT
>JANNFC010000499.1:0-1738 GCA_031379405.1 Betaproteobacteria bacterium | reverse complement strand
CGACAACGAAGTCTTCTACTACATCTCCCAACAGCGCAAACGCAGTGCCGCCTTCATGAAGGCTCGCCTCGTCGGCCAGAGCGTCCTCGCCGTCTATTTCGGTGCGGACGGCACTGTTACGCAAATCGCCAATTATGGGCTGAAAGACGGCAGGGTGTTTGATTTCGTCAGGCGCGTGACGCCGACCGGCGGCAAGGATGTGACGTTCATCGGGCAGATTCTTGGCGGGCTGAGCCAGGGAACCGCGCCGAACCTGTCGAAAGACAACGGCGATCTGTTCTAGTGGATTGACCCAGACGGAAGAGTCCGATTTGGGGTTTCCGTTGGGGTACGGTTAACGGTAGCTTCGAGCCCATAGCGGAGATACTATGTGTGCGAAGGGCCTACAGTGTTGTTTTAGGAAATGCTTCGTCTGAGCCTATTCAGATTTGGAGCCAGAGACCTCAGCTTGTGCCAACCGATATGCCTCCGACCATACAGCGGCACTTCCCGACGTAAGTGATTTAATCGTGCTTCCCACATGCAAAGCAAAGTCTTCATAAACATTTAAGGGTTCTGCACTCGCGGGCCGCGAATGGCGCTTGGCAGACTCGTCTCGCATTGCGCGAAATAGGTCACAACTTAGCAGCGCATCGGCATCGTCAACTGAAAGATTGGCATGCAGAGAATGTGCAAGACGATTTCGAATCTGATTCAATCGCCGAATGCCTGGCAACAAGTACTTGATTTCTGATGACTTCGAGTCGATCAAAGAAACTTTCTGAGAGAAGGTCAACCGTGCATTATCAAGAGAGCCGAGTTGTGGATTTTTGGTTCGGAGTAATTCAGTCAAGAAGTACTCAACGAACAAATGAGCGCGCAAGATACGGCCAATTGTCGGAGCATCCTGATCCCACAAAACCATCATTTGAGCGAACTCCCCGTCCACCTTCTCAAAAGCGACCTCTGGGCCGCCCAAAAGTTCGATCACATGTTTAACAACGGATTTAGGATCAAGTTCTGACATAGCCCCCGTACGTTATCATCGCTGCGCCAGTGTGTCTCCCACTAATGCCTCGACTGGGCCAACACCGACCCCATGATTGATTTAGCCCGATGTCCCCTTCGTCCGCATTACGGTCATCCGAACACTACTCGGGTGGGGTTCTAAGCGTCGGAGTCAATCCACTAGCGAGTTCAGTTGAACCAGATCGCGTAGCCGAGGAAATTGCCGCGGAAGGCACGGCTCAAATCTTCCCAGTCAGCCGAGGTGGAAACCGGTCCGGTTTCCAGGAACGGGATGGCGTCGACGCCGGCGGCGATGAGCACAGCGTCGATGCGCTTTGACTCTTCGAAAAAGCGTTTGACGTTAAAACCATGACCGAACCGCTGTTAAAAATCACCAACGTCACCAAGCGCTTCGGCGGTTTCACCGCGCTGGATGGCGTCGATCTCGCGGTTGCGCCCGGTGAGCGCTTCGGTTTAATCGGCCCCAACGGTTCGGGCAAGACCACGCTCATCAACTGCATTTCGGGCTCGTTGCGCAACGAGAGCGGTTTGATACATTTTTCTGGTGAAGAGATTTCATCATTGCCGGCATACCAGCGCACACGCCGCGGTATCGCGCGCAGCTTCCAGATTCCGCGTCCGTTTTCGAGCATGACGGTGCTGGAAAATCTGCTGGTACCGTTGGAGTTTGTCAGGCACCTGGGCACCCTGCACCGCGCCGACACGCGCGCGGAAGCGATGGAATTGCTCC
>JANNFC010000482.1:0-2768 GCA_031379405.1 Betaproteobacteria bacterium | reverse complement strand
ACCTCACTGCCTCCACAGAGATGGTGCGTATGCGAAACGCGCTGCTTGTAGTGCCTACCGAACTTGGTGATTTCGACTGGACACCAGATCGTATGCCGGCGAGCTTCGTTCTGGAGCGTGGGCCACCCGACCCTTATTTTTTTGACCTGGCTGGACGCTTGGGGCTCGCGGCAATGCCATCGGACTGGGATCGCGCCGTCGGCATCAGCCGGCATCTGTTGAGCCACTCCACGCTGGACGGGCCGCCGATCCAGTCCGATCTTCGCGAAACCCAACGCCGTATCGTCGAAACCGGCGACGGGTACTGTGGAGACTTCACACGCGCATTCATGGCGTTGGCAATCACAGTTGGCATTCCGGTGCGCGCTTGGGCCTTTTCCCTCGACGGTTTTGGTGGGCACGGCCACATCCTGCCGGAAATCTGGAATCGGCAGTTGGGGCGCTGGCAGTTGGTAGACGTGTATAACAATTTTTACTTTCATCGAAGCGACGGCGTGGCGATATCTGCCGCCGAGTTCCGCGCAGCGCTCGGTGAGTCGCCGCGGACCATTTTCCGGGCGCTTCTGAGCCCGAGTGCCAGGCCGGGCTACCCGATCGAGGCCAAGATGTGGGACTACTACCGCCGTGGCCTGCCGCAGTGGTACATGGTCTGGGGCAACAACGTGTTTTCCTACGACCGGGCAGTGGCGTCGCTGGGCGTTGGCCACTTTTCTCGCTCGCTGGAACAAGTGGCCGGTATTGCCATAGGGGCCTATCCGCCGGTCAAGCTGCTGGAGATGCCGGGAAATCGCTCCGAGGCCGCCGCCCTTTGGCGTCTGCGCCTTAGGCTGTTCCTGGCTCTGGCCATTGGCCTGGTGGGCTTTGCCGGTCTGATCGTTTGCTGGCGAAGGTGGAAACAGGTGGCCGGACCACGCAGGATGAAGGCGTGAGCAGCACCGTTCGGACCCTGCTGTTTTCCAGCCTCTACCCGAGCTCGGTCCGGCCCGGGCACGGCATCTTCGTCGAGACGCGTCTGCGCGAACTTCTCTCCAGCGGCGCGGTGTCGACCAAAGTAGTCTCGCCCGTGCCGTGGTTCTACTCGAAAGATCTGCGTCACGGCGACTACGCGTTGATGGCGCGCACCCCTTCGCGCGAGCAATATCATGGCGTGGACGTATTGCATCCACGCTACCTGCTTCCACCCAAGGTCGGCATGACCATTGCTCCCTTCAGCATGGCCATGGGTGCGCTGCCCAGCATTCGCGCGCTACAGCGGGAGGGCTTCGATTTTGACCTGATTGACGCGCACTACTACTACCCGGACGGCGTTGCAGCGGCCCTGCTGGCGAAGTGGCTGGGAAAGCCCTACGTGGTCACGGCCCGTGGCACCGATTTGAATTTGATTCCCCAGTTCGCGTTGCCGCGGCGCATGATTGAATGGGCTGCCCGAGGAGCGACTGCATCGATTGGTGTTTGCCGTGCGCTCATGGATGTGTTGCGTGAATGGGGTTTGCCACCTGAGCAGTTGCTGGTCATGCGCAATGGTGTCGACCTCACGCGGTTTTCGCCCGTGGCCCGTGATGAGGCGAGGAAAGAGCTTGGCCTGACCGGCTCACCCATGCTGCTGTCGGTAGGCTACCTGATTGAACGCAAGGGTCACCACATCGCCATCGAGGCCTTGGCTGCATTGCGTGCTACGCACCCGGGTGCTCGCCTAGTGATCGTGGGCGATGGGGCGGAGCGCGAAAATCTGATGACGCTGGCGCATCGCCTGGGTGTGCAGGATCACGTGCGCTTCGCAGGGCGCCAGCCGAATGCAGAGTTGTATCGCTGGTACAGCGCCGCCGACGTCTTGTTGCTGGGATCGAGTCGTGAAGGCTGGGCCAACGTGCTGCTTGAGTCAATGGCGTGTGGTACGCCCGTAGTCGCGACTCGGATCTGGGGAACGCCCGAAGTCGTGGCCAGTCCAGAAGCCGGCCTGCTGGTAGATGAACGTAGTGGAGCCGCCTTTGCTCAAGGCGCTCACTGTCTTAGCCAACGAGTTCAGCTACGAGCGGATTTCGGTTGACGGAGACACGTCCACCAACGACATGCTGGCGGTGCTGGCCAACGGCGCCTCCGGAGTGAAGGTTTCCGGCGTTGACCTGCCGTTGTTCCGGGAAGCGCTGGGGCGACTGGCGCAGGACCTGGCGATTCAGATCGCCCGCGATGGCGAGGGTGCACGCAAGCTGATCACGATTCAAGTGTCCGGCGCGGCCACCGATGCCGACGCGGCCCGCGTGGCCCGGTCGATTGCCAATTCACCGCTGGTGAAGACGGCCATCGCTGGTTCCGATCCCAACTGGGGCCGCATCATCTGCGCAGCCGGCTACGCAGGCGTGGACTTCAATCCGGCCAAGGTGGACATCGCGCTCCAGGGCACGCTGGTTTGCTCAAGCGGGCTCGCCGTGGATTTCGACGAGACGAGGCTAAAGAAGCAGCTCGACGAATCTGAATGCACCATCGAATTCATAATCGGCGGTCGTAACCGGGGCCATGCGCGCTTCTGGACCTGCGACCTCACCGAAGGCTACATCCGCATAAACGGCAGCTATCGCACATAGAGTCTCTCCGCTACACTAGTGTCAGTTCGCATTACGGGTCTAAATGCAATACTCGTCACTTAAGAACATTTCTGTGTTAATCTGTTCTAGAGCGCAGCCTCTCCTGGAGGTCACTCATGAACATCGAGTCGGTGGAATCGACCACCTTGGCAGCGATTGGGTACGACGACATACGCGAGATCCTAC
>JANNFC010000473.1:0-4502 GCA_031379405.1 Betaproteobacteria bacterium | reverse complement strand
CGCGCCGCGTTTCCGTTTTCTCTCCCGCCGAGGTTAAGGACCCTGCAATGGAGTTAATTGTTGTGGCCGAATGAAGCGTCTGGCCTTGCATTCGGAGTCGAAAAAGATCAGAAGCGCTCGCCTTTGATTCTCAGGAGTTATGTATCCCGGGGAATCCGCACAATGGAGCGTTGGCACATCTAATTGTTACTCAGATTTCGTTCGCTAGGCCGGAACTTGCGGCGGCTATGGAAGTCGCTTTGTCGCACGGCGGCAGGAGCCACAGTTAGAGCTGGTATGGACAGGGCCGGTGTCGAAATCAATCACGGCTCGGCAAACCGAGCAGGTGCTGTTGTAATTAATTCGAGACGCAGACCGGAACTTGTTGTTGATGAGCTTTGGCGCGTTTGATGTACCGCGAGTCGTGGCAGAGATTGAAGCGGTGCTGAAACGAGGGGTGGGAATGCGTATAGTGCTTGGTGAGCGGGAGTCGGCGGCAGAATCGGCACGTGCTCAGCAGATGGCGCACCTTGGCGATTTGGTTCATAAAAAAGCAGTCATCTTCCGCTGGCCTTTAGACCGAAGGTTGCGTCATGAATGAGGCCAAGCGGGCCTGATACACGTAATAGCGGCTGTGGCGGATAGCCAGGTACTTTTACTTTCAAGCGCCAATTTAACTAGTGCAGCACTCGACCGGAACATGGAGCTAGTGCTTACTTGCGTTAGTACATTATTGTATTAAAATGTTTGGGAGATGCCCAGACATGCTCCTGCTTTGAACTGCACGGCGGAAATGCGTGCCGAGTTGGTTGCGATCAGCCGAAGCCTTGCTGTGGAAAATCCGTAAGGTGGAACGGGCGCGGATTGGGATGGCTTGTTTGGACGGCAAGGAAATTCAGCAAGTAGCACAACAGACCGGCGCGTCCCTACCGACGGTGAGCAAGTGGCGCAAGCGCCACCATCAGGGCAGTCGCAATGGGACGGTCCGGCAGTGGCAGCGCATCTAAACGCCAGTGTTCATGCGGTTTGGAGAGTGCTTCGCCGCGAGGCGCCAGCAAGGGGGCGGAGGTCGTCGGGTTGTACTTGAATCCGCCGCTAAACGCGCTGGTGATCAGCGTGGATGAAAAGCCCAGCATTCAAGCGATCCAACGGCCGTCCGGCTATGTGGAAACCGACAGCGGAGCCATCGTTAGGGCAATGAAAAGCGCCTATAAACGCAACGGCACGCTGAATCTGGGGTGAACCCCTTTAGTGAGACACAGGGGAAAAGACGCAGTTACCCGTAGAGCCAAAACCTTCCTCTGGCCAACTGATTCCCCGTAGTACCACCCGGTGTGTTGTTAGGAGATTGATAAGTCTTTTATTGTGTTGGTGAACGCGGACAGAATCGAACTGTCAACCTACTGATTAAGAGTCAGTTGCTCTGCCAGTTGAGCTACGCGCCCACATTGGGGGACAAACAATCCTTCTACTTTACCACGCCACCCCGGGCCTCGCCAACTCAAGTCGGAAACGGGGGTGCTTAAGCGTTTTGGTGATCCAGACGACATCTGAGGAGCAGCCCCAATGAATTGCCCACGACGGGAAGCAAGCCGGAGGGGCATGGATTCTGCAGGTTGCCGGAGGGCGTGATGCCGCCGTCCACGCTGCTCCAACTCCCGCCGGGCCTCAACGAAGCGGGAGTTCTCAAACAGAGCTCGGCCGTACTCGAAGTGGTACGCGGCCTGGACCGGGTTGAGCCGGGAAGCCTGCTGCAGTTCCGGGATAGCCTGCGCATCCTGACCGAGCTTGCGGAGCGCCAGCGATCGTTCAAAAGCGGCGCGAGCGCTTTCGAGGTTGAGTTCGCTGAGCTCAATGCGGCCCGTAACAACGTGGGAAACAGCAGAGTTTGGGGCCGCGGTCATGAGCCGCGCGGCCAAGATACGCGCCTCGGAGTTGTCGCCCGAATCGAGTGCGCGCAGGGCAGACAGCGCGAGCAGGTCTGTCGATAGCGGGAAGCGCTGGAGGCCATCGCGCAGGAGGGCCGGGTCGATCTTCGGGCGTGCCGTGCCCTGCAACGTGGCGAGCGCGACGACGTAGAGCGGGGTGCCAGGGTCCAGTGCCATGGCGCGACCGAGGTCGTCTTTGGCCAACTCTTCGGCGCCCTGCCGCGCGGCCAGAGAACCGCGCAGATAGTACAACCGGGCCTTTTGCGGTGCAAGCTGCTCAAGTTTGAGCGCATACCGCAGCTGATCAACGCCTAGCTCTACGCTGCGGCCGGGCGCGCACCATTCGGCCAGCTGAGCGTGGAGCCCTGAGTCGGAGGTAGCCAACCGGCGGAGCAAGTCCAGGTTCGTGCAGGCCGCCGCAGTATCGTCCATGGCAACCGCTGCCTTGACCAGATATGCGCGGGTCCCCAACTCATTTGGCTCCCGCCGGGCGATTTGAAAGAAGAGCGCGAAGGCTTCGGCGGGTTTACCGGCGTCCAATTGGGCAACTGCCTGATCGAAGAGGACGCTGGAGCTCTGCGCAAATGCACGCAACGCCAGCACCGCCGTGAGAGCGAAGCTCGGCTTCATTTGAGTATTGCCCTAGTGGCTTGGCGGCAACCACAAAACTATTGGTCGGGGCGGCGGGATTCGAACTCGCGACCCCCTGCGCCCAAGGCAGGTGCGCTACCAGGCTGCGCTACGCCCCGACATTTTGCCGCTCTCTTGATTCTAGACCACTTTTGCGAAGGGCGTGCTTTCTTTTCCTGCCCGATGGTATTACCCTTGAAGGAGCTTGGAGGCCATTTAAATGATCCTATTGACAATCCGAAGCATGCCGCCGGAGATCACGGTGGTGGAATTATCAGGCCGGCTGGCGCTGGGCAATAGTCTGCGCGAAGCCGAGGACAAGATCAAGATTCTGATCGGCGCAGGCTCGAAGAAGGTCATCGTCGATCTGTCAAAGATCGAACTCACAGACTCGGCGGGCATCGGTATGCTGATGATGTGCCACAGTACGGCGGCCACTGCCGACGCCGCCATGCGAGTCGCCGGAGCCAACGAACGCGTGCTATCTGTCCTGCGGATGACGCGCGTCGATAAGATCTTCTCGCTCTTTGAATCAACTGAGGCCGCGGCCGCCGGCTTCTAGAAAAAGCTAAGGGCTCCCGGAAGACGGGAGCCCCCAAAAGTTACTAGCCACTTAGAACAACTGACGCCGATTAGGAACCGGGCGACTAGCTCCTACCGCGCGATCTACGGAGCCGGAACGCGCCGAGGGCCAACAGTGCGGCGCCCATCGCCCCTGCCGTGGCAGGTTCTGGAACGGGGCTATCAGTGGCACTGAAGCGGCCCACCAGGAGCGCATCATTGCTTTGCCCTTCGTTGGTAATGAACTCACTAAGATTGATGCCACCCTTTTGCAGCGCTAACTCCAGCGTGAAGACCGCGCCGCCAATGCTGAAGGATTGGGGCCCACCGCTATTGGAGAGAACGACGCGGTCCGTGCACTCCGCGCCCTTCGGCGTCGCAAATGGGCAAATCGGAATTCCCGGGGGGGCTGTCTCGATTTGGTTAGGGGTCTCGGTGTGCTGGAACAGATACGTGAACGTCTGCGCTCCGGAAGGGATCCCGTCAACGTCGAACGACAGAATGACGTCCAGTAGCACCGACGTGAGGTATGGGTTGTCTACCACGAAGTTATTGTGCGTGAACGTTCCTAGGGTAAAGTAGGGCGTTACAGCGGGCGGATTCACATTGATGGGTCCGCCGATATTGGGGACTGCCGGCTGATTGATGGCCGCGAACCGATAGTTGCTCTGGCCAAGCGCTCCCGGCGGAACACCCCAAGAAACTGTCGTCACCGGACCAGCTCCGGCGGGCGTGACTGCGGGATCACCCACTTGGACACCTGGGGTATCGTCCGTCGGGTTGTGGAACAAGGCCGTGATCGTCACATTGGTGATCACGGCGCCAAAACTGTTGATTGCCAGCGCGGACATTACTAACGCCGAGCAAATTGCCTTGCGAGTCATAGTACCTCCCTGTGGGGGTATCATTACCCCCATCGAAGATTAACCTAGTAAGTTTGGCTGAGCAATACCGCACGCTAACTTTGGTACTATTTTTCTTAGAGTTAGAGTACTAATCACCGGCAAGTACTTATTGAAAAGTTCTATTACGAAAGACGCATTGTCTCGCTAAACTACTACCCAATAATGAAAGCGAGGAGGATATATCGATCAGATACTAAAGGAACTACTACTGATCGTGGTATGGATCCAAGTACCGGGACTTTTTAAATAAAACTACTGCCTGCATTTTCAGAATCAATACTGACCGGGTAAGTTAACTTTACCGAAAGGAGTTCCGCCACGTCACGAGCAGTAAAGGACGATGGTCGTGTACCGGGATTAGTGTCCCGACAGATTGCAGATTATCTGTGCGTTCGAGCGTTGCGGTTGTCCCTGTCACCGTGGTACGCCGACGATGGATTTGTTCCCGGTGCCGCGACAGCGTATGGCGACCCAATGATGGAACAGCTTCTAGAGGCAT
>JANNFC010000150.1:0-2881 GCA_031379405.1 Betaproteobacteria bacterium | reverse complement strand
ATCGTCTATATCCGTGGACATCCAACAATGAAAGTCATTGCTTGCTGGCATCGGTCATCCCACCAGCGGCGGGGTGTTTTTACAAGTTACTAAAGTGTACCTAACGTGGTGAATGAGGACGAGATCATGTTGCTGAAAATCAATCGGCTGCTGTCGTTCGAGGACATCGTGGAGAAGTACGGCAAGGATTCAAAGGCCGTCCCAGAGAGTCTCACCGCCTACATCGAGAAACGGCGAGGCTACGACTACGCTAAACACGGACAAAGCGACAACGCCTATCTGGATTTCATCACGCCTGATGTGGTGGAAAGTTTCTGTGTGCTAGGCACACCAGCACAGCACGTGACCAAACTGCGCGACTTGAAAGCGGCAGGCATCACGCAGTTCAACATCTACCTCGACAATGGGGATGAAGAAAACATCATCGCCACCTACGGAGCAAAGGTGATCCCAGCGTTTCGCGGATGACCCATCGCCCTACGCACCCCATTTCATCTGGACGAACTATGCTGAAACTCGGATACAAAGCCTCTGCCGAACAATTCTCTCCAAAGCAACTGCTCGAGTTCGCGTGCCTTGCGGAAGAGGTGGGCTTCGACTCCGTGTTCATCAGCGACCACTTTCAGCCTTGGCGGCACACGGGCGGTCATGCGCCGTTTTCTTTGGCATGGCTAGGCGCTTTGGGTGCACGCACTGCACGCATCGTGATGGGCACGAGCGTGCTCACACCCACATTTCGTTATCACCCTTCCGTGGTGGCACAAGCCTTTGGCACACTGGGCGAGATGTTTCCGCAGCGCGTGGTGCTCGGTGTTGGCACCGGCGAATCGCTCAACGAGACACCATCAAGCGGCATGGTGTGGCCTGAGCAGAAGGAGCGTACCGCGCGCTTTCGCGAATCCATCGCGCTCATCAAGCAACTTTGGCAGGAGGAGCGCGTGTCCTTTCGCGGCCAGTACTACCGCACGGAGAACGCAACCATTTATGATCGCCCGGAGGAGCCAGTGCCCATTTACGTGGCGGCAGCGGGACCGGTTCTTTCCAAGTTTGCCGGTGAACACGCACAGGGATTCATCTGCACCAGCGGTAAGCAACCTTCCCTTTACAGCGAAACCCTGTTGCCCAACGTAAGCGCCGGTCTTGCTGCCGCAGGCCGCGCCCACGACAGCATTGATCGCATGATCGAGATGAAAGTTTCTTTTGATACCGAGCATCATCGCGCCCTGCACGACACTCGTCACTGGGGCGCGCTGGCGCTCTCCCCCGAAGAAAAGATGAACGTGGAAGATCCCATCGAGATGGAGCGTCTGGCCGATGCATTGCCCGTTGAACGCGCCGCCAAACGCTGGATCGTATCCACGGATCCGGAGGAGCATGTGGAGAAAATCCGGCCCTATGTCGAACTAGGATTCAAGCATCTCGTGTTCCACGCTCCGGGTCCGGATCAGGAACGCTTTCTTCGTCTGTACTCGCAGCGCGTGCTGCCACTGCTGCGTGAGCGATTCGGCTAGCCCGCGTGCACTTGCACTGCGCGCCCTCGAAGGGATAGGCGAGGTTCGGTCGCACCAGCCACTGGCGGACGTACTGATCGAGGCGCTGGAGAAAAATGCCATCACTTTGGCGGAATACAACGTCGTCGCCGTCTGCCAGAAAGTGGTGTCGAAGTCGGAGAATCGTTTCGTCGATCTTGCCGACATCGAGCCCAGCCCTCAGGCCTTGAAGCTCGCCGCTCAATGCGAGAAAGATCCACGCTACGTCGAAGTGGTGCTGCGCGAATCCACTGCGGTGGTGCGCTGTGTGAAGGGTGTGCTGATCGTGCGACATCGATTGGGTTTCATCGTGGCGAACGCGGCCATCGATCAGTCCAACATTGAGGGCGGCGAGGATCGCGTTCTGCTCCTGCCCGAAGACCCGGACCGCAGCGCGTCGCGATTGCGTGATGCCATTGCCGCGCGTCTGGGCGTCACAGTCGGAGTCGTCATCACCGACAGCTTCGGACGCCCGTGGCGCCTGGGCGTGTGCGGCGTATGCATCGGTTGCGCGGGCGTGTTGCCACTGCAGGATCAACGCGGAAAGCCAGATCGCTTCGGGCGGGCACTGCGTATCACGCAAGTTGCGATCGCCGATCAGATTGCGTCCGCCGCCACCTTGGTCATGGGCGAGGCGGGCGAAGGGTTGCCTATCGTGATAGTGTCCGGTTTGGGGGCAGAGCATTTCGGGGAAAGCGCGAATGCCCATGCGTTAATTCGCCCCACGAAAGAAGATCTGTTCGCATAACGGAAATCTCGTAGGATGGGTTAGGCGCGGCGTCATCGCGCCGTAACCCACCCTACGATCGTTGTCGGAATCGCAATTCCAAGGAGTTTTATCATGAGCACGACAACTGAAAGCCTAACCATCAACGGCCAACGCCTGTGGGATTCGCTGATGGAACTGGCTAAGATCGGCGCCACGCCGAAAGGCGGTGTGTGCCGCCTGGCGCTAACGGACCTCGACAAACAAGGCCGCGACCTGGTGGTGTCCTGGGCTAAAGCGGAGGGCTTGAGTATCACCATAGACAAGATCGGCAATTGCTTCATGCGCCGCGCTGGCCGCGACAACAGCAAACCGCCCATCTGCATGGGCAGCCATATCGATACCCAACCCACCGGCGGAAAGTTCGACGGCAATTACGGTGTACTTTCCGGTCTGGAGGTTCTGCGCACATTGAACGACCACAACGTACAGACGGATGCACCCTTGGAGGCCATTTTCTGGACCAACGAGGAAGGCTCGCGCTTCGTGCCAGTGATGATGGGCTCGGGCGTATTCTGCAAGGACTTCACCTTGGAGCACGCCTATAGTTCGAAGGATGTCAGCGGCAAAACGGTGAAGGACGAAC
>JANNFC010000464.1:0-4747 GCA_031379405.1 Betaproteobacteria bacterium | reverse complement strand
CCGGTGGCCTTTATCTTTTTGGGAAGTGCGAGCCGAATTTCGGCGTCCCCCTATTCCACGGTGAGCTAGTCAGCCACAGACAACCGCCGTCCGCGAGCGGATTCGGCGCGCGTACAGGCACCCATGGGTGGCCAGCAAAGTTACGTTGACGTATTCACAAGCTTGGAAGCCTTTACGTGCTGGGGCGCAGGTTGGAAGGCATTTTTCCTTTACCCCGCCACTGCCCTTATCGGCCATATGACATTAAGATTTAACGCATTGTCGTACGAGACATTCGAGCGAGGGGGTGCGAAAGCAGGTACTCGCATCGGAGGATTTGCCGCCGACACATACACCTCTCCTGCGGAGCACTTGCCGCCCATCGAGTAGCAATCACTCAGAGGATTGGGTGCAAATCGCTCCAAAGGAGATCGACCCTATGCACCGACGGCAACGCATGTATGCACACATAGCCTTGAAACTGTTCGCTTCCGACAGTGCAAGCACATCACAAGTCGAAGACGGTCTCTACTCCCCTGCGCCGCTGATGGACAAACGCCGCTCGTCGAGAGCGTCACGACGAATCAGATTTCGGCGCTGTGTACGGCGCGCCAACACCTCGAGACTTTGCGCAAGCCGTACGACCCGGGCAGCAATCCAATTCGGCAAGGCTCGCTCGGCACCCAATAGTGGTGCGATGGTATGGCGCACCCAACCGGGGACCCACCTACGAAATAGGGGCTCCTCCAACGACAGTATGGTCTCGACGCTACCCGGATCGCCCTGACGTCCGGAGCGACCATAGAGCTGCCGGTCGATACGCGCCTCGCTATTGAGTTGGCAGGAGATGACGTGCAGGCCCCCGAGTTCGACAACACCCGCACCCAGCGCGATGTCGGTGCCTCGGCCCGCCATGTTGGTGGCGACCGTTATGGCACCGGTTTCCCCGGCACTCGCCACGATGTTGGCTTCCTCGCGATCCTGGCGTGCATTGAGCACCTGATGGATGAGACCCTTGGCGTGCAACAACTGGCTCAACTGTTCCGAATCGGCCACGCTGTCGGTGCCGATCAATTGAGGGCGACCCAGAGCATGCATTTCCCGCACGCGTTCAATGACTCGCCGCCACTTTTTGTCCTGAGTGGCGTAAAGCTCGATGCCCAGATAACGGCGTTGACTAGAGCGGCGTAACGGCACTCGGCGCACACCAAGTTTGTAATCTGCCTTGAGTTCGCGGCGGGCTTCGATCAGGGTGCCGCTGGTTCCCGTCAATCGTAGATAGCGTGGAAAGAAACGCTGAAAAGTAATCTGCGCGATGGGCACTTGCGGGCCGGTGACCTCACAACCTTCCTTCAATTCGATCAGTTGATGCAGTCCCCGTGACCATGCGCGGCCTTCGGCGAGACGTCCGGTGATCTGGTCGATGATGCAGATCTTGCCATCTTGAATCACATAGTGACGATCACGCTGGTAAACATGCAAAGCCGAGAGGGCGTGCACAATGAGTTCCTCTCGGCGGCGCGGGTCGCGCCATGCGCCTGTACGGTCGGACGCCAGCTTCGCTAGCAGCCCCCTGGCTTGATCGGTTATTTCCGCGTGATCTCCCGCCAACCGATAATGTCGTTCCGCGCGTAGGTTCTTCGCGATTCGCAAGGCCTGAAGCAGATCATTCGCCTCATTGGGAATTTGGCGCATTCGCGCGACAATGAGAGGCGTTCCGGCTTCGTCGATCAGCACGCTATCGGCCTCATCGACGATCGCCATGCACAGCCCACGCAAGAAGGGCTGCTGCCAACCGGTTTCTTGTTGGCTAAGGACTTGCACACGATGCAGCAAGTCGTGTTTGGCGCGGCCTAGTTGCAGTCCGTCTTTCAAATAGTCGAATACCAATTCCTTCGCCGTGCAGTAGGTGATGTCGCAGGCATAGGCACGGCGTCGTGCGGCGGGATCGTCCTTCTGCGTTACGGTACTAGCAGTGAGGCCCAGCATCCGATACAGCGATTGCATCAACTCGGCGTCGCGCGTTACCAGGTAGTCATTGGCGGTTACGCAGTGCACGGGAATACCGGCCATGGCGGCGACCGCAGCGGTTAGCGCCGTGGCCAGAGTCTTGCCTTCACCGGTTTCCATTTCCGCCAGTTGATTGTCCAGCATCAACCTGGCCGCGATAAGTTGCGTGTTGAAAGGCACTACGCCCAACGCTCGCCGCGCAGCCTCGCACGCGCAGGCCATCGCTTCGGTGAGCAGTCCGTCTTCGAAGCCTTCACTGAACAACAGCTTGCGGGTGACAAGCACGATGTGAGAGAAGGATGCGTCGGAAAGGGATTCAAGAACCTCCCGGCGCGCTTGTGTCTCCCAAGTGAAAGCGTCCCAGTCCGCGCGCCGCCGAAACGGCGCGACCATTCCTCGCACCCGTTGGGCAAGCGAGTCCCGATTCGCATCCGGTAGCTTTCGACGCTCCGGATAGCCGCCGAGAACGATCCCCGGAATGGGTAGCTCTTCGAGGGGGCCTTTCATCGAGCGAGAATTCAGGGCGAGTTTGATGGCGGTATTCTCCGTATATTCTCAAAGGCGACATTTCCATTGCGCCCCGATGCACTTAACGTCAGGACGACATGAACATTTAGCAATCATTGGCAAAGGACCGACGGCGGGTCTTGATGGGAGCGCGATTACCTGGAAGAAGAAAGCGGACTCGGGGAATACGAGTTCAACCGATACGGTAATCGCGGGGCTGGCCCACACTGCACCAGTGGCTCTGGCTTCTCGATGCCATTCGCCGTAAAGAATTTGCGACCCCAGGCTGGCTGGGGCACAATCGGAGCCGTAGTGAGTCCCGATCAAAACATATAAAAGAGATAGAGAGAGCGCCTGAAATGGTCGTCTACAACCTTGCTTGCGATAACACCCACACTTTCGAGGGGTGGTTTGTCTCGCCTGAGGCGTTCGGCGTTCAGGTAAAAACTGAATCGGTGAGTTGTCCGATATGCGGATCCATCGGTGTCGTGCGCCAGCCCTCCGCGCCACACATCGGAAAGCGGATCGCGGATGCGAATCAATCGCAAAACGCACCGCCGCCACACGAGGCCGTTCGCGCACTACGGGCAAAGGTGATTGACTACATACTGAAGAACAGCGAGGATGTCGGCAAGGCGTTTCCCGAGGAAGCACGCCGCATACACAATCGCGAAGCGCCCGAACGTGCCATTCGCGGGCAAGCCACCAGCCAGCAGGCCAAGGAACTTTCGGAAGAAGGTATCGAGGTACTGGCACTACCTATCGCGCGCATAGCGCCCGGCCAATTGCACTGAGTTCCGAGTTTACGAGGCAGCGTGCGGTAGCCCGCCTTTGTCGGTAGCATGGAAAAACGGTTCATGGTCTATGCTGCACTGGGCGGTGGCATGTTGATTGTCTCCAGCGCCGCCATACTTATCCGCATCGCGCAGGCAGAGGGCACCTCATCCTTAGCTATCGCGGCGCTCCGATTGGGTGTTGCGTCCTTAATATTGATGCCGATCGCGTGGTGGAAGGCCGCGCAGGAATTCAAGTCCCTCCGGCCAAGAGATCTAGCACTGGCGACCTTCTCTGGCGCCTGCCTGGCGCTCCACTTCGCGTCCTGGATCACGTCCTTGGAATACACCTCCGTGGCCAGTAGTACGGCGCTCGTTACCACCAATCCAATCTGGGTTGGGATTGCGTCGCTGTTTCTATTGCGTGAGCGCCTGACAACGTCCGTCTGCATCGGAATCGCTTTCGCCCTCGTGGGAACGATTGCAATGTTTATGGCGCAATCCGGCAGCTTCGAAGCGGCGCAGGGCAACCCTCTGCTGGGTAACACGCTTGCCCTCATTGGGGCATTGTCGGCGAGCGCCTATCTGATCGTCGGTCGGATTTTGCGAACTCAGATCAGCCTCGTGGGCTACATTAGTATCGTCTACAGCGTGGCAGCGGTCATCTTGCTCGGCGCAACGCTGCTTCGCGGTGAAGCGTTGATGGGGATGAGTAGCGTCGCCTACGCATGCATCCTGGGGCTCGCCTTGGGGCCACAACTACTTGGCCATACGATTCTCAATTGGTCGGTGCGCCACGTTTCGGCAACCTTGGTGGCATTGTCGATACTGGGCGAACCGATAGGGTCCTCGCTGCTAGCGCTGGCTATCTTCGATGAAACGATCGGATGGGTGCAAGGATTGGGATTTGTACTCATCCTCCTCGGTATCTTTTTCGCCGTACGTGGGAGCGCGCGAACGTGAGGGACAGCGCCGCGGGCTAGCCTGGATTTCCACGGACCATGTTTTACCTAACGTGTGGCGACGGAATGCGCAATGCTTTCCCTCTGAGGCAGGGTGTGGAGGCGTTACCGCTTAGTGCGCCTACGCGGGGGTAGCCGCGAAAGCTACCCGAGTTAAACGCAGGCGTTGGGAATTTCTCGGTGTTTGAGGTGAATGCCTGGAAAGCCTTTGTGCATGGGCTTTTCAAGAGAGAGGTGTATTTTTCTTGCAACATGCATTGACAAGGCGCTGGGGAATGTAACATTATATTTGTGTGGGTATAGGCGCACCAAAGAGCATAACAGATTGCCGTCGCTTCTTCGCGGAGCCCTCCGTTTCGCGTCAGCGCCAGTACGAGGCGCTGCGAGCCTTCTTCCTCGAAGGACGCCCCTCCAATGAGGTCGCACGGAGCTTTGGCTACACCCCGGGGTCGTTTCGTGTGCTGTGTCACGCCTTTCGCCGCGATCCCGATCCGCAGTTCTTTGTCTCCCCCACGC
>JANNFC010000456.1:0-3008 GCA_031379405.1 Betaproteobacteria bacterium | reverse complement strand
GCATCGCCATACATGGAATCGTTGCCGTTGTGGCCGCCCATGAAGTCGTTGCCGTCGCCACCGTACATCACGTCGCTGTCGAACACCCAATGATCGCCCCATTCTGAACCGCGCATCGTGTCATTGCCCGCGCCACCGTTTAGAACGTTGCCTACGGTGTTGCCGTAGATAGTGTCGTCATAAGCGCTGCCCGTGGCGTTCTCGATGGTGGCGTTGAAGGCGATGACCAGGTTATCACGCACCCACGCATTGCCGTCCCAGATACTGTCGCCGATGGTGTTGTATACGCCCGATGTCAGGTGCAGTTCGGCGCCCTGATTTTGACTGGCGGCACTCAGCGTGTCGACGCCGCCGCCGTCCCAGATGCACTCGAACACCTTAGCGCCCGCCGCCCAGCTATAGGTATCGTTACCGTTGCGGTAGCTCCAATTCGCGCCATACAGTGCTTGTAGCGCCTGCACGTCGTAGAGCATCGGGGTGGTGGGGTAATCGGACATCTCATAGCCGTCTAGCGCGTCGCCGACGTGATCGCGATAGCTCATGATGCTGTACTTGACGGCGTCCGTGGACGAACCCATGGTGTCGCCATCGTCGTTCTCGTGCGGGTGCTCCAGACCCAGCGCATGCCCGATCTCGTGCATAAAAGTATCGTAGGCGTAGTTGCCAGGCGTGGGACTGTTGTAGTCCGTCTTGTTGAACCAAACGTCTCCGCCCTTCGGCCCGCCGCTCCCGGGGTAGTAGGCCCAGGCCGTCGAGGGCGAATTCGATTCCGCGAATCGGATGTCGCCCACTGAACTGTTATCGGAGAAGAAGAAGCCGGCGGTATCGGGGGTGTCGGTGATTTCCGTGAAGTTGATGTTTGCGATATTGCCCCACTTCTGTAGCGCACTGCGCGCTGCGCTCGCCTGCGTCGCGCTCAGGGCCTGGCCGCCGTTGTTGGGTTCTCCGGTGTAATTGAATGCGCCGGTGCCGAGGCCGAAGAAATTGTCAGTCGTACTGAAATTCGTAGGAAAGCTGAATGTGACGTTCGCTCCGGTTCCCATTCCACTACCTCCCCATTTGGTTCCGCCAATGAGGGCGTTGAGTGTGCCATCGCCGGTTGGAGCCGTTCCGACGTTCGTGGTAGTGCCGCCGCTATAGATTGAAGCCATGTTGCGAACTCCCTTGTTGGTTGTCGAGGTCTACCCGCTCGCGCATCGCTTTCATGATCGCTTGTTTGAAGAGAGCGCCGCGTGCAGGCTTGTGTCGCAGATTAGGGAGCTTTCGTTTTGATGGGTATCCTGCTGAGGATCTATAACTCTTTATTCATTCCATCGGAATGCGGGCAAGTTCGAATCACGCCGATAGGGCTAACACGTAGGGCGGATAAGATGCGAAGCGACGCCATCCGCCGTGGTGATCTCAACGAGCCTGCGGCGGGAGGCGGGCAATCACGCGTGGACGGGAATGACCGCGATCAAAGACCGCGAGAGATGACTTCCTTCATGATCTCGTTGGTGCCGCCGTAGATGCGCTGCACGCGGGCGTCCGTATACATGCGAGCGATCAGAAATTCGTTCATGTAACCGTAGCCACCGAACAATTGCAGGCACTCGTCGATGACTTTGCACTGCTGTTCGGAGGTCCACAGTTTGGCCATCGACGCGGTCACGGTATCGAGTTTGCCTTCGACGAGCTGTTCGACGCAGCGGTCGACGAAAGTACGTGCGACTTTGATGGTGGTGGCGATCTCCGCCAGTTTGAACTTGGTGTTCTGAAACTCGACAATGGGCTGACCGAAGGCCTTGCGCTCGCGCACATAATCCAAAGTAGCTTGGTATGCGCCTTCCATGGCGGCAACGGCCACCACACCGATGATCATTCTTTCGTAGGGCAAATCCGACATGAGTTGCGCGAATCCGCGTCCCTCCTCTCCGCCAAGAAGATTTTCTGTCGGCACGCTCACCTCATCAAAGAACAACTCAGAGGTGTCCTGCGCTTTCATGCCGATCTTGTCCAGCCGACGCCCGACGCGAAAGCCTTCGCAGTCCTTGCTTTCTATCATCAAAATCGACGTGCCTCGGGCTCGCTCCGAGGGATCTGTCTTGGCCACCACCAGCACCAATCCGGCAAGGTAACCATTCGTGACGAATGTCTTGGACCCGTTGATGACGTAGGTATCGCCGCGACGCACGGCACGCGTGCGAACGGCTTGCAAGTCGGACCCCGTTCCCGGTTCGGTCATGGCAATCGCCCCCACCAATTCACCGCGCGCCATGGCGGGCAGATAGCGCTGGCGCTGTGCTTCGGTACCATGATTGAGCAGGTAGTGTGCGACGATGCTGTGAACTCCGGCGTTCATTCCGCTCAAGGCGCGCCGCGCCATTTCCTCGTGCAGCACCGCTTCGTGCCGGAAATCTCCCCCTCCGCCGCCATAAGTCTCTGGAATATCCGAACACAACAACCCAAGCTGTCCGGATCTGCGCCAAATCTCGTGACCCACATGTCCGCGTTCGCGCGCCGATGCGTCGGCAGGAAGCATCTCGGACTCGATGAATCGCACCACGGAGTCGCGGTACAGCGTGAGGTCCGCGTCAGTCCAGGACGGGGTGAAATCGATAGACATCGTTAGTGCTCCATGTGGTATCTGTTTAGCGCGGCGCCATGCGGATGCCTCCGACCAGGCGCACACATTCGCCGTTGAAATAAGTGCTAGTGACGATGGATTCTGCCAGAGCAGCGAACTCATCGGGATGCCTCAGGCGCTTGGGAAACGGCACCGACGAGTCGAGTTTCATGACGCAGCTCCTTCTTCATGCTATGGGAGAATAGCCCGTTCTAGGGGGTTCACGCGCCGACTTCTCATTTCATCTGCGCTCTCGTTCCCGCGTCGGATCCACTGACCTTCCTAACTCGCGCTCGCGCAACAATATCGCATTCCGGCGAATCTGGCGGTGAAGCTCACCCCGTCAGGAAAAGTTCAGCGATAATCGAACGACACCAACGCAGATTCGAGAACGCTTTCGTAC
>JANNFC010000445.1:0-26665 GCA_031379405.1 Betaproteobacteria bacterium | reverse complement strand
GTCCTGCGGCCAATGATCCGCCAGCAGCGGTGGGCACACGATGGCCACACGCTGGGTGTAACTCACGCCACCGCGCGGCGTGTTGGCCACTTGGGTTTCGATGGGCAGCGATTGTTTGTCCACGACTGCCATGGCCGCGCTGGCCCGATCGAAGTTGCCCTGCACGATTTGATGTGTGCCCTCGGCCATCAGCAAATCGCTCACGCTATCGGCCAGATCCAGCCCGTCGTTCAGTATTCGTTCGAAGCGTTGCTGCTCGTCCGGCGATAACGTGTTGAACGGCTGCCCGCCATTCACCGTCACCGAGCGCGTCAGCGTCCACACTGCGGCGGGAGAGTTCTCCCAGGCATCCAACAAAGCCACGCCATCCACGACATCACGGGCTCCGATCGCCTCATGCGCATCGGTACTCAAGTTTCCCCCGATGGCATGCCAGGGATACGCCAGGCGAAGAGGCCAAATGAGCTTGCCTAGTAATTCGTCACGCAGTCCACGTTCGATGCGGTAGCCGTATAGGGCGGCAAGCGGTTGATCGCGCGTCAACCCTTGCAGTATGTCCTGAGCGCGGCGCGCACGACGAGAGTTCAGTTGTATATTGAAGGCCCCTTGTTCGTGATTGGCCATAAAGCCACTGCGCAGGATTGCGGCGCTGGCCGCCTGGCCCTGGGACGGCGCCAGCATATAGCCTTCACTATCGGGCCGGTGATCGGCCTTCAAGTTCTCGACCCAGGCGAATCCGCCCACGTATACGCCTGTCGCGTTACGGGTCCGCATCAATTCGAGACGGCGGTTGGCGCGCGCGGTGTACCAAGCATCCAGACGATAGGAGAACGCGTCGAGCGTGGTCCTGAATGCGGTGTTGAGCTCACCGACTGTACGTGTAGACAAATACTCCATACTCAACTTCACGGCACTCACGTCGCGTAGCGACGGAGGAAGATGAGCGACCGCCTCATACAGGTGAGCGCTGATCTTCGTGGATTCGCCAGTAATCATCTGTGCCGGTTCGCTGGCGACACGATGGGCGACATACTGACCCAGGCTAAGTTGACCGCTGAGGCCCGGCACCACCACGCTGGCCAGTTCCTGGGGGGTTGTGACCTGAAACACCGCTTCGTTTTGCTGCACGGCCTCGATATTGATCAGCCGCGGCAACGCGGTGGAGAACACCTTAGTGACAGCGCTGCTAGTGAAAGCGAAGGACTGCACCGCGTCGTGCCGCTCCATTTGCACGGAATAAGATACCAGCGCCTGCAACAGATTGGGGCCCGCTTGGTAGCTGGACAATAAGCGCTCGGCCTGTTCGGGATCCTGTGTCAAAGCCTGCGCAATGATCGACAGGTAATCTTGTTGCGGCGTAAAGGTGCTATCCGGCGATGCCTCTTGCGTGGGCTGTTGCGCATCCGCGAGCACCCAGGGAACGCCGGCCAGGCTGCCCGGCTTATAGGGCGGATCCGGCGGAAAGCTCGTGCAATTATAGATCGGCAAGTAAAGCATGTTCTGGCTAAGCCCCAAGGCGCCGAGCAACTGACCGATTACATGACTCTTGGTGGGCTGTTGAACGCCCGAGATGTCGAACACCGCCGGTGCGTTCAGACAGATATTGTCCACGTCTCGATAGTAGGCCGCCTGCGACCAACTTGCGGTTTGCAGAATGTCCTTGGCCTGGTTCACATCGCCGTCCTTGAGTAAGGGCACCGACGTACGCGCCAACTCCCATAAGGGGCGCAGCACACCCAGCACTTTGCCGACGTTGCTTTCCACTAACGCCTGCCGATCACGCCGATTGGCGAACAGCGCCGGGCCAGCCGAATCGGGTACGAAGGATTTACCGACTACCGGCAAAATGCCGAATGGCTGTTTGCCCACGCGCACCAACGGTAGCGGTCCGGCCGGACGCAAATAGGACACGGCATAGCGACGCAGTTCGTACAAATCCGGGGTCTTGAGCAGGTGGTCCTTCTCCTCACCGGGGGGGTTCCACAACTCCATCAAGTAGTGCCCGAAGGTGCCGCGCCACAACGCGTTCATCATGTGCAGCGCGGTGCGCTGCTCCGTGAGGTGCGCATGCTCGATGCCATCGCTGGTCAGACGTTCACTTGGCAATCCCAGCGCATGCACGAGCAATTGCAGTGCGTCCTTCTGTTTGGGAAGTTGTGCACTTTCGCTTGCGGTGGGCGGCGGGGTGCGCTGCTCGGCGGCGCTGTATCCGGAGCGCGCTGCTTCGGTATTGTTGGTGGGCGTGTTCAGCGGGACGAAAGACAAGCCGCCGGAATCGCGTTGTGCGGCCAGCAAATCCGCCAGTTCGTCAGCGCTTTGCTGCGCGTCCTTGCTCCACTCCAAGCCAATGATGACCAGACGCTCCAGTGTGTCGCTGGCAAGGCGAAACGGCAAACCGTGATGCTGTTGCGTAAAGCTATCGACAGCTTGCTGACTCACTTCCAATGCCATGCCCTTTTCGAGCGCCGCGTCGAAATCCGCCAGCCAGCTTCGGTCGCCCTCCAACAGCGCCTCGGGCTCATCCGCATTGGTCCAGTCCGGTGTGAGCACCAGTTCGTCGGGAATACGTTTTCCCCACACGCGAAACACTTCGCGACGGCCCGCACCGTATCCGATCGCGCAGCAGCGATCCGGAAGCAGGAGCGCACGCGTTTGCCTGGCGCGTGCATCAATGACCGGTAAGTCCGGAAGCTGGGGCAGCGCGCCTTCTTGCCCAATCTGGTCGACGTTGTCCGGCGTCAGCACGCGCAGCACCCAGGCGCAGCGACTGCGGCCGGCGCGCAACGTCAGATCACGAGCCATGCGTTCGGCTTCGTCCTCCTCGCCGCGAAAGCGCGCCTCCCAGTACCCGCTGCCCATCTGTCTTTCGTTATCGGTGAGCGCCGAAGCGTGTTCGATGATAGTGATATCGTCAGGATAAATACGAATACGTAGCGTGTTGCCCTCGCGCACATAGCGAGTTTCCATCCGCATCGGCAGCAGCGCGATCGGTAAGTCGCCATCCAAAGCCTCCACCATGCGTGCGGGGTCGAGGTCGAGCAGCAATCCATCGGCGATGAGGTCCACACCCTTCGTGTGTTCCCGCAAACGCCCTATCAGGTTGCGACGAGCGGCGCGCGATTCTTCCAGTTGCACTCGCAGTGGCGTCGTCAAATTGGGCGAGGCGCCGCTGCGTTCGGCCTGTGTCAGTGCGGCTTGCTGTGCGGCGATGGTGTTGTCAAGGGCGCGCTTTTGCACTTGCAAGTCGAGCACGCCCTGCCGCTGCCGGGTAAGAGAGTCAAGGTTGAGATTCAGTCGTGGCATGGCGGAGGATCAATTCAGCCCGGGCATCTTCAACTTCACGCCGGCGTAGTAGCCGCGGAAGGGTCGTTGCAGCAATGCATTGGCAACGCTCGCGGCGTGGGGATCGCTCCATTTCGGACCTTGCGCCGGAGGCGCCTGCTTGAGATGACGGCTACCGAAGTACTGCCCGGGGCCGACGCCCAATTCGCTCCAATCCACATCCAGCCACGTCGGGCCATTCTGAGCCTCGTTATCCGGTTCGTCGAAGCCAAAGCGCGGCTCGGTCATTTGTTCTTCCAGGAGAAAGAAGTGCTGCTCGATGTTTTCGGGCGCAATGTCGAAACCCAGATAAGTGATGTCCTTGCCCAGGTGCCCCTTGAATATCGGCAACTTCGCGCGCGTGGGATCCATTTCGCCGGGGTCAGGGGTGCCAGGCGGTTTGGGTGGGCTACTGCCTCCTGGTCGCGTCTCCTGGGCGTCGATGGGATAGGCGTACACCGACAAATTGGGGAAGCGCTCCAGCAACTGTCCGCGAATAATCAGCACCAGCATTTCGCCGCTGCCGGGTTGGCCGCCGAGAGGTCTGAACAACCATTCGTGGATCGGCTCTATATCGGTCTTGCCATCCAAGCGTTGCCAGAAATATTGGAAGGGGGTGCCGCGACGATCGGTGGGGAATCCCTGCCACAGCAGTTCCCTGCCCATCTCGTGATTGGCACCTAACATGACCGACTCTATGAAACGCGGATTGGTTTTCACCGCCATGATGAAATCGTCCGGCAGGGCGCCGACGCCGGGCAAGAAAACTTCCGGTGCCAGGGTTTCGAGTTTTCTGGATAGCGGGAAATGCAGATGCGGGTAGGCCATCACCCTGTCGAAGCACAACGGAATAACGTATCGCAATCGCTCGGACAGCGCCAGGTCGAGTCGCGTACTGATGAACTCGTTCACCATTCCTTGGCCCTTGATCCACGCCACAGGCTGCTCTCCCAAGGACAGCGTGCTAGCCAGGCGCGCGGGTACGGTGTGCGCTGGATCGATGCGGTTGCGCAATTGGACAGCCGACGTGGCCATCGCAAAATCGACGGGCTGTATAAACACCTTTTCGTCTGTCTGCGGATCACGCCACAACTGCTGATAGTCCTTGAAGGCATCCGAGTAGCGTTGCAGCACATCACGATCCTTGATGGCCGGCGCAAGGGTAATGGAAGGCCGCAACTGCAGCGGTGGCTGCGTGGTAAATTTTCCAGGCCCTTCAAGCTGAACATTTACTGGGGCGTCGCCACCTAGCACGCCCGGCGGCAAGCTGTTGAAAACCGCACTGTTGCCATACAAACGCAAGGCCTTGATCGGAACGGCGCCCAGGCTTCCGGCCACCGCTCGCGGCACGCGCGCACTTCGCACACTTCGCACACTGCCACGCGGCCCCGTAATGGCGGCGGCGGCAAAGGGTTTGAGGGCGCCATTGCGGCCGTCGATTTTCACTGCCTGGGCCATTACCTGGCCGTCCCGTTGAACGTTCAGTAGCACGCCTTCGGCGCCTTCTCGGCTGGCCCTTTTCACCAGCTGACTTAGATTACCTTGCAGCGGCTGGCTCTGCGTGCGTTGTAACTGTACGAAGCGCAATTGATGGGTTTCCGTGAGAATGCCCTGATGCCAAATATCCCCCATCAGCGGCACCTTGCGCTTGACGCCAACAACTTTCTGGCGAGTCGTAGCGGCGGTTTCCTGTAGACTGCGTATTTGTCCAGCTGTTAGGCTAAGGGATAACCCCGTATAAGGTTGCAGATCCACCAACGCAGCCGCGTCCGCCGGCAACGGAATTTGATCATAAGAGCGGCTACCCAGGATGCCATCAGGCACGAAGCGATTGGGGTCGATGGCCTCTACGTGCGCGGATGCGTTGGCAAAGGTGTCGACTAAACCGGCAACTTGTTGCGTAATGCTGGCCAAGGCGAGATTGCGTTCCCGCCAACGGGCCATTCTCAAGGTGGGACGGCGCGCGCTGGTGAGACGACGCATGGCGCCATCGAACAACTCGTCGGGCAAGGTCACGCCGGCAATGCGGCCGAACAGGCTTTCTTGCGGCGCCACCTTGATGCGCGCGCGCGCCGGCGCGGTGATCGCCAACAGGCGCGAATCGGAGAGCTTGGCCAGGTGCCGCTTTTCTACGGCTTTAAGAACATCTCGCGCCAGGCGCGAAAGCGAGCATGCGCGTTCGGCTGCCAGTACCTCGCCCACCTGTTGCCAAGCGTCTTGCATGAAGGCATCCTGATTTTGGCGTACTACCTCTGTACCCCAACCGGCAGCAAGGCGATAGCGCGGTTGTAGGCTGAGATCATGCAGCCAATAGTTGCCCAACAAATCACCATCCACCGTGTGGCGCTTGGCCGGGTACTCGCCATAGATGGGAGGCGATAAGGTCGGGACTTGATCCGCCTTCGGTGCCCCCCGATCCGCCATTGATTGACCGCTGTTGAGCATGGCCTGAAGATTGTGCGCATACAGCGGATGCTGATGGGCGGAATCGGGCTTGAACTCAAGCGGCACCATGGCACCTTCGAACACCGTTCGATCCGGTTGGGTGCCCACAAAGAGTAGATGATCGCCATCTACCGCCACCGGCTGAATGCCGATATTGCGCAGTTGCGCCAGAAGCGCGCTATCGTTCTTATAGGATTCGGGAGTCTTTAGGCGACGCGCGAGGGTTTCGATATCGCCCACGGGGCCGGTGGAGAATTCCCAGTGATAGTAGACAGGCAGTTCGATGTCGGCGGGAGCGGCCTGATTCCACGCTGGGCTCAGTGTGGCATCCTGTGTGTCTTGTCCCAATCCACGCAGCCGTCCCGCATCGAAAGCGGGTATCACGCACGCCACGTAGTGATGACGCGCTTGCAAGCGTCGCGGACATACCAGTCGCGAAATATTGCGCTCGGGGTAGCGCTTGATCTCTCCTGCCAGCGCGGCGGGATTACCCGCGCTGATCGGCGACACAGCCTGGGCATGTGCCCATAGCCACGACTCGTCGAGGTTGGGCAACTCGCTTGCTACCTGAGCCGCCGTGAGTGTGACGCTGGGCAGTGGGCGACCGGGCTTGACACGGGGTAGCGCCGACACCCCATCACGATCCAGCACCACGAGTACCAACCACGGGCGCAATCGCTGCTGGTTGTGCTGCGCCGGCGTGAGTAGCCACGGAAAATCCGGCGGATCGAAATCGACCACCGCCAGGTAATTGGGTTCGAAATTGGTAACATTGGGTTTGGGATCGGTGCGCACCACCAAGCGCGGATCGATGCCGATGATGTCTCCCGGCCCATACAGCGTAAGGTCAATGTTTCCGGACACGGCGGTGGCGGCATTGCCATCGTGCTTGGCTTGCAGGGTAAGGCCGATGTTGACTGTGGGCCGCCCTTGCAAGACGGCATTCGGTGCATCCACGGTTTGGTGGGCACGGGCCAGTCCGCGCCGAGCCCAAGGCACAAAACGGTAGGGAATACTCATACGGTCATCTCCGCGGCTTCCGCCACTTGATTCAGTGATGGGTTGAGCTGCGGGGTAAAGCGCCGGGATTGCTCGGCCTGCCATACGCTTGAATACGCCTTGCCGAGGCTCGCGCTCAGACTGCTCTTGTTGACCACCACCACGGGCACTGGGTTAACTTTGAAACCTGTACCCTGCGCAGGCTGACTCAGCGCGCGGTCACGCAAAGCCGATCTGCCGGCAGCACCGAAACGCATGAGCGGCGCGTGCAAATCCTCGTGGAACACCATGCTGCTGAGGTGGCGACGATTGCGGGGAAGGCGAATCTCGCCGAGGCTCGCCTCTTCATAATTCAGCGTGACTTCCTCGATTTCGCCTAGATCGTAGTCCTCGTCACGCAATCCATAGCCGGCACTGAAGGCTTCGAAGGAAGGCTTGGCAAACTTGTCGTCCTGCGACATTTCCAGAAACTGAGCGGCGGCAAAGAAATCCTTGTGCACGGCAAGGGGCTTTGTCTGCGGGACGGACACGGCTCCTTGCTTAAGCCGCAGCGTCGGACCGAAGAATTCATTGGCGCCATCGATGCGGCTGCCGCTGGCTTTGCTCAGGCGTAACTCCAGAGGAATCAGCTTTTGTTGAAACACCAGATTGCCCAAGGGATGCGCCAGCACGACATTGGATACTTTCACATCCGCGAGCGTCAGATAGCTTTCGCCCCCGATCGGCAACTGCGCGCTCCAATTGCCCGGATTCTTGATTTCTTCCACCAGCTTGTCGGCGATCTTTATGCGCACCACGGGTGTGTCGCGATCGGTGCCCCAGGATTCGTCGACGTCCAGACTGAAATCCGGCAACGGCCACGGCGTGTGCACCTTGGCATGCCCTGCGATGCGCCAACGGCCCGGCCCGGCCAGCAGCCCCGATAGGTGAATGGAGGCGAAGTCCAGTCCGAACACGTGCACGGCTAGATAAGCATACAAATCCACTTCGAAGTAGAACTTGGGCTGCAGATAGCAGATGGCATCGAATCCCCATCCACCTTCGATGCTGGCGATTCCGATATCCGCCCACACCCGCAATGCGGAACCTGCCTGCACGGTGGCGGAGGTGATTGCGAAGTAGCCTTTGAAGGAAATACCGACGATTCCGATGTCGAAGCTTGCGCCGACGCGGTCGAAGGGCATCGGAATATCGGAGGGGATTTCCTTGAAGCGCGGATGGAAGCCACCGGCGCTGATAAGGAAGGTAGGATGATCACCAAACTGCGCGCGGAAGGCGAACTGCCCCGTGAGCGTGATAAAGGCGACACGAGAATTCACCAGCTTGGCGTCGAAGGCAATGCGCAGGGGGTCGAATACCACCGAACCAACGAAATCCAGCCGCAAGTACAGCAACGACAAATCCGCGCTCACACCCGGGGGTAACTGAACGATCGCCTGGCCGAGGATGACGAATTGCGTGGCTTCCACCAGCAATCCCAAACGCACCGTTACCAGGCTGGGGGTGCCCCATCCTAATTCCAGCATTGGGCCGATGACGAATCCACCGGCCTTGACGGGGAATAATCCGCGTAAGCTGTTAATGATCTTAGGCGCGTTTCCGACTGGGTTGTCGGGGAAAAGCACGGTATCTAGCGATCCATTGGAAATTCCTTGCGACAAAGCCGTGGGACTGGCTGTATGTTGCACTCCGATGAGTCCGCCAATACCGGTAAGCGTGAAGCCGAAAGACAACTGAATAGCGGGGAACTGGCCGAAGATCAGCAGCAGCAGCGAGAACCCCGCCTCGCTCTGGGTGTTGAGGATGGCGATGGCCTTGACGCTGATGGCCATCAGCTTGAGTTCCAACACCCCGGCATACTCGCCGCCGGTGGGATCCACAAATAGGTAGCCACCACCCTTGACGATGCCGGCATCCAGACTCAATCCCAACCCGCTTGGCGGCTTAAGGCTGAAAGTCACGGGAGATGCAGCGTTGAGATCGATAGTGAGCAACACCCCAAAACGATCCACCGACGCCTGGAACGGTCCCAGTGCCACGCCGAAGGTCGCCGACAATTCGGTTTGCAGTTTGAGGAAGCTGCCATCCACCGGCGTGAGGCCCAGGTTGATGAACTGAAGTTGGAAAGGACCGGTGGCTAAGGTCGGGACAGGCAAACTGGCTTTCAGGCCGGTGCCGTTCTTGAGCCGCAGTTTTCCAAATTGATCGGCCTGCGCTTCGACAGAAAAATCCAGCGCGATGCCATCGCCCAATATCAGTTTCAGGAAAGCATTCTCGGGCTTTAGCACGGCGCGACCCTTGCGCGCAAAAAAACTGAGAGTGGGTGCGCCGTTCTTCAGGTTCAATCCAACCCCCAACTCGCCGATGCGCAGTTCCGCGCCTTCGAATGGGCCGATCACCAGGGCGCCACCGTCTGTGCTGCGCGACAGGCTGATGCCGAGTTCGAATGCAGCACTCACCTGCACTTGGCCGGGCGCTTGCGCGGGCAAGAACAATTCTATGTTGGGACTGGAGCTGAGTTCCAGTTTAAAACTCGAACCACCCAATGGCTGACTCTGATTAAAAGTCAGATTCAGTGCGGCTTTGACGCCCATCGGCGCGGCCGTGCTGAACTCGAACCTGCCACCGATTCCCGCTGGTCCTGTCAGCGTGATCGAGGGTAGATTCGGTAAGGCGGGCAGCGCTTGCTGCAACCAACCGGCGCCGGGCGCACTACTGGGCGTTTTGAACGAGCGGTCGATCATGCAGCCGATCAACAACGTGATTACGCCCAACGCGGTCTGTGCGTCCTGAATTGCCTGCGCCGAACCGGCGCCAAGAATGCGGGCGAGTCGTTCAGCCTCTTTGCCGGAAGGCGCATTGGCCTGGGCGTCTCCGCTTAACGTCAGCAGCATTTTCCCCAGACTGAAGGCCGATGGATAACCGTTACCCGGTGTCTTGGCGATGTTCTCAATCTGTCGGATCACCGGCCCGAGCACTGCCATTGCGGCTGCCAAGTTGCCATCACTCAGACCGTCCACCGCCTGCTTGACGTAATCCAGCGCCACCAGGGATTCACCCACCACGTTCGCCGCCACTGCCAATGACTCGGCGTCAGCGCCGCCAGTTTTGAAGTCTTCGAGATTTGGATCGGCGGGCGGTGCTGCAGGATTCAGCAGTCCCATCATCTGCCACACTAGTTGCTCCACCTGAGCCCGCTGCCCAACCGGAAGGCTGCTCAGCGCTTGATTCAACGCAGCACGAAACCAGTCGTAAGTCTGCTTGAAAACCTTGTCGGGCTTGGCCATGCGGTGGCAATTGAAAGCGGCGAATACGAGTTCAAGGATTGTATGCCTCTGGCTATGCGATGGGCATATTTCTTTTGCCGACGCTGGTCTCGGCGCACACAGCTGTTGTTATCTGCGTCACATTATTCGAGCGGCAGATCCAAGCGACTGTTTTCGCGCATCGAATCGGTTTAGAGTAACGCCCTAGGATTTGTCCACGCGCAAGGTCACGTTATGATTGATCGTCGGGATATGCTCACCCTGGGTACGGGTAGCGCGCTGGCCGCGATGGGCCTCGTTGGGTCGGGCCGAGCCAAAGCAGCCACGCGCATTCGCCGTTACGTGCGCCTGGGTCGCACTGAACTCAAAGTTTCGGACATTTCCTTCGGGTCCGCCAGCATGGCGGATCCCGCGCTGGTACGTCACGCTCTGGCGTTGGGGATAAATTACTTCGATTCCGCGGAGAGTTACCGTTGGGGCGGTGCCGAGGAGGCCATAGGAGAAGCGCTGCAAAGCAAACGGCAACAGGTGTATCTCACCTCCAAGACCAAAGCTGGGGCGAGCGACACGCGCGAACAAATGATGCAAGCTCTCGAGGGAAGCCTCAAGCGCTTGCGCACGGACTATGTGGACGTCTACTTCAATCACGCGGTCAATGATGTGTCGCGTATGCGCAATGAGGAATGGTGGGAGTTCACCGCGCTCGCCAAACGCCAGGGAAAGATCCGCTTCCGCGGCATGTCGGGCCACGGAGGAAACTTGGTTGAATGCCTCGAATACGCCATCGACAAGGATCTCGTGGATGTTATCTTGGTGGCGTACAGTTTCGCGCAGGATCCCACCTTTGCCGACAAGATCCGTCACACGTTTCATTGGGCGGCGATTCAGCCACACCTTCCACCCTTGCTAGCGAAAGCGAAGAAGAAAGACATCGGCGTACTTGCCATGAAGACGTTGATGGGCGGGCGCATGAATGATATGCGGCCTTACGAGCTCAGCGGTGGTACCTTCTCCCAAGCTGCCTTTCGCTGGGTGCTTTCCAATCCGAGTGTCGATGCGCTGCTGATCTCCATGACCAACAAGGAGAGCATTGACGAATACGTCGCCGCATCGGGCGGGGTTAAGGTGAGTCAGTACGACAGGGATCTATTGCTGCGTTACGCTCAGATGCGTGTGGGAAATTATTGCTTGCCGGGCTGTAATCGTTGTGAGGAGAGTTGTCCGGCCGGCGTTTCCATATCGGAAGTATTGCGTACGCGCATGTACGCGGCGGACTATCGGGACAATCTCCTGGCGAAAATCGAATATGCCGCGCTTGAGCGCAATGCAAGCGCGTGTCTGACCTGTGAAACGCAAGCTTGCGTGGGCAACTGTCCGGCAAGCGTGCCGATCGCTCAGTTCACGCGAGAAGCCTCATTACGTTTGGGATGACGAATCATGGTTACGTTTCTGGCTCATTTCCTGTTTGTGCTTGCCGCCTGGACAGTGGTCATCAAGTATCTGTTTCCAGTGACCTTCGCATTGAACGAAGGCGTCGCCATAGATCAATACATCATGTGGGATTTCTGGTGGATTGTGCATCTGTGGTTGGGATGGTCTTTGCTGCACTGGCGGCGCTACACTTATTCTATCGCGATGGGGATCTCGCTCGCGGAAATCGGGATCGTTGTGACCAAGATTTGGATGTTTCTTGCCGCGCCTGAGTGGACCATCTGGCGTACCAATTGGTTTATCAACAAGATCTTCGTGTTGGCTTGCTTCGCGTTACTGTTGATCTACCTCATACGATATGCCGAAAGATTGAAATATCTAGGTGCGCTTGGCATGCGCGGAGGATACTCATAGGTTATTTTGCCGTGAGCCTCAAAGGTCGGTTGATTTTGCCGGTCGCTGTCACTATAGTTCGCGCATGGAAAGCGAGCTCACTCATCTCGAAGGCAAAATCAACCAACTGGTCCAACTATGCCAACGTCTACGCAAAGACAACGACGATCTGCGACTACAACTAACGACAACGCAGCGCGACAACAAGCAACTATCGGAGAAGATCTCGCAAGCGAAACAACGGCTGGAGAAGATCCTAAGCCGGATACCCGAGGACGAATAGCAGCCAAAGCTCCCGCCAGCTTAGACGTGAAGATTTTGGGACGAGCATTCAAAGTCAACTGCTCGGACGAAGAAAAAGAAGGTTTGCTTAAGGCAGTGGATTACCTCGATGCGAAAATGCAGGAAATCCGAGACGAGGGCAAAGTAATTGGCAACGAGCGCATTGCCATCATGGCCGCGCTCAACATTGCGCATGAATATCTTTCCACTCGCATCACGCCAGGTTTTGACATCGGCGAGTTTCGACGTAGAATGAAATCCATGGCGGCGAGTATCGACTCTGCCATGGCGACGCAGGAAAATCTGTTCGAATAGTTGACGAGCGGAAAGTACGCGGCGTTACCCAGTTTCAAGAGTCGCCCCCTGCGGTGTTCGCCTAGGCCGTAAATTCTTTGAACCAATATAGGAAACTAGGTCGCTGCCTAATGTGGCGCTAGTGTGCGCGTCCCTCGTCGGATGTGCCTGAGGCGCTCGGAAGGCGACCATTCTTGAACCGTAGGTTCAGGAATCTCGGTCTGACGGCATCAGTGGGGGGCTCCATTTTGAACGCGCCCCTTGGCGCGTTCCTATCCCGTTTCTTTTCCTCTTTTACCCTGCTTCCATCTCGCTTCCATCCCGTTCCCTAGCGTACTTCAGTATGGGCATGAATTACTGGCTTATGAAGTCGGAACCTGACGAGTTCAGTATTGACGACCTCGCCGGCGCGCCGCGCAAAACATCCCCGTGGACCGGTATCCGGAACTATCAAGCTCGCAATTTCATGCGCGATCTGATGCATGTGGGCGATCAAGCTTTCTTCTACAACTCGAGTTGTCCCGAACCGGGTGTCGTGGGGGTCATGCAAGTCAGCCGGTTGGCCTATCCCGATGAAACACAGTTTGATCCGGATAGTAAGTACTACGACCCTAAAGCCATGCGCGAACAACCGCGGTGGTTACACGTCGATGTGAGTTTCGTGCGCAAGACTCGCCTGGTAAGTCTTGCCGAGCTGCGTGAGCATAGTGCCCTCGCTACGATGCGCGTATTGCAACGCGGCAACCGGCTCTCCATCACGCCAGTGACGAGCCGCGAGTGGCAGTTCGTGCTGAAACTGATGAAATAGGTCTGAACGTCAAGTTGCGGCTTTGCCGGCTTTGGCCAACAGCTCAACGTTGCCCCCAGCTGCGGCGGTATTGATGCTAAGTGTCTGTTCAGCACAGAAACGCTGCAAATAGTGTGGTCCACCGGCTTTGGGTCCGGTGCCGCTGCGGGCCTCGCCCCCGAATGGTTGGACGCCCACCACAGCGCCAATCATGTTTCGATTCACGTAGACGTTGCCTACGCGCGCCAAGGCGGCAATTCGGTGCGCTCGAGCGTCGATACGAGTTTGAATGCCAAGGGTCAGGCCGTAGCCTAGGGCGTTGATTGCGTGGACTAGCGTCTCGATGTCACCACCCCAGCGCATTACGTGCAGCACTGGACCGAATACTTCTTCCTTCAGGTCGCTGACCTTACGGATCTCGAAGGCGACGGGCATGATATGAGTGCGGCTGTACGCTTCGTTCATCGGCGTACTCGCGATCAATCGCGCCTCACGCTGCAAACGATCGATATGTTGCTGAAGGTTGGTATGGGCAGGCGCATCGATCACCGGGCCCACATCGGTTGTCAACGACGCGGCCTCGCCGACCACCAGCTGCTGCATCGCGCCAGCCAGCATTTCGATCAAGCTATCCGCAACGCTTTCGTGCACACACAGCAATCGCAGTGCGGAGCAACGCTGGCCAGCCGAACGAAAGGCGGATTGCACCACCGCATCAACCACCTGCTCAGGGAGCGCGGTGGAGTCCACGATCATGGCATTCAAGCCACCGGTTTCCGCGATCAATGGCACGATCGGGCCGTCTTTGGCAGCGAGCGCTCGCTGTATGGACTTGGCGACTTGCGTGGAGCCGGTAAAGCATACTCCCCCGCAATACTGATGAGCCACTAGGGCTGCGCCCACGATCTCTCCCGCGCCGTGCAGCATGCCCAGCGCCGCGCGCGGCACACCTGCCTCGTAGAGCAGTTCGACAAAAACATGCGCAATACCCGGGGTTTGTTCAGCTGGTTTGGCCGCAACGGTATTGCCCGTTATCAGCGCGGCTACGATCTGCCCGGCAAATATCGCCAATGGGAAATTCCACGGCGAGATGCAGACGAACACGCCACGTCCGCGCAGTCGCAGTTCATTGCTTTCCCCAGTGGGGCCGGGCAACACGACGGGTAACATGCGTGATTGCGCTTGGTAAGCGTAATAGCGGCAGAAATCGATAGCCTCACGCACTTCGGACACAGCATCCGGCACGGTCTTGCGGCCTTCCAGCACCAGCAGCGATACGAAATACCGGAAGCGCGCTTCAAGCAAGTCCGCAGCATCGCGCATGATCTTCACCCGATCCGCGACCAGTGTCGCATTCCATGCGGGCCACGCGCTTTGCAGCGCCACCATGGCGGATCGTGCTTCAGTGCTTGATGTTTCGTGGACAGGCGGAACAACGGTCGCGGAAATCGCCTCGAGTAAGGGTTGAACGTGAGCTGCGCAACTGACGTCGATACCGCATGCGTTAGGGCGTTCAACCCCATAAAGTTGGCGCGGAAGTCGTTGCCCTGACTGGACGCAAGTGTGCAGAGGGGAAGCTAGCAATACCTCGATGCCGACGCTTTCATCCGTGAGCTGATGCACGAATGAGCTGTTGGCGCCGTTCTCCAACAGTCGGCGCACCAGGTAGGCTAAAAGGTCTCGATGTTCGCCCACGGGGGCATAGGTTCGCAACGACAAGCCCGGCTCGCTACGCATGACTTCCCGATAGACGCTTTCGCCCATACCGTGCAGGCGTTGCAACTCAAAGGGCGCACCCGCAGCCCGAGCCATTTGCACGATGGCGGCGATGGTTCCCGCGTTGTGTGTAGCGAATTGCGGATAGATGATTTCCCGGTGCGAAAGAAGCAATCGCGCGCAGGCGAGGTACGAAATGTCTGTGTGGTGCTTGTGAGTGAAGACGGGATAGCCTTCCACGCCTAATTCTTGCGCGCGCTTGATCTCGCCGTCCCAATAGGCGCCCTTGACCAATCGCACCATAATGCGTGTGTGATGCTGGCGAGCAAGCTCGGCCACGACCTGCACGACGGCCGTAGCGCGCGTCTGATAAGCCTGGATCGCCAGACCAAGTCCGCGCCAGGCGGGAAATCGCCGTGTAGCGTGCGCCGTCAGGGCCTCCAGCACGTCGAGGGAGAGCTCCAGGCGATCGCTTTCTTCCGCATCGATGGTGAGATTCATGTTGGCCTGCGCTGCCGCGTCAACCAACGCCTGCACGCGTGGCAAAAGGACTTCCATCACCGCTTTCCGATGCGCCACTTCATAGCGCGAGAACAGCGCCGAGAGTTTGATGGAGATGCCATCACTTGACTCCGGCGCTGCGCGCGGCCCATGGCTGGCCATGGTTTCTAGCGCGCTTCGATAGGAGGCGAAATAACGTCGTGCATCGTGCTCAGTGCGTGCGCCTTCCCCCAACATATCGAAACTGAAGCACCTGCGCGGCTGCGCTTCACGTTGCGCATGAGCTTCGTGCAGCGCTTCGTCAATATTACGGCCCAGCACGAATTGTCTGCCAAGCAGTTGAATGGCTCGCAGCGTAGCGGCGACGACCGCTTTGGCACCCAAGCGCTTGACCAACCCTGGTGGAGTCTTGTCCTCGTCCAGCAGGAATTTCTTGGACACTGCGATCGCTGCGGAGGACAGGTTCGCCAGTACCCGATGAGGCCCGTCCTGAGTGGAATCAAATTCGGCGCGGCCCAGTTGATCAGCCGTGAGGGCCACGGCGGTTTCCACATCGGGAACGCGAAGCAGTGCCTCGGCCAAGCGCATCAACGCCAGCCCTTCGGCGCTGGCGATGGGGTACTCCTTAAGTAACGATTCCAGCGCCCAGAACGGAGCGGGATTGTCACGCGCGGCGTGCGCCCAAGGTGATGCGATGCGGGCGGCGCGATCCCAATTTAGCGAATGGTCGAGACTGGCCAACAGGGCGCCGACCACTTCGCTCTCGTTTCGGTAGGGCTCCGGAAGCCTTGACAGTGTGCTGGCCATAGCGAACCGATGCTACGGTTGAGACGACAGCATTCCCTTCGCGAAAAAATCCAAGGATACGGAAAGCTTCGCCGATGGTGTCGTTGAGGAGGTCGCCATTTTCGTTTCCTTGAGTTGGGGCTCGCGCGACGCAAGTGTAACGAAAATGAGTGACCCCCGATTCAAATCCTCAACCCGTCGGCCGGTCAGACATCAGTCTACGGATGATGCTAAACAGAATGTAGATGGCGAACTGCGGGTATACCCGATAGCAGCGGCGGACTTGTTCCCGTGTCATGGTCAGGACATTGACCTCCGTGACGCATTGGGCGCTAAAAGTGCGGCGATGCCCCGGTGTAAACACCGCGATCTCACCGAAAAGCGTGCGGGGTCCCATCACGCTGTCGGCCTTTTCCTTGAGACGCACTTGACCTCGGGTGATGTAATAGAGCTTGTCACCCATATCGCCCTGGCGAAACAAGGTATGTTCCGCGGGCCAGCGTTCAGCACTCAGCGCGACTTGGTTCAGCCAACCGAAATCGAATTCGCCTTCCTCGGCGCGCCGCTGTTCATCCAGATCCACGCTGAGCGCTACCCGGTAGAGCAGTGCCGCCTCGAACCGGTTACGGGTGCCAAGTTTCTCGAAAATTCGATGCATTTGCGCCTTCACAGTCCCCACCGACACGCTGCGGCGCTGGGCGATTTCGGCGTTCTGCAATCCTCGAGCTGCCAGGTCCAGAACGGCCTTTTCGGACGAGGTGAGACCATACTCCACGACTGCGGTGACGGGTGTGGGCATCGCTTCTTGTTTAGGACGTATCTGCGACATCCTATCAAAAAAAACGGCGCTTCTAACCAGCGAGAGTTTTTCGCGCATTCTTTCGCCGTGGAGCGCGTCCCGTATAGGTTGTTTGAGGGCTTGCATGATATACCTCCCATTACGTGGCATGCGACGCCAGTGCGTCGATGAGGTAACAAGATAGCCCTACGAAAACGGCAAAGATATTCGTCGGATAGCCTACGCCAAATGGCTAGGTTCCGATGCGGCGTTCGCTCGCAGGATCGAAGAATACGATCTTGGAGAGGTCAAGGGAGACTCGCACCCGATCCCCGGGTTGGAAGTTGCAGTCGGCGGAAAGCCTGGCGATCAGTTCGCGCCCGCCGATGGAAAGCTCCGCGAGAGTATCCGCACCGGTGGGTTCGGTAACGATGATGGTCGCGGAAACGCTCTGCCTGTAGCCGCCTTCTTGCGACGGGCGGTCTTGGATGGCTTCGGGGCGCAAACCCGCTATGACGTCCCTACCGGCGAAACTGCGCAGATCTTCCCGTTCGGAAAGGGGAATTGTTTCGCTCATCCCGCCTTCCGCGATCACCAGTTGCACGACGCCATCACGCACTTCCAGGCGCGAGCGGATCAGGTTCATGGAGGGCGAGCCCATGAAGCCGGCAACGAACACGTTAGCTGGCTGGTTATAAATCTGGGATGGCGTACCGATCTGTAATAGCTCACCACCGCGCATCACCGCGATGCGGGTGGCCAAGGTCATGGCTTCGGTTTGGTCGTGGGTCACGTAGACGATGGTGCTGCCGAGGCGCTGATGCAGTTTCTTGATCTCGGTGCGCATATCCACCCGCAACTTGGCGTCTAGGTTGGATAGCGGTTCATCGAAGAGAAAGATTCTGGGCTTACGCACCAGCGCCCGCCCCATCGCCACTCGCTGGCGTTGCCCACCGGAGAGTTGACTGGGTTTACGCTGCAAAAGCACATCGATTTGGAGGAGTTTGGATACTTCCTGGATCGCTCGGGTCCTTTCTTCTTTGGGTACTTTGCGCATCTCCATTCCAAAGGAGATGTTTTGCTCTACGCTCATGTTGGGGTAGAGGGCATAGGACTGAAACACCATGGCGATATCGCGTTCGCTCGGATGCAGGTCGTTGACCAGGCGGCCTCCAATGACGATATCGCCTTGCGTCACCGTATCCAGTCCCGCGATCATGTTGAGCAACGTCGATTTGCCGCATCCCGAGGGCCCGACGAGCACCAGAAACTCTCCCGCTTCGATGGCGATATCAATGCCCTTCAGGATCTCTTGTGCACCGAAGCGTTTCTTGACTCCCTTGATTTCCAATGACGCCATATCAGCCCTTTACCGATCCCGCCATCAAACCGCGAACGAAGTATCTGCCGCCGACGATATAAACCAATAGCGTGGGCAATGCTGCGATCATCGCTGCCGCCATATGCACGTTGTACTCACGCTCACCCGTGGAAGTATTGACGACGTTGTTAAGTGCCACGGTCATCGGCGCGCTCTCGCCCGTGGAGAACGAGGCACCGAACAGAAAATCGTTCCAAATGTTGGTGAACTGCCAGATCACGGTGACGATGATGATGGGCGTGGAGTTGGGTAACAGGATGCGCCAGAAAATCTGAAAAAACCTGGCGCCGTCGATCATGGCCGCCTTCACCAACTCGTCAGGAAAGGCAACGTAGTAATTGCGTGCGTAGAGCGTGGTGAAGCACAGCCCATAAACCACGTGCACGAAGACCAGACCAGCAGTGCTGGAAGCAATTCCCATCTTGCCCAGCAGGAACGCCATGGGAATGAGCACAATCTGGAAGGGGATGAAGCAGCCGAACAAAATCAGTCCGAAGATGATGTTGTCGCCCTTGAAGCGCCACTGGGTCAGGACGTAGCCGTTCAACAAGCCGATCAGGGTGGAAATCACCACGGCCAGCACGGTCATCTTGATGGAATTCCAGAAGTAGCCCTTGATACCTTCGCACACCAGCCCCACGCAGGTCTTGCCCCACGCGTTGATCCACGGCTCCACTGTCCATTGCCTGGGCCACGCGATCATGCTGCCAGCGTAGATTTCCGGCAACTGCTTGAAGGACGTGAGAAGCATCACCACCAGGGGCAGTAGGTAGATGAGCGCAAAGACAAACAGTAGGCCGTATATCACCAGTCGCGACCAGTGAAATCCTCGGTTGCCGGCGATCTGGGAGCTTTGGGTTTCGCTGGCCATGTCTATGTTCGCGCAGCCTTCGACGCCCGCATTTCGGAATAGAGATAGGGCACCATGATGGCGGTCACCGTCAGCAACATCATCACGGCGCTGGCCGCACCCATGCCCAGCTCGTTGCGCGTGAAAGTGTGTGCATACATGAAAGTCGACGGCAGCTCGGTGGCATAGCCTGGACCGCCTCCGGTGAGTGCGACCACCAACTCGTAACTCTTGATGGCGAGGTGCGCCAGAATCACCAAGCTGGAAAGAAACACCGGCCGCAACTGGGGAATGATGATGCGCCAATAGATCTTGGGCAGGCTTGCGCCATCGATGGCGGCGGCTTTGATGATGTCTTGATCGATGCCGCGCAAGCCCGCCAGAAACATGGCCATGACGAACCCGGACGCTTGCCAGACCCCTGCTATGACGACGGTGTAGATCGCCTTGTGCTCATTCACGATCCAGTCGAAGGTGAAGTCGGTGTAGCCCCAGGTGTGCATCAAATGCTCGATACCCAAACCCGGGTTGAGCATCCATTTCCAAGCGGTGCCGGTAACGATGAAGGACAACGCCATGGGATAGAGGTAGATCGCGCGGAAGCTGCCTTCCTGACGTATACGCTGGTCAATGAGAATGGCCAGCAACAGGCCGATGACCAAACACAGCCCGACGTAGAGGATCCCGAAGATTGCGAGATTGTCGAGCGCCACTTCCCAGCGCGGGTGATTCCACGTCCGCTTGTATTGAAGAAACCCAACCAGCGTGTGATTGGGTAAGGTCTTGGATTTGGTAAAGGAGAGGTAGGTCGTCCATGCAATAAAGCCGTAGACGAAAACGATGCTGATCAGCACCGTAGGAGACAGCACGAGTTTAGGCAGCGCCCGTTGAAACCATTGGCGAGCGTTCCAAGCCGAACCAACGTTCGCCACGGCTGCCGCCATTTGCCCCACTCCTCGCTAAATTGTTTCTTTATATAAGCGTTTGCCCATATAAATTCCCCGCCAGGGCGGGGAAATAAAAGGGACTTCGCGGGCGGGGTATTGACCCCGCCCTTGACTAAATTAACCAAAGGGGGCTACGTGAAAATCACTTCGCTCCCTTTGGAAACCCCCGTAGTTTGCCCCCGCGCCAAGCGCGCGGGGAATATGAGTTTATGAGAGAGAAGACTACTTCGCCGCCTTGACGGCCGCAACCAATTGCTTGGCCGCTTCTGCAGGTGGGGTGCCTGAGTTAAACGCCTTCGTCACGACATCGATCATCGCGCCCTTGACGGACTCGGGGACGGCGTGGCCGTGGGCAAAGCTACCCATTAAGCTACCTTTCGCGGAAGCGGTTTTCAGATCCGCCATGGATTTCTTGCCGCAGGCGTCGAAGCTGGCGTCGGATACATCCATACGTGCCGGGATGGAGCCCTTCACCAGATTGAACTGCTCTTGAAAGTTCTTATCCATGATGGCGCTGGCCAACTTCATCTGGCCGTCTTCCTGACCCTTGCCCACTTTGAACATGGCGAACTGATCCGAGTTGAAGGTGAAGCTGCCTTCCGTACCGGGGTATTGGAAGCAGAGGAAGTCGACGTTAGGCTTCTTGCCGGCCTTCAGAAATTCTCCCTTGGCCCAGTCACCCATCACCTGCATGGCGGCCTTCTTGTTCATGACCATAGCGGTGGCGAGGTTCCAATCACGGTTAGGGAAGTTCGGATCGACCAAGGTGCGTAGCTTGGCCATCTGCTCGAACGCTTTTTCCATGGTTTTGCTGCCCAAGGCGGTTTCGTCCAATTGCAGCATAGCCTTCTTGTAGAACTCTGGTCCGCCAGCAGAGATGACGGCGCTGTCGAAGATGGTGGCGTCTTGCCACGGCTGCCCGCCATGCGCGAGGGGGATGTAACCAGCCTTCTTGATTTTGTCAGCGGCGACCATCAACTCGTCAAAGTTTTTGGGTGGCGTGATTTTGAGTTCGTCGAAGATGGCCTTGTTGGCCCATACCCAATTGGTACGGTGAATGTTCACCGGCGCGCTGACCCACTTGCCATTGTGTTTGCCGAATTTCTGCAATGCGGGCGGAACAATCTTATCCCAGCCTTCCTTGTTGGCCACCGCGTTCAAATCGCCTAGCAGACCTTCATCGGCGTAATCCGCGATGATGAAACCCAGCATTTGCATGGCTTCCGGAGGATTGCCGGCGGCGACGCGGGCACGCAATACGGTACGGGCTTGGTCACCCCCACCGCCGGCCACCGGGCTATCCTTCCAGGCAAAACCTTTCTTCTGCATGTCCTCCTTGAGTACTTTCAAGGCGGCGGCTTCGCCACCCGAAGTCCACCAGTGCACCACCTCCACGCTATTGTCGGCCGCCGCCAGGCCGCTCCATCCGAGACCCGCTACCAGGGCTCCGGCGATGATTGTTCTACGCATTCCATGTCTCCTATCTATTTAGTAAGTATGTCCGGTGGGCCGGACGCGTGCAAAACCCCCTCAACAGCGCATTCTCACGGTGGGATACCCCATGGCCCCTCTTGAGCGCCACGTGCGAGCGCTAATGTAGCAAAACTACATAAGTTTGCAACCGGAAATTTGTGGCAGCTCGTAAACTCCCGATAGGGCCTTCGGTCTGCTACAAAAAGCCGCGTCGATTCAGATAGACGGGTTCATGACTAAACCTGAGGGAGATTTCCGGTCAAGTTGTGTAGTATTCTTACATCAGAATGACTAAAGGGGACTTCGCGGGCGGGGTATGGACCCCGCCCTTGACCAAAGGGGGCTCCGTACGCATCCTTTTCGCCCCCCTTTGGAAACCCCCGAAGTTTGCCCCCGCGCCAAGCGCGCGGGGAATACGAGTTGATCATCTGAACGCATGAAACATCCGAGTGCCGCACCGGAAAGGAATTGCTTTGCTGTCCTCGATTGAACCCGCGCTGTTGGTCGATCTGGGAAGCCTTTATGTGCGCTTCGCCATCGAACGCCTACCCGGCGTGTTCTCCGAATCGAGGACCCTGCAGTGCGCGGACTATCCTGATTTCGCGAGCGCGCTCAAAGACTATTTGAGCACGCTCGACGCTAGCGAAGTGCGTCACGCCGCCATTGCCACACCCGGCCCCATCGCCGGCGATCTGGTTCGCATGGTGAACTATCCATGGCAGTTTTCGGTCGAGGAAACACGCCAAGCCACGGGGCTTGAAACGCTCGTGGCAGTGAATGACTTCACGGCACTGGCCATGGGCATTCCAAGTCTGCAGCCGGAACAGTTTCGAAAGATCGGTCGCGGCGAACCTCAGGCGCGTGAGGTGATCGGTCTGGTCGGTCCCGGTACGGGCCTGGGGGTCTCAGGACTGATCCCCGAGGACCATGGCTGGGTGTCGCTGGGTTCCGAAGGAGGACATGCCGATTTTTCCCCTCAATCCGAAACCGAGATCTATCTCTTGCAGTACGCCTGGAAACGTTACCCGCATGTTTCGGCGGAAAGATTGCTTTCGGCAGCGGGTATCGAGATGATCTATCAAGCTTTATGCGAGCGCGTCGGGTATTCGGGAGCAGCGCTGCCGGCCCCGGAAATCAGCCGTCGGGCGGTGCAAGGCAACGACCCGATCAGCACCGAGTCGTTGAACGTGTTCTGCGAAGTACTGGGATCCGTCGCCGCCAATCTCGCCCTGACTCTTGGCGCCTTCGGAGGCATCTACATCGGCGGGGGCATCGTTCCCCGGCTGGGTGAGTACTTCGACCGCTCCGGTTTTCGCGCACGTTTCGAAGCCAAGGGCCGCTACCAGAACTACGTCGCGCAGATCCCTACGTTTCTGATCACGGCGGAGTCGGCGACTTTGCTGGGTACCGCAAACATTCTGCGCGCACAACTCAGACATCGAGCGGGCGCCTCCACTTTGTTGGATCGAGTTCGCCGCGCGCACGCAAGCCTTTCGGCGGCTAAGCGGCGGGTAGCCGAAGTGGTGCTGACACAACCGCGCTCAGTGCTGAACGATCCCATCGTGGAAATCGCGCGCCTAGCCAAGGTTAGCCAGCCGACGGTGGTGCGATTTTGCCGATCCGTCGGCTGCGAGGGATTGTCTGACTTCAAACTGAAGCTGGCCTCGGGTCTGACAGGAACCATCCCGCTGACCCATACCAAGGTGGCCCGCGACGATCCGATTCGCGAACTAAGCACCAAGGTCATCGACAATACGGTTTCAGCGGTGCTGCGCGTACGAGACCAATTGAACGGCGAGGCGGTGGAACGCGCCATCGGCAGGTTGCTTAAGGCCCAACGCATCGAGTTCTATGGCTTTGGCAACTACGCCGTAGTGGCGCAAGACGCGCACTACAAGTTCCTTCGCTTCGGGGTGCCCACTGCGGCCTACTCGGATGGCCGGATGGCCGCGATGGCGGCCAGCGCACTGGGCAAGTCCGATCTGGTGGTGGCCATCACCGGATCGGGTAAACCGGCTGATTTGTTAGAAGCTGTGGATATCGCATTAAGCCGCGGGGCGGAGGTCATCTCACTGGCTCCCAGCCACTCACCGCTGGCCAAGAGGTCCTCGGTCAGTATCGCCATCGACCACCCGGAAGATGTGGAGATCCACATCCCGATGATCAGCCGCATCTTATATCTGGTCGTGGTGGATATTCTGGCGGTGGGTGTGGCCATGCGGGGTGTGCCGGTGATGGCGGATAACGGGGACGCGTCCGCTTCGTCCGCCACTAAGGACGATACCCGACGGAAGGATTACACCCGCCTCATTTCGCATAGCGGCTAGTTCAAGACGGCATTCTGTCAGCACTCAACTGGTCAGCGACTGAGGTCCTCGGACGGGCTAGTTCCGCCGATAGTCTAAGGGGACTGATCGTGCGACAATCCGCGCCTCGCGAAAGCCGGGGCCAGGGTGATGCGCGATTGGGGGCCTCCCGTATGCCTTCCCCAAGAGGGAGCGGCATGGGGTGCTGGAGAAGTCATAAAGATAATTCGGGACCTTTCAATGAACTTGCTGTTATCCCTATCACGCGCTATTGACGCGGTCAACGAACGCGTCGGCAAGGCGGTAATGTGGTTGGTACTCATCGTCGCCCTTGTCAGCGCCGGTAATGCTATCGTACGCAAAGTACTTAGCGACAGCTCCAACGCCTGGCTGGAATTACAGTGGTATCTGTTTGCAGCCATCTTCTTGTTCTGCGCAGGCTACACCCTCCTAAACAACGAGCACATCCGCATCGACGTCGTTGCAAGCCGATGGTCTGCTCGGACGCGAGCATGGATCGACATCTTCGGCACGCTAGTCTTCCTATTGCCGATTTCGATCTTCATCATGGAGCTATCCTGGCCGATCTTCATGAACGCCTGGAATACGGGCGAGACCTCATCGAATGCGGGTGGACTCGTTCGTTGGCCGGCGCGATTGATGGTTCCCGTTGGTTTCTTACTCCTAGTACTGCAAGGATTTTCCGAGTTGATCAAGCGCGTCGCGTTTCTCAAGGGGCTGATCCCCGATCCGGCAGAAAAGCACTCGGGCCATGGCGTGCCACCCCTTGCACGAGCGATCGAACAGGAGGTGGTGAAATGACACAGTTCATCATCGACAATATCGCGCCATTGATGTTCGCGATGCTCGTGGTCTTTCTGCTACTGGGCTATCCGGTGGCTTTTGCATTGGGGGCCTTAGGCTTGTCCTTTGGATTCATTGGTGTCGAACTCGGGTTGTTGACCCCGGAGCTTTTTCAAGCACTCCCCGAAAGGATTTTCGGGATCATGTCCAACGATACCTTGCTGGCCATTCCATTCTTCACCTTCATGGGATTGATCCTCGAGCGCAGCGGCATGGCGGAGGATCTGCTCGACACTGTCGGTCAGTTGTTCGGGCCCATTCGCGGCGGTCTGGCTTACGCCGTCATCTTCGTCGGTGCGCTATTAGCCGCGACCACCGGTGTGGTGGCGGCTTCGGTAATTTCCATGGGCTTGATTTCGTTGCCCATCATGTTGCGCTACGGCTACGACCGCCGGCTGGCGAGCGGCGTGATCGCGGCTTCCGGAACACTGGCGCAGATTATTCCGCCGTCGCTGGTGCTCATCGTACTGGCCGACCAGCTGGGCCGTTCGGTGGGCGATATGTATGCGGGCGCCCTGCTTCCAGGCCTGGTGTTGACCGCGTTGTATGCGGGCTACGTGTTCGCACTCACCATTGTGCGCCCGGACGCCGCCCCAGCGCTTCCGTTGGAGGCAAGAACCTTACGCGGAACGAAACTACTCGTGCGCGTGCTGCTCGTACTGGTGCCCCCGCTAGGGCTGATTTTCCTGGTATTGGGAACCATCTTTCTCGGCATCGCGATGCCCACCGAGGGTGGCGCCATGGGAGCGACTGGCGCGCTCATCCTGGCGATGCTGAATCGACGTTTAGATTGGTCTTTGCTCAAACAAGCCATGAACACGACGGCCAAACTTTCGTCTTTTGTTTTGTTCATTTTAATCGGCTCGACCGTATTCGGCCTGACCTTCCGTGGGGTAAACGGTGATCTCTGGGTGGAACACCTGCTGACGGGATTACCTGGCGGTCAAATTGGCTTCCTGATCGTGGTCAACATTCTGGTATTCGTGTTGGCCTTCTTCTTGGATTTCTTCGAACTGGCGTTCATTATCGTGCCGCTTCTCGGACCGGTGGCGGACAAGCTAGGCATCGACCTCATTTGGTTCGGCGTGTTGTTGGGCGTCAATATGCAGACTTCCTTCATGCATCCGCCTTTTGGCTTCGCGCTGTTCTACTTGCGCAGCGTGGCGCCGGCAAAAGACTACGTAGACAAGATCACCAGCAAAGTCATGGCGCCGGTCACCACTGGACAGATCTACTGGGGTGCTGTGCCCTTCGTGGTCATTCAGGTGATCATGGTGGCCATCGTTATCATCTTCCCTGGCTTGGTGACGAGCAATCTGGATAGATCGGTGATCGACGCCAGTAAAACCGAGATCGTCATACCAGATGCCGAGTCAGAGAGCACGACATCCAAAGATTCCATACCCGATTTCGGCGCCCCTGGAAAAGAACGGGACGCATCAAAGACACCAGCGGGCTCCGGCACGAAGGAGTCCGACAATATTGAGGAGCTGTTCAAGAAATAGGATTAATACGAGTCGAAGCAATCTGGTCACGGCTTGTTGATCGATGGGCCGTGATAACAGACACCACCTTCAATCGACGGCGCAGCGATTCTCCTGGAATTGCTCCTATGGTTTGGCGAGCTTTCGCTTTCCCTTCGAAAACTCGCTGTCTTCCCACACCACCCATTTTCCATCCTGCACCACAAACTTGGTGATGAGCGGCACCATATTCTGGCCGTGATCGTCGAAGGTTACGGTGCCAACGATGGACTGGTGATCCTTCGTTTTATTGAGTTCGCTGCGAACCTTGCGACGATCGGGTCCGACTAACTCGACTGCATCCATGATGAGGAGAGTGGCG
>JANNFC010000430.1:0-15544 GCA_031379405.1 Betaproteobacteria bacterium | reverse complement strand
GATAAGCTTCCCTTCAAACCGCCGCCAGAGGAAAGTGACTGGCATTCGAGCGTACCTTGCACGCCTTTGGCTAACTAGACCTGCGGCATAACAATCCTGCAACAACCGGGTTACTAACCAACGCATGCTGATGGGCACCATAACCAGATCACTTCTCGGGAGCAAACTCGCGACACGGGTTTCTCTCCTGTTTCTCGCTGGGGCATTCGTCCCGGTGGCAATCATTCTCGCCCTGGCGACACGGGAGTCCCTGCTCGCCCAGCAGAATCACACCGAGTCCGACCTAGGCGCCTGGGCCGACGCTTACGCGAAGATCATCCCCCTTCGGGTCAGCGAAGCGCAATACGCGCTCGACATGATTGCGCGACCGGACAACCCAATATCCAACCTAACATCCGGCCCAACACCTCCTCACTTTGCCGGTTCTGTTCGGTTTATTCCAAATACCGAAACGGGCCGGAGTTTTGATCAAGCCACCCAGCTTCCCCCACTGGATTCCAAGGAACTAAGCGAACTTTCTCGCGGTTCGATTCTGCTGCGCCCCGGGACCTCCGCCCATGGGGAAACGCAACTTCAACTGATCAAGCAGCTGCGCGACGGGGGGCTTGTCGTGGCTCAATTAGACCTGGAGAAACTCCTCCCCAGCGTGATCCCGGATAACGCGCAGTCGTGCTTGTTGGTGGGCGTCCAAGCTATCCGATGCGCCCCAGCGTTTGATGGCATCATCGCCGCATCGACCAAATTTCGCAAGGCGACTTCCGAGCGCCTGCACTGGAACTCGAACACAGCACCCTTTTCGGCCGCCCTCAGGCGCGTTTCTCTTGCGGCACCCGTTGCGAGCCTACCTTGGACCATCATGGTGGCCAAACCCGACGCGGGAATGCTCGCCCAGCTCATGGAAACCGGCGTCAGCATCCTTCTGGCGGCAAGCCTTACCCTGTTGGTGGTAGTGGCCATAAGTCTGATTCACATCCGCCGCACCTTGCTGCCCTTGCGGCAATTGTTGGAAGCCACTCACCAGGTCGCACATCAAGACTTCTCCCATAGCGTTAGCGCGAACTCCCCAGACGAGCTCGGTGAACTGGCACGCTCGTTCAATGGCATGTCAGCGCGTCTTGACAATCAGTTCAAGATACTGAAGATGCTTGCGGAGCTGGATCGCTCCATTCTGTCGCGTTCGGATATTGACCGAACCGCCAACGCAGTCCTGGAAAAACTACCAGAAGTCATTCGAATCGCTGCCGCCGCCATAGTGATAAGCGACCCCACCACAGGACGTGTCATTCGCACTTACGTGCGCGCAAACGACGGTGGCGTGAAGTCGACTCGGCTGCATAGCAGTTCCCAGATCGCCATTACAACCGGCATGAGGGTCACCTTAGAGCACCTCCAAAAGCGCCTCGATGAGCTAGGAACACTGGCATCTTGGCCAAGCGCACCGGAACTTCACACCACTTTCATTCCAGTTCAAACGGAGATTGGCTTGAGCGGCCTGTTCGTGCTCGCGCGCTTCCCCGAACCAACGTGGGAGGAGTCGGACGAAATCGCCTCGCGTGATATTGCGGGTCGGATCGAGGTGGCGGTGGCGGCGATGCAGAAGGAGCATCAGCTGTTCGTGCAGACACGCTTCGACCACCTCACGCGCCTGCCCAACCGATTGTTGTTCAGTGATCGTCTGGTACAAGAGATCACTCGCACCACCCGCAACGGACACATGCTGGCGCTACTGTATATCGACCTGGATTTCTTCAAGCAAGTAAATGACACGCTAGGCCACGGCGCCGGCGACCAGGTGCTGCGCAACGTCGCCACTCGGCTGCGCGCCAGCGTACGAGACAGCGATACGGTTGCACGACTCAGCGGCGATGAGTTCGCCGTGATACTGACGGACCTGATACACGTGCGAGACGCCGGCCAACTTGCTCGCAGCATCATCCAACGCTTGTCCGAACCGTTCACCATCGACACACAGCAGTGTTTCTTGTGCGCAAGCATCGGAATTACGGTGTATCCCACCGATGGCCAGGATCCTGAATCATTGCTTAGCAACGCGGACATCGCCATGTACCGAGCCAAGGAAGCTGGCAAGGGTCGCCACGTGTTCTACGAAGAGCGCATGAATCGGGAGACCCATCATCTCGCCAATCTGGACCGCGAACTGCGCTTGGCGGTGGAGCACAATCAGTTTGTGCTGCATTTCCAGCCGCAAGTGGATTTGCTCACGGGCAACATTTGCGGCGTGGAAGCGCTGCTGCGATGGCAGCATCCGGAGCGAGGGCTGCTGGCGCCCGCCTACTTCATGTCGCATGCGGAGTCCAGCGGATTGATCGAACCGCTGGGAGAACTGGTTCTGGTCAAGGCCTGCGAGCACTACAACCGATGGCGCATGCTAGGCATCGCACCGCCGCGTATATCGATCAACGCTTCGCCACGTCAGTTCAAGCGGCCCGACTTCTCTCAATTCGTGGAGAACACTCTCACCAGTACGGGGATAGCGCCGAACAACCTCGAACTCGAGATCACGGAAACAGTGCTGATGGAAGAAAGCGAGCTTCCGCGCGTGAATATCGACAAGCTCGCAGCTTGTGGCGTGCGCATCGCGATCGACGATTTTGGCACGGGTTACTCGTCGCTCTCGTACTTGAAGCGTTTGCCCTTCCATTTGCTGAAAATTGACCGCTCGTTCGTACGCGACGTCACCACCGACGAGGATGCACGCACCATCGCGGCCACCATCATCGCCATGGCGCACAACTTGCGAAAAGATGTGCTGGCCGAAGGCGTCGACCATGTGGATCAGCTTACCTTCTTGCGCGGCGAACACTGCGATCAGGTCCAAGGATATCTCATCAGCCAGCCGCTGCCCGACGATGAATTCGTGCGGTTTCTACGGGCCTATGAACCCACGCTGGTCAGCGCGCGCAGGCACCGACAAAGTGCGAGTGCCGAGCACACATCCAATATGTCGGACAGCTATGCGGGGCCGGGCTAGCTCAACTCGTATTCCCCGCGCTCTCGGCGCGGGGGCAAACTTCGGGGGTTTCCAAAGGGGGCGAAGTGATTTTCACGTAGCCCCCTTTGGTCAAGGGCGGGGTCAATACCCCGCCCGCGAAGTTCTCTTTAATCCCTGAAATATTCCCGCGGCACCCGGGCCTCGACCTTATAGGGCGCGATCTCATCTCGAAATTCCCCAGAACGCCAGCACCTAAAACGGCAACTTCCTTCACGCTATCGATCGACTAGAAAGACAGCGTGACTTGCGCGCTGATGATGTCGACGGATGTCGCATAGCTTCCTGTCACCGTGGAGGTAAACGATGGGACGGCCTGAGTTCTCGTGGAGTTTATCGCACCACTCTTTCCGAACAAATGCGAATACGCGATATCCACCGCCCCCAACTTGGAAAAGCGGAACTTGGCTCCCAGTGAGAGCCAATAGCGATCGGTGTCCGGTAGCCGGACGCTTCGAGTGGCGTCGTCAACCGGAGACTGATCATAGGCAAATCCGCCCTTGAAGGTCCACTGCTCGTTGTGGTGGTAGTTGATCCCGAGCGCCCAGCGCCAGGCGTCATTGAAATTAAATATCAGCGTATCTCTGGTGGCACCACTGGATTTATCGATGACGAACACCCGATCCACGACACTCCAGTGCGTCCACATAAGATCTCCGAGGAGTTCCCAATTCTCGCCATACTTTTGCACCAAACTTAGGGTCGCGGTGTCGGGAAAAGTAATCTCGGCGGTTGCGTCAAATGAGGCCGCTGCCAACGGCGTGCCCGCGAGATTCGTCGTCGCTACGTTGCCGTCCAACTTGTATTCAATCCGCGAGCGATAGGCAACTCCTAAGCGCATGTCGGATCCCAATTGAAAAAGGGCGCCCGCATTCCATCCCCACCCGTTGTCGTCGGCCTTGAGCTTTGTACGCCCCTCGACTCCGAGAAACACCGCGTTGGTTAGCTCAGCCTGCGCCCTCTGAATGTTTAAACCGAATCCCAGCGATGCAACCTCGCTGACTTTGAACGCCACCGACGGATTGACATTGACCGTCTTCAACTCGGACTTGATGCCCTGGAAACGACCCAGCCAATTGTCGTCATATTCGCTAGCGAGTCCGAATGGCGGATTCACTCCGACGCCTAAAGCCAAGCGCTCCCCGATCGGCACACTGAAATAAACATTCGGTACGAGCGCTGTCACGCCCGCATCGCCACCGGTGCCGTTGAGTGCGAAGCCACCGGAGTTGGATCCGGTCCCGGAAAACTTCGCACTGACATGGATGCCATGCAGCCCCGCAACCAGCTGAATTCCCTTGAGCTGCGTCAGGCCCGCGGGATTGAAATACACCGTGCTGGCGTCCTGCGCGGACGCCGCAGAACCCGCCATTGCATTGCCCATTAAGCTTGCGTTCTGCTCCAACAGCGCGAAGCCTGCCGCCTCCGCTCGAAGGGCGACCGCACTGCCCAACAACACGATTGCTACGGTTCGCACTGGATGGCGTTGCATGCTTGTCTCCTGCTGGCGCTGATCAATGATCTAGGCTGCGATCGGGCGCGGACGTCGTTGTTCGTCCACGGCAACGTACGTCAACGTCGCCTCCGTGACCTTCACACATTCCTCCCCATGTGTGCGTCGTTGCGCGTAGACCTCCACGTCCACCGTGATGGAGGTCTTGCCCACCCGTTTTACCTCGGCATAGAAGCTCACCAGATCGCCGATGAATACCGGTTGTTTAAACACGAATGAATTCACCGCAACCGTTGCGATTCTTCCTTTCGCCAGGCGAAAACAAGGTATGGAACCGGCGATGTCGACTTGCGCCATGATCCAGCCGCCAAAAACGTCACCGGTGACGTTGGCGTCGGCGGGCATAGGCACCACTCGTATGACGGGCTCTTTACCGACCGGCAATTGCACTTTGGCTGGCGCATCGCTCATACTTCGACTCGCTCCTCCAGCGTTGGGTCACGCAATACAGCCTGTGTAACCGATTGCTCCGCGGCCGCAACCATCGCGACGCGACGGCCAATATCGTGCGGAAAATCATCCACCATGACGCAGGCCTTGCGCAATTGCTCATAGCGGCGCCACTGTTGCGCCTCGTCCGCCGTGATCAAGTGCGATTCCAAGGCGGCATCCACGCGATCGCTCATGGATTGTGGCCTACCTTCCGCCGCAGAGCCGCTGTTGCGCAATTTCGCCTCTATGGCTTCGGCGGCATCCACCGCATCGAGCGCCAGTTCCAGCCGACCCACCGGGTCGGCTTCGGTCTTCGCGATGTACATGCCCGCCGTCAGGCGATCGCGCGCAGCGGAGGATTGCATGATGAGTCGAGTGACTCGTTGCCCCAAATCGTCGCTCGGCGCTTTGAACGCGCGTCCAAGTGGAAATAGGATACGCTTCATGATCATTGCCACAGCTCGATTGGGGAAATTCTCGAACACTCCGTAGGCGGCCGCTTGCGCGCGATAGCAGCATTCTTCCAGCGCCCAGTGCGCCAGCGGTAAATCGGTCTGCTGCTGCCCTTCATCCTCGAAGCGCTTGAGCACCGCCGAAGCGAGGTAAAGATAACTCAGCATGTCGCCCAAGCGCGCGGAGAGTTTCTCCTTGCGCTTGAGGGCACCGCCCAGCACCAGCATGGAGACATCCGCCGCGAAGGCGAAGCCCGCGGACAAGCGAGAAAGATTCTGATAGTGCCGCTTCACATCGCGCGCTCCAGACACGGATTTCAAGCGTGCACCACCCATGCCGAGAAACAGCGAACGCGCCACGTTGCCCACCAGAAAGGCAACGTGATTCCAAAGCACCTCATCGAACTGTTGCGCGCCCGCCGCCTGATCGGCGTAACCGGCCGCTTCAATTTCCTTCAACACGTAAGGGTGACAGCGAATGGCGCCCTGGCCGAAAATGATCATGCTGCGCGTTAGGATATTCGCACCTTCGACGGTAATTCCGATGGGTGTCAGTTGATAAGCAGACCCCAGGTAGTTGTTCGGCCCCAGGCAAATGCCCTTGCCGCCATGCACGTCCATGGCATCGTTGATGACATTGCGGCCACGCTCGGTGCAGTGGTACTTGACGATGGCCGAAGGCACGCAAGGCCGTTCACCCAGATCGACCGCGCCGGCCGTCATGGTGCGGGCCGCGTCCATCATGTACGTATTACCAGCGATGCGCGCCATGGCCTCTTCCACGCCTTCGAACTCGCCGATCGGCACGCGGAATTGCTGGCGGATGCGCGCATAGGCGCCGGTGGTTCGCGTTGCCAGCTTCGCCATTCCCACACTGGATGAGGGCAGCGAGATCGATCTGCCGGTAGCCAGGCATTCCATCAGCATCCGCCAACCTTGCCCCACTCTTTCCTGGCCGCCGATCACCCACTCCATGGGGATGAAAACGTCTTTACCCCAATTGGGACCGTTCATGAAGGGCGCGTTCAGCGGAAGGTGGCGGCGCCCGATGTTCACGCCTGGGTGATGCGTGGGAATGAGCGCCAGCGTGATGCCGACATCGGATTCGTGTCCAAGATACTGGTTGGGATCGTACAGGCGGAACGCCAGCCCGAGCAGTGTCGCGACCGGCCCGAGCGTGATGTAGCGTTTGTCCCAAGTGACTCGCATGCCGAGCACCTGGCGCCCTTCGAACAGGTCGTAGCACACGATTCCGAAATCCGGAATGGCGCCCGCGTCGGAGCCGGCATCCGGTCCGGTCAAGGCAAAGCACGGGATCTCCTGTCCATGCGCCAGGCGCGGCAAGTGATGGCGTTTCTGTGCCTCGGTGCCGTAGTGGAGCAGGAGTTCGGCGGGGCCCAGTGAATTGGGCACCATCACCGTTACCGTGGCGGCCACGCTGCGCGTGGCGAGTTTGGTGATGACCTGCGAATGCGCATAGGCGGAGAATCCAAGGCCACCGTACTCCTTGGGAATGATCATCCCGAGGAAGCCCTCGTCTTTGATGAACTGCCACACGGCCGGCGACAGATCATTGAGTTCGTAGCTGATCTCCCAATCATCGGTCATGCGGCACAAGGCCTCTACCGGGCCGTCGAGAAACTCGCGCTCTGCGTTGGTGAGTGCCGGACGCGGAAACGCCAGCAGCTTGCTCCAGTCAGGGCGACCCGAGAATAAGTCCGCGTCCCACCAAACGGTGCCAGCGTTGAGCGCTTCTTGTTCGGTCTGGGAAACCCGCGGCATCACCTGACGGAACCACGCCAAAAGCGGGTCGCTGATTAGGGAACGCCGAATTTTTGGAACGACGACCACCACGCACGCTGCCACGACGACAGTCCACACCACGGCCAATTTCAAAGGCGAAATGGAAGAAAAGAACGAGGCGATCAACAAGAAGGCGCCGAGTCCGATGGCCCAAGTCCAGCGACCCACCTCGCGATAAGCCAGCGCCCACAGCAGGCCCACACCCACGGCGGCCCAAATCCAGTGCGACATGCAGCGCTCCCACAGTCAGTGACGGTTCGGTACAAAACAACACCCGTACGGCTGGGATGCTACACGAACAGCGCAGGCGCCCTCGTAGGAAAATGACGCTGGCTTAAGCACACGCAGGCAGTTCGGCCCGGAGCCGAACTGCCTGCGTGTGACTACTTCAAGGTCCCGGCGTTGGGATTGGCCGCGGCGGTGGGTCGCTTGGCACCAACGATTGACGTCACCGATGTCACCGGAGTGTTGGCACGCTTCGCATTGATGAGCGCGGTCGTTGGATTGGTGGGAGCTGTCGCGGGACGCCCTCCCCTGATGGACGCGTCCGGTTCTGGCGTTACGGGAGGCGTGATGAACTGCGTTGGAGTAATGGTGGCGGCACGCGCCGTACGTGGCCAGAACAGCCCGACCCAGAGGTCATGCATAGTTACCTCGCGCGCGCGTGTGCAGGTGTCTTCCACTTGTTGCTTGGCGAGCGCCAGATAGTGTGTGCGCTCCGGATCGGACAACCACGTCACCTCGCCGCTGTCCATGGGGCGCAGTACCGGGACTTCCTGGTAACCCTGCAGGAATCCAATAATTTGCATGGCGCGCTCGCAAGACACCATAGCGCCGGGCTCTGATGGAAGGACGACAGGGCGTGCCGCCCCCCACTTTGCCAGATGCCCCTTTTCCTGCACGGCTCGCTGGTGGGAGGCTTCGTACTCTTGCGATGTCGGCGCGGGAGGCGCCTGCACGTCGCGAGAATGGGTTTGGTCGGGCGCCACATTGCTGTAGTGGACGCGGCCCTTGTCGTCCACCCAAGTTCGAATGACATCATCCGCGAAAGCACTCGTCGCGGCCCACAAACATAGGCCGATCAGAATGCGCTGGGTCTGTGGTTTCATTTTCAGGTCTCCGTATTGTCGGGCAGCGCTGGCCCATGGAGATCGAGTCTAATGAGACTCGCTAGTGGAAAACAGGAAGGGTCCTAGGATTTTGACACTGAGCCCAACAATCATTCCTCACAAGGCGAATAGCCCGTAGGGCGGAAAAGCGCAGCGCCTTGCGCCGCAACGTCGCTAACCAATCCAGTCTAGGCGGATTGCACTCGTCCCACGTTATAACTGTGCCACCTCCAACGCCAGCACACTGGCAGCACCATTCACGATGGCTTGCGTGTAGGAGTGGCCCAGAGGTAGATGGTGCTCAGCAAAGAAGCGTGCCGTGGCGATCTTGCCGCGATAAAAATCGGTCTCGGTGCTGCCGGCATCGAGCTGATGCTTGGCGATCAAGGCCGACTTGGCCAGTTGAAAGCCGCCCAGGACAGTACCCCAAAGCTTGAGGTAGGGCACGGCACCGGAAACGGCCGCTCGCACGTGTGTCGGATAGGTCTCCAACACCCAGTCGGTTGCCGTCGTTAAGGCAGCAACGCCTTCGCCCAGGGCACGACGAATCGAAGCCAGCGCGGGATGGTCCACCCTCGCCAGTTCCGCATCAAAGGCGCGCATTTCGGCCAGTAGCAGATGGGCCGTCATCCCCTTCTCCGCCGCCAGCTTGCGGCCCATCAGATCGTTGGCCTGGATGCCGGTGGTGCCTTCATAGATGGTGGTAATACGCGCATCGCGGTAATGCTGTGCAGCGCCGGTTTCTTCGATGAAGCCCATGCCGCCGTGCACCTGCACGCCCAATGAGGCGACTTCGATGGCCTGCTCCGTGCACCACCCCTTGACGATGGGAGTCACAAAATCCACCAGGGATTGATGCTTAAGCCGCTCGTTGCGATCCGGGTGTTGATGGGACATATCCAGCGAGTGCGAGGCCAGGATGGCAATGGCTCGCATGGCTTCGGTTTGGGCTTTCATGCTCATCAACATACGGCGAATGTCCGGATGCTGAATGATCGCCACGCGGTCTGCGCCACGCACGGCGATGTCCTTGCCTTGTACGCGATCCTTGGCGTAGGCCAAAGCGCGTTGGTAGGCACGCTCCGACAGGCCAATACCTTCGATGCCGACCTCCAGCCGCGCGCAGTTCATCATGGTGAACATGTATTCGAGGCCGCGATTTTCCTGTCCGAATAGAAAGCCCACCGCTCCATCCTTATCGCCATAGGCCAGCACCGCCGTTGGGCTGGCGTGGATGCCCAGCTTGTGTTCGATGGAAACGCACTTCACGTCGTTGCGCGCCCCCAGGCTGCCATCGGCGTTCACCAGCACCTTGGGCACGATGAACATGGAAATGCCCTTGACACCCTCCGGCGCCGTGGGCGTGCGCGCCAACACGAGGTGGATGATGTTGTCGGTCCAGTCGTGCTCGCCGTAGGTGATGAAAATCTTGGTTCCGTAGAGGCGATAGTGATCGCCCTCGGGTACGGCTCGCGTTCGAACCGCGGCCAAATCGGAACCGGCTTGCGGTTCCGTCAAGTTCATGGTGCCCATCCACTCGCCGCTGACGAGCTTTTGCAGGTACAACCGTTGTTGCTCTTCGGTGCCGTGCTTGCTGAGCGCGATGACGCTGCCGTTGGTAAGCATCGGCCCGAGGCAGAAGGCCATGTTGGCACCATTCCAAATCTCGGACACGGGGTGGGAGAGCACATGCGGCAGCCCTTGGCCGCCAAAGGCGGGGTCTCCCGGCAACGCCGGCCATCCGCCTTCGCGATACTTGCGATAGGCTTCCTTGAATCCGGGCGGCGTGGTGACCACGCCGTCGTGCCACTTGCAACCGGTTTCGTCACCGCTCGCGTTGAGCGGACTCAGCACGCCGGTGGCAAACTTACCGGCCTCCGCCAGCACGGCGTCCACCAGTTCCCCCGTCACCTCGCCGCAGCCAGGAAGCGCCGTAATGGCCTCCAAGCCGGCAAGTTCTTTGATGACGAACTGCATGTCGCGAACAGGTGCGATGTACTCTGCCATGTTGACTCCTGGTCTATTAGTCTAAGGCGGCGATAAGCTCGGGCACGGCCTGGAACAGATCGGCCACCAGGCCGTAATCCGCAATCTGAAAGATCGGGGCTTCGGCGTCTTTGTTGATCGCCACGATGACCTTGCTGTCCTTCATCCCGGCCAAGTGTTGAATGGCACCGGAAATTCCCACCGCAACGTAGAGCTCCGGCGCCACCACCTTGCCGGTTTGCCCCACCTGATAGTCGTTGGGCACAAAGCCGGCATCCACGGCGGCGCGGGAAGCGCCAACCGCGGCGCCCAGCTTATCCGCCAGCGCTTCGAGAATCTTGAAATTCTCGCCATTGCCCATGCCCCGGCCACCTGAGACAATGATGCGCGCCGCTGTCAATTCCGGACGCTCGGACTTGGTCAGTTCCTGACTGAGCAACTTGGAAAGTCCCGTATCGTTCGCCGCGTCGGCGTTTTCAACCGCGGCATGGCCACCCTCGCTCGCCGCGGCATCGAAACCCGTGATACGCACCGAGATGACTTTGATGGCATCGCCGGATTGCATGGTCGCCAAAGCATTGCCGGCATAGATGGGCCGCACAAAAGTGTCGGGCGATTCCACCGCTACGATATCCGAGAGCTGAGCCACATCGAGCAAAGCGGCCACGCGCGGCAGAAAATTCTTGCCGAACGTCGACGCAGGTGCCAACACGTGAGTGTAATTTGTGGCGAGCCCTACCACCAGACTCGCCATATTCTCAGCCAGGGTGTGAGCATAAAGCGCGGCATCCACCACTCGCACCTTCGCCACGCCAGCGATCTTGGCCGCAGCGGCAGCGGCAGCGGCGCAATGGTGTCCCGCCACCAGGATATCAACCCCTCCACCGATTTTGACGGCGGCGGTGACGGTGTTCAAAGTGCTGGGTTTAATACCAGCGTTATCGTGTTCCGCAATAACCAGTACCGCCATGTCAAATCACCTTCGCTTCGTTCTTGAGTTTGTTGACCAGCTCCTCGACCGACTTTACTTGCACACCGGCGCTGCGCTTTGGCGGCTCTTGCACCTTGAGCGTCTTGAGTCGCGGCGTCATGTCCACACCCAAGTCTTCGGGCTTGACGATGTCGAGCGTCTTCTTTTTCGCCTTCATGATGTTGGGCAACGTCACGTAGCGCGGTTCGTTCAAGCGCAAGTCCGTGGTCACGATGGCGGGCAGCTTGATGGCAAGCGTCTCCAATCCGCCGTCGACTTCGCGAGTCACTTCGGCGCTCTCGCCCGCTACCTTGACCTTTGAGGCAAACGTCGCCTGCGACCACCCCAGCAGCGCGGCAAGCATCTGGCCGGTTTGATTGAAATCATCGTCGATGGCCTGCTTGCCCAGAATGATGAGTTTCGGCGCCTCCTTCTGTGCGAGTTTTTGCAGCACCTTCGCCACCCCCAGGGGCTGCGTTTCCAGGGCCGTTTCCACCAGGATAGCGCGATCCGCCCCGATGGCCAGCGCCGTGCGCAAGGTTTCCTGGCACTGCGTGGGTCCGACGGAAATCGCGACGATTTCGGTTACCACGCCGGCTTCCTTCAAGCGCACCGCTTCTTCGATGGCGATCTCGTCGAAGGGATTCATGGACATCTTGACGTTGGCGGTTTCCACGCCGGAGCCGTCGGCTTTGACTCGGACTTTTACGTTGTAGTCGACTACTCGTTTGATGGGAACGAGAACTTTCATAGACGGAATGAGCAAAGGAATAAGGGAAAGATGCTAAGTCTACCGCAGTGCAGCGAATCCCATCCTGCGAAGCCTGCCTCCCCCTCAAGGCTCCCGCATAGCGCGCCGCAAGAATGCCTGCACCGGCGCTACCAGATATTCCATTGCCGTGTGCTCGGAGGTCTTGACGAACACCTCCGCCGGCATGCCGGCCTGGAGCTTGAGTTCTCCGGCTTCGCGCAGGCTCTGGGCGGATACCTTCACATACGCCGAGTAATAGTAAGCACGCAGCGCTTTGTCCTCCAGGCGGTCGGCCGAGACGTAGGTCACGCTGCCCCGTACGACGGGGGTGATGCGCTGTTTGAAGGCGGAAAGATGCACGTCCGCCTGCGCGCCAATCGATACATAGTTGATGTCCTCGGGCCGGATGCGGGCCTCGATGATAAGGTCGGCATTCTCCGGAACGATATCGAGAATCGGGTCGCGTGGGCCGATGACCGTTCCCGCCCCCGTGACCCTGAGATCGACGATTTCTCCCGCTACCGGTGCCGTCACGTTTTGCCGCGTCTGGGCATCCTGCAGCGGTCGCAGCCGCTCGCGCAAGTCGAACACCGTCGCGCTCGAGCGCTTGTGCTCGTCCGCGGCCTCTTGCATGAAGCTGTGGCGCATGCCTGCCGCGCGCAGCCGAAGCTCGGCGATACGCTGGCGCGCCTTGGAGATTTCCGCCTTATTCTCTTCATGGCGTGCCGCCAATTCGGTCTCGCCTCGCTTGAGACTTAGCACGCGAACCTTACTGACGAATCCTTGCTGCGACAGCGCCTCATTCGCCGTCAACTCCTCGCGCACCAGATCGCGAGAGGATTCGTCCGCGCCGAGTTTGGAAATACGCGACTGGATTTCCGACTGCGCCTCGACCGCCTGCTCTTCGATGAGACGAATCTGATCCTTCAGCGAAGTGCGTCGAGCGGCGAACAAGGTGCGCTCTCGCGACATCAATTCACTTACCCGCGAATCGCCTGCGCGCGCCGTGAGTTCGTCGGCAAAATCAATCTCGTCGGCGGCGCCACGCTCCGCGTCCAGACGGGCGGCGCGTGCCAGCTCGGAATCGAGTTGCGTACGCACCATCTCTTCCGATGCGTCCACCCGCACATCGCCGATTACTAGCAGGGTCTGGCCGGCGCGTACTTTGTCGCCATTGCGCACTAGCACTTCTCGCACGATCCCGCCTTCTTGGTGCTGGACGGTCTTGCGATTGCTATCCACCTTGACCACCCCGGGCCCGATGACCGCCCCGCTCAGGGGCGCCAGCACCAGCCAGAATCCAATCCCCAAAGCCAGGGCCATGACGATGAGGGCTCCGGTTCGAATCCCACGTAGCGGGTTGTCCAGATCGTTCAAATCCAGATCCGCCGATAAACTATGAAGTAAGGTAGCCATGATAGTCCTATGCGCGAATCGCTTTGATGGGTTCTGCTACGAGAGCCGGTTTGAAGGCAACGATGCCGGACGCGACTTCCGGTAGCACTTCTTCGCGCGCGCCGAATCGCACCACCCTGCCGTCACGCAATACGAGCATTTGATCGATCTCGCTCAGCATGGATGGCCGATGGGTGATCAGAATCACGGTAGCGCCCCGCTGCTTGCTGTCGCGGATGGCATTCAATAGCGCAGCCTCGCCGTCGCTATCGAGACTGGCGTTGGGTTCATCCAGCACGATAAGTTTGGGATTGCCGTGGAGCGCTCTCGCCAAGCCGATGCGCTGCCGCTGGCCACCGGAGAGGAACGTACCCCCCTCCCCGATCTGCGTGTCGTAACCTTGGGGAAATTGCAGAATCATCTCGTGCACACCCGCTCGTTGCGCCGCATCGATCACCGCCGCCGAGTCCACCGCCCCCAGCCGCGCGATGTTCTCGCTTACCGTGGCGGAAAATAGCTCCACATCTTGCGGCAGATAGCCGATATATTTGCCCAAATCCTCTCGCGACCAAGTGGCGATATCGGCGCCATCCAAGCGTACCTTACCGATGCCGGGGCTCCACACGCCAACGATCAAGCGCGCCAATGTGGATTTTCCCGAAGCACTGGGACCGATCACCGCCAGCGAGTTACCCGCCGCGAGCTGGAAGGACACGCCCTTCAGAATGGCGGCCTCGCGCGCATGGATGCCGAATACCACCTGCTCCACACGCAGGTCGCCTTTGGGTGCGGGCAGTTGCGTGCGTCCGGGCTGTTTGTCCAGTTTCCCCAACAACTCATCGAGCCGGGCGTAGGCGGAGCGTGCTTCCACCAACCCACGCCATGCGACGATCATGCTCTCCATCGGAGCCAGCGCACGCCCCAACAGTATCGTGGCGGCGATCATGACACCGGACGAAGTGTTCATGTCGATCACCAGATAGGCGCCAACCGCCAGCATTGCGATCTGAATGACTTGGCGCGCGCTCTTGGTCAGCACACTGTAGTTGCTGGCGATATGAGAAGTGTCGATCTGCAGCTTGAGGGCGCTCTGATTGCTTTTTGCCCAATGCTTCGATAAGTCTGGTGCCATGCCCAACGCCGCCACCACTTCGGCATTGCGTAGACTCAACTCCGCCAAGCGCGCCGCTTTGCGTGCCTCGGTACCCAGGTTCTCGAGCGGGACGCGCGATCGTTTCTCGTTCAGGATTGCGAACACCAACAATCCCACAGCACCCGCCGTAGCGACCGCCCCCAGCATGGGGTGAAACAGAAAAATAATCGCCAGATAGATAGGCAACCACGGCAGATCGAACAACGACATCAACCCGGAGCCCGAGACAAAACTACGCAGGATCGCGACGTCGCGCAAGCCATGCACGCTGCCGGAAGGCACCGGCGCAGCGGCGTCCTTGAGCATCGCGCCGAGCACCGGCGACCCCAGCGCCTTTTCCAAGGCCACCGAGGCGAAGCCCAGCAGACGGCTCCGCATCCCATCCAAGGCGCCCGACATCGCCAGCGCCACCAGGGCCAGCAACGACAGCATGATCAGCGTTTCGTTGCTGCGGCTGGTCAGAACACGATCGAAGACTTGCAGAAAATAAATCGAAGGAACCACCAGCAACAGGTTAGCCACCAGGCTAATCCCGAGCGCCAGCAGAAATACAGAACGGAACCGCCGGACGAACTGTCGCATGACTGCAAACCTCTCCCTGACCAGTAACTTATTAAGATGACTTCGTTTGATGTACTGCCAGGACGAAGTCTGATGTTTTTGGCGCGGGAATACCATAGAACCTAGGTTCTACGTGATCGGAAATAAGGGAGATTTTGCAGGCGGCGTGTTCAACGGCGTCAAGACACCTGGTGCGCGCAGCGCACCCTACGTGAGGCGCAAACCAAGCGGCGTTTGTCGTCCAACCAGACAGGCCAATTCTTCAGCGCGATCGGGGCCTAGCAACCACGCCTCGCCCCCCCATTTTCGAAGCAGGCCGGGGAACTCCGCGTCCACCCACGCCCGGTTGACCGCTTGCTCCGCTCGCATCTCGCCTGGAACGATCATGGCTGATTTGACCAGCACGATT
>JANNFC010000391.1:0-1774 GCA_031379405.1 Betaproteobacteria bacterium | reverse complement strand
GTGCTCCGGCAATATCCAGTGACGCATGGGCCGCTCTACGCTCTCAGTGACCGTGCGTGGTAAACATCAGCAGCAGACCGGCGATCATCGACGTCAGCCCGACGAAGCGCAGCTGACCGTCGGTCAGTGTCGTGAGTCGGCGAAAGGTTTCTCTCCACATGGCGGGCACCAGAAAGGGCATGACACCTTCGAGTACCAGCAAAAGGGCAAGCGCGCTAAGAAGTGAATCTGACACAAGCGGAAGCTAGCGTTAACGCCCAGATTTGGATCCGGAGCCCTTCATGAAGCGAAAGAACTCGGAGTTGGGTTCGAGCACGAGCACATCGCCCTTGTTCCGAAAGCTCTGCTTATAGGCCTCTAAGCTACGATAGAAGGCGTAGAACTCCGGCTGATCCTGGAAGGCGTTGGCATAGATTGCCGCCGCCTTGCCGTCGCCTTCACCTTTGATGCGCTGCGCGTCGCGATAGGCCTCGGCCACGATAACTTCGCGTTGCTTGTCGGCATCCGCGCGGATACGTTCGGATTCGGCATAGCCTTGCGAGCGCAGTTCGTTGGCCACTCGCTTACGCTCGGCCTCCATCCTGCGATAGACGGCATCGCTCACTTCCTGCGGCAGGTCGACGCGCTTCAGACGTACATCGAGCACTTGCACGCCGATCTTTCTGGCGTCGGCATCGGCGCGCGCGCGCATGAGTTCCATGATCTTGTCACGCTCGCCGGAAACGACGTCGTGAATGGTGCGCTTGCCAAACTCTTCCCGCAAACTGCTGTTCACCGTCTGCGACAAGCGAATGCGGGCGCGCGCTTCGTCGCCATCCACGCTCTTGTAGTACTCCAGTACATCGATGATGCGCCACTTGACGAAAGAGTCCACCAGCACGTTTTTCTTCTCGGACGTGATGAAGCGCTCGGGCTCATCGGTGTCCATCGTGAGAATACGCGTTTCGAAGAAGCGCACGTTGTCCAGCAACGGGATCTTGAAGTTAAGCCCTGGCTCCTTGATGACATCGATGGTTTCGCCCAAGCGAAATACGATGGCGTTCTGGCGCTGGTCCACCGAGAAAATACCCAGGCTCAAGATGACCAGAATGACGGCTATGGCAATGAGGATTGGGCCGATGCTGCGCTTCATGGACGTGACTCCCGATCTCGGCTACGGAATGCATCGCGCGAACGCGGCACCATTTCGATGTTAGGCGGGGCGCTAGGACCGGGTTCGGCGATGGGGGCGCCATCGCCCAGCGTGGCGCCATTACCCCCCGACCCAGTCATCTGCATGATCTTGTCCAAAGGCAAATACAGCAAGCTACCGGCTTTTTGATCGACGATTATCTTGGTGGTACTCGACAGGACTTGTTGCATGGCATCGATGTAGAGACGATCACGCATGACGGCGGGCGCGCGTTTGTATTCCGTCACGACCTGGCGGAAGCGCGATGCCTCACCCTCGGCATTGGCGATAACTCTTTGCTTATGTCCCTCGGCTTCCTGCATGAGTCGCGAGGCCGAACCGCGCGCTTTCGGCACCACATCGTTTGCGTAGGCTTGGCCTTCGTTCTTCTGCCGCTCTCGATCCTGATTGGCCTTGACCGCGTCGTCGAATGCCGCCTGAACCTGTTCGGGCGGTTGCGCCTGCTGCATGGTCACCTGACTGATGCTGACACCGGTTCCGTAGCGATCCAGAATGGATTGCATGAGTGTCTTGACGTTGACCGCGATTTGTTCACGCCCCTCGTACAGAGCGAAGTCCATCTTGCTCTTGCCCACCACTTCG
>JANNFC010000322.1:0-12570 GCA_031379405.1 Betaproteobacteria bacterium | reverse complement strand
CCCCGTCAATGTGCCACCGTCGTGGGTGCAGACGTCTTCGATGGCGAAGAATTCGCCATCGACATTGACGGGGGGAGCCATCGAAGGCGATCAGATTGTATGTCCACGCCACGGAGCGCGGTTTTGCATTAGAACGGGCACCGCCCTGACCGCGCCGGCTTTCGAAGACACCGCCAGATTTCCGTTACGCGTTGAAGCAGGCCAGCTTCAAGTGAGGGACGATCGCTGGGATTCGCGAGTTGATAGCCCGCCGGCCGAGTAGGCCGGAACAAGACTTCCATAAACGAAGAGGGGCGGATTTCTCCGCCCCTTTCCATCTACCAGATCAGAAACCTATTACTGCTTCTTGTTGAGGGCACGACCTTGCTTGGTGGTGTCTTCCTTGCCGGACTTGACGTCTTCGGAGACTGCACGGCCCTGCTTGGTGGTGTCATCCTTACCGGACTTGACGTTCTCTTCGATGGCACGACCCTGCTTGCTGACGTCATCCTTGCCGGATTTGACTTCGTCCAGCGCACGCCCTTGTGTAGTCTCAACGGCGGCCCTTTTCTTCTTCTTGGCGCCATCGATGGTGCGGCCCTGCTTCTTATGGGATGCTTTCTTGTCCATCTTTACGGTGCCGTCGTCAATCCTGCGGCCGGCTTTGCTAGTGTCATCACTACCGGACTTAACCGCGGAACCATCTTCAATTTGACGACCGTGCTTGCTGGTATCGTCGCTACCGGACTTAACAGAGTCAGCGGAGAAAGCGGGAGCGGACATGGCGAAGGCTAGGGCGATGGCGGAGATCAAAGTACGCATTTGAGTTTCCTTTCAGTTTGGGTTGAAATTTGCTGTCCCTCGCGAGATCAGCGTACTGCAATGCTTGGCAGCTTTCGGAAGATCTGTGTTACTTGATCTTCTGAGTACGCATCTTCCTCGCTTTGTTGCGGACTGACACTTCCCAGATCGGGGAGGAGCTTATAACTTTGGTGATAAGTCGAGGCCAGAAAAATCGAGGGTCGAGGCCAAAAAAATAGAGGAAATATCTGATCGCACTGCGCAGGTGTCGCGAACACCGCGAGATTTCCCGGCATGCCTAGGCAGGGAAAGATCGGGGCGGGGACGATCCTTGCGGCCAGTTCGAACGGGCTGTCGAAAGCGCGGCCGGAAATGAAAGGGGGCGGAATTTTCCGCCCCCTTTCAACATCCTAGATCTGGTACTTACTAGTGCTTCTTGTCGAGGGCACGGCCTTGCTTGCTGGTGTCTTCCTTGCCGGACTTGACGTCTTCGGAGACTGCGCGGCCTTGCTTGGTGGTGTCATCCTTGCCGGATTTGACTTCGTCCAGTGCACGGCCTTGAGTCGTCTCAACGGCGGCCTTTTTCTTTTTCTTGGCGCCATCGATGGTGCGGCCTTGCTTCTTATGGGATGCTTTCTTGTCCATCTTTACGGTGCCGTCGTCGATCTTGCGACCAGCTTTGCTGGTGTCGCCGCCTTCGGATTTCACTACGGAACCATCTTCAATTTGACGACCCTGCTTGCTGGTATCGTCGCTACCGGACTTAACAGAGTCAGCGGAGAATGCGGGAGCGGACATGGCGAAGGCTAGGGCGATGGCAGAGATTAAGGTACGCATTTGAGTTTCCTTTCAGTCTGAGTTGTATGGGTGCCGACTTTGTGAGCCCGGCGTACTACGTTTTTGTGGTTGCCGTTAAAAGATCCATATCGCTTGATCTTCTGAGTACGGATCTTCGGCGCTTTGCTCCGTTTTGACCCTTCCTAAATTGGGGGGTGGCCTATAACTTTAGTGATAATGTAGCCCCTGATTTCGAGGAATCTTATGATCTCATTGTCATGCGTGGCAGTTTTGGCCGGCCAAGCGAAGCACGATACCCCCGTCACGCTGAAGGGTTGGGTGCGTACCCGGCGCGATTCGAAGGCGGGAATTTCCTTTGTCCACGTTACCGACGGCTCCTGCTTTTACCCGGTGCAAGTGGTTGCGCCGAACACCCTGATCAACTACGCCAATGAGGTGCAGCGGCTGACCGCGGGCTGCGCGGTGGAGGCGACCGGAGTCATCGTCCCGTCCCCCGCCAAGGGCCAACCCTTCGAGATGCAGGCCAGCGCCATCAAGGTGCTAGGTTGGGTAGAGGATCCCGACACCTATCCCATCCAAGCGAAGCCGCATACCATGGAATATCTGCGCGAGGTGGCGCATTTGCGTCCTCGCACTAATGTTATGGGCGCGGTTACGCGGGTGCGGCACACTATCGCTCAATCCATCCACCGCTTTTTCCACGAGGATGGCTTTGTTTGGGTGAATACGCCCATCATCACTGCCTCGGATGCGGAGGGTGCGGGCGAGCTATTTCGAGTTTCGACCTTAGACCTGGCCAATTTGCCTCGCACACCCGAGGGCAAGATCGACTTCGCACAGGATTTCTTCGGGCGCGAAGCATTTCTCACCGTATCGGGGCAACTCAACGTCGAGACCTACTGCATGGCGCTTTCGAAGGTCTATACCTTCGGCCCTACCTTCCGCGCGGAAAACTCCAATACCAGCCGCCATCTGGCGGAATTCTGGATGATCGAACCGGAGATCGCCTTCGCCGATTTGGCCGATGACGCGTCCCTCGCCGAACGCTTGCTGAAGTACATCTTCAAGGCGGTACTCAATGAGCGCCCGGACGATATGGCTTTCTTTGAAGAGCGTATCGAGAAAGGGGTAATCGCCAAGCTCCAAGGCATAGTGGATTCGGAGTTCGAGCGCATGGAGTACACCGAGGCCATCGACGTCCTGGAGCGCGCCAAGGCCAAGTTCGATTACCCGGTGAGGTGGGGCATGGACCTGCAATCCGAACACGAGCGCTACCTGGCGGAAAAGCAGGTGGGGAAGCCGGTGATCTTGATGAACTACCCCAAGGAGATCAAAGCCTTCTACATGCGCTTGAACGATGACGGCAAGACCGTGGCGGCGATGGATGTGCTGGCACCTGGTATCGGAGAGATCATCGGTGGCAGCCAGCGGGAAGAGCGCTTGGATGTGTTCGATGCCCGCTTGCAGGGCCTAGGTTTTGACCCTCAAGTCTACGGCTGGTATCGGGATTTGCGGCGATATGGCAGCGTACCTCACGCCGGGTTCGGTTTGGGATTCGAACGCACCATTGCTTATGTGACAGGGTTAGCTAACGTTCGCGACGTGATTCCTTTCCCTAGAACACCGGGCAACGCACGCTACTGAAAACTCGTATTCCCCGCGCTCTTGGCGCGGGGGCAAACTTCGGGGGATTCCAAAGGGGGCGAAGTAATTTTCACGCAGCCCCCTTTGGTCAAGGGCGGGGTCAATACCCCACCCGCGAAGTCCCCTTTATTGCGCAGGATATCCAAGGTCGTTGATCTTAGTCGGTCACGGCCTTAAGATGGGTGTGTCCACCGGGGGGTCACGCATGCCGGCGGTCCGTTACGAAATCAACTAGAGGAGGAGCCATGAGGTCACCATTCACCGCACTGGCAGCGGGCCTTGCCGCTGTTACGATGTCGGCGCCGCTGTTCGCGGACACCACCGACGTCAAAACCCAGTCCATTGTCCGAATCAGCAAGAAAGGCGCGCACTGCGAGAACGATCCCAATTGTATGAATCGCTACCATCCGGCGATTCCTGCCATCGGTCGAGGCAAACCTGGGCAACTGCTAGTCTTCGAAACACGAGATGCCTTGGACTCCAATCTCAACGCCAACTCCGAACCAAAAGATGTCACGGCGGTAGATCTAAACCTGGTGCATCCGCTCACCGGACCAGTGCATATCGAAGGTGCCAAACGAGGGGATGTACTGGCTGTTACGTTGATCGATATCGCTCCCGATGAGTATGGCTACACCACCATCGTGCCCGGCTTCGGTTTTTTGCGCGACCTGTTCCCTAAGCCTTTTATCGCCAATTGGAAGTTGACACGCACGGAAGCGGTGAGTGATCAGGTTCCGGGCGTGACCATTCCCATGAACGGCTTTATGGGAACCGTGGGCGTGTTGCCGGGCGGGCCCGAAATTGATGCCTGGCTTAAGCGTGAAACCGATCTCGGCGCCGCTGGAGGCATCGCACTGCCACCCCAACCCATGGGCGCGCGGCCCGCGGCCGTGTGCGGTCCTAACGGAAGCAATAAGGACAAGTGTCTGCGCACCATTCCGCCGCGAGAAAACGGCGGCAACATGGACATCAAGCAAATGGTCGTGGGTACGACGCTGCTGCTGCCCTGCTACATAGACGGATGTGGCCTATTCATTGGTGACGTGCACTATGCGCAAGGCGACGGTGAGGTCGCGGGTACCGCGATCGAGATCGGCGCCGTCGTGACGGTTCGCACCGACATTCGCAAGGGCATGGCCGCTTTCATGAAGAGTGGGCCTCACTTCGAAGGCGGGTCGCAACTTAAGAAACTGGAGCCCGATCGCTTCTACGCCACCGTGGGCTACCCCACCAAGGCCGAAGGCGAAATTCCACCCTATACCACCTACCTCGATAGTAAGAAGATTGCACCCCTCGGTAACCTTTCCGAGGACTTGACCTTGGCCGCGCGTCGCGCACTGGTCGAGATGATCGACTGGCTGGTGGCGAACAAAGGCCTGACCCCAGAGCAAGCGTATGTCACCACCAGCGTAGGCTGCGATCTGCGCATCGGCAATTTGGTCGACGTGCCGAACTATGCGGTGTCCGCCATCTGCCCGTTGGAGATATTCAAGAAATAAAGTCGTAACAGTTCAACAATTCTCGGGGTGGGCGAGCCGCCTACCCCGTATTATTTTCAGATCATGAAAAAGCGAAATACACTTCTCGCCTTGGCGGCTCTAGTGGCATGTCCCGCTTGGGCGCATTCCCCCTATCGACAATGGGCGATTTTTCGCCAGCGCTTCTTGCTCATTACCACCACGCGGGACGATAAAGGATCCGACGATCTAGGAGAGGAAATCGCGCGTATCTTGTTGGAACTGCTGCCTACAAGCCATGCGCAGGTGAGCCGAGCGCGAGACTGGTCAGTACTAGCCAGCTTGGTCACCACGCGCCAAACCGAACTCGCCGTGCTGAGCAAGGATCGATCGGTGGCGTTGTTCCATGGCGAGGCGCCGTACCAAGACTTCGGTCCGGCGCCACTGCGAGTGGTTGTCGAGACCGATCGCTATCGCATGGTATGCCGAGAGGATTTTCCTAAACATCACGCCTTCTTGCTTTGCGAAGCGCTCATGCAAGAAAAGCAAGCGCTGGGATTCTCCATTCCCGCGGATGCTTCCCCCGATCGGATTCCGACTCACCCCGGTGCGCTTTCATTCCTGCGTGGCGAGCCGCTCCCTGCCGTACCCCAGGACGAGAAAGAGATCCGGCGAGTCCAGTAGGCAACTCGATGGGACAGTGGCGAAAACAGGCTCTGCCCTGGTTTGCCGGTCTGGGCATGGGATTGTTTGGGATGTGCATTTACCCTCACGATCTCATCACCGCGGAATATGCTGAGCGCTACATGGCCGCGATCGCTCAATATTCCCTGACAATGCGTTCCACCGACCCCGCGGACAAGCGTGCCGAAGCTGCCTTCCAGCTCGGGCGAACGATGGATGAGATTCGCGAATTCCTGAATCGGGACATGGCCAGTCATGGCCAAGTCCAAGGGCTCGCGTCCAATCGGCTAGTGGCCGAACTCAAGACACGAGGAACACCTCTCGCACAGGATGCGAGCGGTCGATTCCTCGCTAACACACATTGCTATCTCGACGCCTTGAAGCTCGCCCCCAATGGTCCGCGCGAGGGCGATGCTTTGTTCAAGCTCCTCCAGGGACATTTTTACGACAGCTTCGAGGAGGATCCGCTTGCGTCCAAGAATCAATCATGGACGCAGCTAGCGCAACAGATCGAATTAGGCGAGCGCTTCATTCGACGCTTTCCCAGGCACCGGGAGATGGAGGAGGCGCAATTCATTCTGCTTATCCGCTACGTACAGGCAGCACGTTCCGCGCCGAGCGGGACTGTATCTCGAGGCTTCTCGGAGAAAGCCCGGGCGGCGATCACTGACTTTGAGAAACGCTATCCGGAAAGCATGCGGGCAGCCGCGCTACCCACGATACGCGCAGGGTTAGAGAATAAATAGCGCGCCCTTGCCTGATGGGCGGTACCGAGGATTTAGCTATTGGTCAGCACCTGCAATCGCTCGATGCGCGCCTTGGCCGGCGGATGCGAATCGTAGAAGGCCGAGTGCAGCGGATCGGGCGTCAAGGTCGAGGCGTTGTCCTTGTAGAGCTTGACCAAGGCGTTCACCAGTTCGCGCGCGGAGCTGTGTTGCGCGGCATAGGCGTCGGCCTCGAACTCGTGCTTACGGGAGTACGCGCTCAGAACTGGGCGCAGCAGGAACGTAAACACAGGAATCACCAGGAAGAACAGCGCTAGCGCCATCGCATTGGTGGCGGGGAAGCTCACGCCCAAGCTTTCATAGAACCAAGCTTGATCCTTAACATAACCCAGCATCGCCAGCATCACTAAACTGACTGCGAAGGTCCAAGCCATGCGCCGCAGGACATGGCGCATCTTGAAATGACCCAGTTCGTGCGCCAACACCGCCTCGATCTCCGTTTCGTTCAATCGCGACAACAGCGTGTCGAAGAATACGATGCGCTTGGTTTTGCCGAAACCGGTGAAGTAAGCATTGCCGTGAGAACTGCGTCGCGAACCATCCATGACGAATAAACCCTTGGACTGGAAGCCACACTTGGTGAGAAGTTGTTCGATGCGTTGCTTGAGCGAACTGTCCTGCATGGGCGAAAACTTGTTGAACATGGGCGCGATATAGGTCGGATAGATCGCCATCACCAGGATATTGAATACCACCCAGGTTACCCATACATAGATCCACCAATTGGCACCCATTCGCTCCATCAGCCACAGCACGGCAAGCATCAAGGGGAGTCCGAAAGCGATGGCGACGGCAGACTGCTTGAGGAGATCGCCGAAGAACATTGCCTTGGTCATGCGATTGAAGCCAAACTTGGCTTCGACGTGGAAAGTACGGTAGTAACTAAAGGGCAGATCCACCAGCGAAGACATCAGCGTTAGTAACCCCAAGAAGGTCACGCCACGCCAAAGGTCGCTACTTAGCCAACTGGCGGACAGGATGTCGAGCGCTTGCATCAAGCCGCCGAAAGTCAGGATCAACAATAACAGCGCGTCCAGCACCGAGTGATTAAGATTGAGGCGGGTGCGCTCAGAGCTGTAGTCAGCGGCCTTTTGGTGCGCGTCTAACCCAATCTCGCCAGCGAATTCTGTAGGTACCCCACCGCGGTTGCGCCGAATGTGGCCGATGTGGCGCACGGCGAGCCAAGCCCGAGTGGCGGTGGCGATTACCAATGCGACAGTGAATAGGACGCTAAATGAGGTCATGGAGTGTAGCCGTGAGAAGCTGAGGGGGGCGCCTTACGCGCGCCATAGCCGTGTGACAGAATGGCGGCTTAACAAGTTCGAGAAATTATGGCACAGGACAACACAAGACTTATTTGGGTCGACCTCGAAATGAGCGGCCTCAACCCCGACGGCGACCGCATCCTGGAGGTCGCATTGGTCGTCACCGATCAAAACCTCGAAGTCGTGGCTGAAGGCCCGGTCCTTGTCGTACATCAGAGCGACGCCGTGCTTGACGGCATGGATAGCTGGAACAAATCGACGCACGCGCGTTCGGGATTGCTGGATCGAGTGCGATCGTCTACCCTTGACGAGCAAACCGTCGAGAACGAAATGTTGGGATTCCTCAGGCAATATCTGGCCTCGGGCGTGTCACCTATGTGCGGCAACTCTGTCTGTCAAGACCGGCGTTTCCTCGCGCGCTATATGCAGAGTCTACAAGGATATTTCCACTATCGAAACCTCGATGTGAGCACGTTGAAGGAACTCGCAAAACGCTGGAAGCCGCAAATCATGGGCGGGTTCCAAAAGCAAGGTAAACACGAAGCGCTGGCGGATATCTATGAGTCCATCAGCGAACTCAAGTACTACCGCGAACATTTCCTGTCCGTACCGCAACCCTAAGGCGGGCTAAGCGCAGCGTGCCTAAGCCAACACAATCCACTCGTATTCCCCGCCCGCGAAGTCCCCTACGCAAGCCATGCCAGCACTTAAATGAAACCAGTCATCAATAGCTTGCTCGACACCGACCTTTATAAGTTCACGATGTGGCAGACCATGCTGCATCGTCATCCGGAAACGCAAGCGCAGTACACCTTCGTGTGCCGCAACGAAAGCGCCTATCCTCTGAGCGAGTTGCTCGAAGAGGTCAATCGCGAACTGGATCTCCTTTGCTCGCTCAAGTTCAGGGCGGACGAATTGAGTTATCTCGGAAGCCTGCGCTTTATCAGGACGGACTTCGTGGACTTCCTACGCATCTTCCATTTCCAACGCGAGTTCATTCATGCACGCGCGAAGGACGACGGCATGTTGGAGATCGTCGCCGAAGGCCCGCAAGTCCACGTCATGGCGTTCGAGATCTTCGTGCTGGCTATCGTCAATGAACTGTACTTTCGCCGCTTCGATCGTGTCAACGCGCTCGCCGAAGGGCGTTTGAGATTGCGCGCAAAGATAGACGAGATGAAGGCGTTCACGGGCGAAACGCCGCGAAGGCATCCGTTTGAATTTTTCGATTTCGGCGTGCGTCGTCGTTTCTCCGCTGAATGGCAGCGCGAGGTCGATATGACGCTCAAACGCGATATCCGATCCTTGTTCCGAGGCACATCCAACGTCCTGCTGGCACGGGATCTCGACCTCGTGCCCATCGGCACCATGGCGCACGAATACTTGCAGAGCTATCAGGCGTTGGGCGTGCGGTTGAGGGATTCGCAAAAGGCGGCCCTGGAAGACTGGGTGCAGGAGTACCGCGGTGATCTCGGGGTTGCGCTCACCGATGTGGTGGGCATGGACGCCTTTCTCGCGGATTTTGATCTCTACTTCGCCAAACTGTTCGATGGTCTACGGCACGATTCCGGCGATCCTGTTGTCTGGGGCGAGAAGGCGCTCGCGCACTACGCCAAGCTGCGCATCGATCCGCACACCAAGCGCTTGGTGTTCTCCGATGGCTTGAACGTCACCAAGGCACTCGAGTTGTACCGCCACTTCGCCGATCGCACGCAACTTGGATTTGGTATCGGCACCAACCTCTCCAACGATGTCGGTCTCACACCTCTGAATATCGTGATGAAGCTCACGCTATGCAACGCTCAGCCCGTCGCCAAGCTCTCCGATAGTCCAGGCAAAACGCTGTGCGACGACCAGACCTTTCTCGCCTATCTGCGCCAGGTGTTTAACGTGCCCGCATGAGGCGGCTAGTGACGGTGCGCGGGAAGTGTCCGCGCGCCTGATCCCCTCAACCTGGCGGTTGCAGCATGCTTTTGCCAAGAAGTCCTCGTGTCGAGCAATCATGCTCCTCGCTCACCGATCCAGATTGCGCATCCTGCAGTATGCGATTCGCGAGTTGCTTGCCTAGCTCCACCCCCCACTGATCGAAAGAATTCACGCCCCAGATGCTGCCTTGCACGAACACTTTGTGTTCGTAGAGCGCGATGAGTGCACCAAACGTGCGGGGCGTGAGCTTGGGTAGCACGATGGTGTTCGTCGGCCGGTTACCGGGGAATACTTTGTGAGAAATGAGGCGTTCGAGCGCGTCGCCCTTCAAACCCTGTGCGATGAGTTCAGAACGCACTTCGTCTGCGCTCTTACCTTGCATGAGCGCTTGCGTTTGAGCCAGGCAGTTCGCCATCAACATCCGGTGATGCTCACCCATTGGATAGTGAGTTGCAAGCGGAAAAATGAAATCGGCGGGTGTCCACGTTGTACCTTGGTGCAGGTGCTGATAAAAGGCATGTTGCCCATTGGTGCCAGGTTCGCCCCACACGATGGGTCCGGATGCAAAGCCTAGTGACTCGCCGTCGCGCGTCACCGATTTGCCATTGCTCTCCATATCCAGTTGCTGAAGATAAGCGGTGAAGCGATGCATCGATTGATCGTACGGCAGCACGGCGTGGCAGCGTGCGTTCCAGAAGTTGCCGTACCACACGCCGAGCAAACCCAGGATCACAGGCAGATTGCGCGCAAGCGAGGCGGTGCGAAAATGCTCGTCCATAGCATGCGCCCCGCTCAACAGCTCTTCGAATCGGTCCATTCCCACGGCAATGGCGATCGGTAGCCCGATGGCGGACCATAGTGAGTAGCGTCCGCCCACCCAATCCCAGAAAGCGAACACCCGATCATTCGGGATGCCAAAGGCGTGAGTGGCTTTGAGGTTGGTGGACGCCGCCGCGAAGTGGTGGGCAATAGCTGCCTCGGACCCCAGTTTGGCCACCATCCATTCACGTGCGCTGCGGGCGTTGGTCAATGTTTCCTGTGTGGTGAATGTCTTCGAGGCGACGATGAACAATGTGGATTGCGCGTCGAGCGTTTTTAATTTCGCGCCCAGATGCGCGCCGTCCACATTGGATACAAAATGGGCGCGCAAGTGTTCGCTGCGATAGGGTTCAAGCGCTTCGGTGACCATCAGGGGCCCAAGATCGGAGCCGCCGATGCCGATGTTGACAAAGTCTGTGATGGATTTGCCAGTCGAGCCCTTGATTGCGCCGGAACGAATTCCCTCGCTGTAAGTCCGCATTTGCGCAAGCACGGCGTCCACTTCGGGCATCACATCTTTGCCATCCACGAACATAGCTCGGTTCGAACGATTTCGTAACGCTACGTGCAATACGGGGCGTTGCTCCGTGTTATTGATTTTCTCGCCGTCGAACATGCCGGCGATGCGCGCTTCGAGCTGGGCTTCCTCGGCGAGGCGAAGGAGCAACGGCAGCGTGTCATCGACGATCAGATTCTTGGAGTAGTCGAGAAACAGGTCGCAAGCTTCAAGAGAGAACTTGCGGAAGCGATCGGGATCCTGTGCGAACAGGTTGCGCAGATGCAGTGTGCCAACGCTCTGCTGATGTGAAGACAGGGCAAGCCAGGCGGCGGATGAATCAATCATAGTGTCCTCGGGAGGGCTTATGGGCTCGGCAGTCTACGGGGACCCCCACAAAAGCCATGGCGTGCCAACTTGGCACGCCATGGTGTTGATGCTGAAACCCCCCATTCACCTTTCTACTTGCTTAGAGCGAACGGAGTTTTTCTGACGTTACGATCAGATGCGCTCGTAAATCGCCGCGATGCCCTGTCCGCCGCCGATACACATGGTGGCGAGCGCATAGCGTCCGCCGGTACGCTGTAATTCGTAAAGGGCCTTGATGGAGATGATCACTCCGGTGGCGCCGATGGGATGTCCCAATGCGATGGCACCGCCGTTGGGATTGACCTTGCTCGGATCGAAATTAAGATCGCGCGCAACGGCACAGGCCTGCGCCGCAAACGCCTCGTTGGATTCGATCACGTCCATCTGTTCGATCTTGAGGCCAGCGCGTGCCAGTGCATTGCGTACAGCAGGCACAGGGCCGATGCCCATGAACTTGGGATCGACGCCGGCGTGGCCGTAGGCAACCAGTCTCGCCATCGGCTTCAGACCCTTCTTCTCGGCGGCGGAACGCTCCATGAGTACGACGGCGGCGGCGCCATCGTTGATGCCTGAAGCATTTCCCGCAGTGACGCTACCATCCTTCTGGAACACTGCGCGCAGTTTGGCCATAGCGTCCATGCTGGCATCAGCGCGTGCGTGTTCGTCGGTATCAAATACGGTCGGGCCCTTCTTGCTCTTCAGTTCGATGGGCAGAATCTGCTCCTTGAAGTAGCCTTTCTGCATCGCGTTGATGGCGCGCTTGTTACTTTCCACAGCCATTTCGTCTTGCTGCTGACGCGTGACGCCCCACTTGCCGGCGATATTCTCGGCGGTAATACCCATGTGCACGGTGTCGAAAGGATCGGTCAGCGCACCCACCATCATGTCCATCATGCCGCCGTCGCCCATGCGTTGGCCCCAACGCATCGCCGGGATGATGTACGCAGCTCGGCTCATGGACTCCACGCCAGCGGCTACGGCGGTTTCGCAGTCCCCGAGCAGGATGGATTGAGAGGCACTGATGATCGCCTGCATGCCGCTTCCGCAGAGGCGATTCAAGGTAAGGCAGGGCGTTTCTTTGGGGACGCCGGCATTCATCGCCGCGACACGAGATACATACATGTCCTTCGGTTCGGTGTGAATCACATTGCCTAATACGACATGGCCGATTTCTTCCGGGGCGACCTTGGAGCGTGCGACCGCCTCGCGGATGACTTTGGCGCCGAGTTCGGTGGGGGCAATATCTTTCAGACTGCCGCCGTAGTCTCCGATCGCGGTGCGAACGCCGGAGAGAATAACAACTTCACGTGAATTGGCCATGCTGGGTCTCCTAAAGGGAAAGGGAAAGGGAAGGGGTGCTCAGTGGGTGCTCAGAGTGCTCAGAGTGCTCAGAGAAAAGGCGCTGCATTCTAACTCAATTCCAGCGGCATTGTTGCAATGCAGCAATGCGGCAATGATGTAATGCAGGGCGGGTCAATCATCCTTTTCGAAGAATTTCCGTATTTTGCGCCGGTCGCGCTTGGTTGGGCGGCCTTTGGAGGTAA
>JANNFC010000316.1:0-3816 GCA_031379405.1 Betaproteobacteria bacterium | reverse complement strand
CACGATCGGAACATCTCGATGAGCGCCGCCGCATGATGCAGGCGTGGGCGGATATGCTCAACGCGATGGAGGCCGGAGCGCCAGTGGTTCCGCTTCGGGAACGAGCTGCGTAACGCGAAACTATGTTGAATTGACCTTACCAAGGTCCATTCGCCGAGCGATCAGGGTTTGAGACGCGAAGTTCATTGGCACCTCTCAGGATTTGTTTGACCCAGACGTTGCGCCAGATTAGCCATCTGGCCACCGGGGGTGATGTGGGCGAACCAGAGTTCGTCGGCGAGGGCAGCAACGAATTCGTTGCGGCGTAGGGCGAGTTCAGTGGTGATGCGCTTTTCGTTGGGACGAAAGGCGGACAGGATCAGCAAGCGCCCAGCCGCCAGCGGTTGACGCCATTCCGGAGGAACGCGCTGCGGCAACGTACGCGCTGGGCAGATTATGATCGGTTGCGAACCGCGCAAAAGAATACGCAGACACTCCTTCTCGACCGGTGAATGAAAGCCGCTGATGACGCAGCGGCCCGTATCTCGCCACTTAGCGGCCTGGTCGTAGGTCGTGAGAATAGCGTGTCCGGGGCAACGCACGGAGCAGAACAGCGCGGTCCTGGGCAACTCGAGTAAGTCGAGGTTGCCAAGAGCGGACAGTTGTGCGGGGGCTTCGTCGCCCATGCGCTCGCGCAAGCGTGCGGGATAACGAGCCTCATCGAGATTGAGCGTGTGAGCCGTCATGGCGCCTCAGGCATTCCCCAGCATCTCCAGGTGACGTGCATGGAGGAAATTCTCCAGTTCGACTTTCGATGGCAGTTCCAGGGCGTATTTGGAGACGAAGAGACGATTGTCCACGCTGGCGGTGGCGTATCGCACCAGCGCATGATCCTTCCCGGTGCAGAGCAGCAAGCCCACGGGCGGATTGTCGCCTTCGGCCATCATGTGCTCGCGATACCAGGTGACGTAGGTGTTAATCCGACCGAGGTGCTCATGGCGGAACTCATCCACTTTCAGTTCCACCAGCACATGGCATTTCAAGATGCGGTGGTAGAAGACCAGGTCCACAAAACCGCGTGTGTTGCCGATGACGATGCTTTTCTGCTGCGCCTCCAGGCAGAAGCCGTGGCCCAACTCCATAAGAAACTCGCGCAGGTTCTCCACGAGTGCCGCCTCCAGGTCGGATTCCGCCATCGCATCCTTCGCCCGCAGCCCGAGAAACTCGAAGATGTAGGGATCGCGGATGGTGAGCTTCGGCTCGGCGGTCTCCACGCCCTTCTGCTCCATCGCGGCTAACTTCGCCTTGTTCTTTGACAGCCCGGAGCGCTCGAAATACAGCGTGGCAATCTGCCGCTTCAGCGCTCGCACGGACCAGTTGCCGCGAATGCACTCGATTTCGTAAAAGGCGCGCGTCAGCGGGTCTTCGATGGCGACCAGCAATTCGAGATGGGTGTAAGACAGCCGCTCCAGCAACATGCGGCCCGTCACGGCCAATTGTCCGGTCGCTGACTGGACAATCTTTCCCGATGGGTCAGCGGCGATTTGTCCGGTCGCCGACCGGATAATCACGTCCCTGCCAGATTCAAGCTGCAATGGCAACGGTGATGCGGTATTTGATGTCGTAGTTCAGGATGAAGTCCAACTCCTCTGGCGTGAATCCGTAGTGTCCTGCTAGCACGGTGTCGATTTCGTCCATTATTGGCTTCGAGTACCGCGGGAAAAATTGATCGTACTCGACGGCGCCAGTCGCTTTGTATTCAGCCTTCAATCGATTCGCGTTCTGTTTGATGTCACGCATAAGTTCCCCGGCTTTCTGAATCAGTGCTACGGGTATTGATGCGTCCGAAAACGGCAGCAACGGAAAGGACTTAACACACAATTTCCCCGTCTTGAAGGCGTCGAAAAGCACCTGCCAGTAAAAGTAAAAGGCACTGCTATTGATTGCTGCAACATATGGCTCAATCGGTGCCGAAAACACGTATTCCTTGTAGTCCTCGGACTTCTTCATGCCGTCCCTCTCGCTACAAAAGTAGGGCACGAAATCGAAACACTTGATGTAGTAGTGAGCGATTCTGCGCACAAAGATAGGCTTCGCGCCGCTTGGCGAAATCGCTAACGCCAAAGGGCTCTTTGCAAATATCTTCTTAAGCAAGTCCGTTTCGAGGATGTGTCGAAAGGTTCTATGCGCCGAAGTGTCCAAGAGGTCGGAAAACCCTATCAGCTTAGCGACGGTGAATTCGCAATCTTCACCTGATCGCGTGCTTTGGTTCAGGGCCTGACCCATGAGAGCAGACGTACTTGCATTGCAGATAGAGTAAGTTTTGCGACAACTTCGTTCGGCGCTGAACTCAGAGGATTGGCTGTAGGCAAATTCAGTCGAAATTGGGGATTCTACCCGCACCCGAAAACTGCGTTCCTGAGAATGCCCCATCCCGAGAGAGGACGTCTGCTTCCGTCCGTGGTCGGTCGGGCACGACCAGTAGGGTGCCTTTGGTGCTGTAATGCCACTCTGGATCAGTCAGAGGTCGGAACTCACGGCCACAAAGCTCTTAACCCATCCTTCATCGCAAATGGTACGTAATGAGAACTCTGTTGGTAACTCAAAAAAGAACATGAAGATGAAGGTGAAGAGACGGAGAAGCGACGCTTTCTCAAGTTTCACTCAGTCTTCAATGTTGATCAGGTGGAGGGACTCCCGGAGCATTTCTACGTTGTTCCGCCCCCCATGCCGATCGAGACGGCGCTGGTGGGCGTGGCGGCCTTCATCGAGGCGATCGCGGCCGACGTACGACACGAAGGCGATCGCGCTGCGTATGCACCCAGCCTTGATTGCATCCTACTTCCGCATAAAGAGCAGTTCGAGACGATGGAGCAGTACTTCGCCACCAGTGTGCACGAGCATGGTCGTTGGACAGGACACGCGCGTCGGCTCAATCGCGATCTTTCTGGCCGCTTCGGCGACGCGCCGTATGCGGCGGAGGAACTGATCGCCGAGCTCACCGCCGCGTTCCTCTGCGCGGAACTCTCCATTCCGGGGCAACTTCGGCATCCGGCGTACATCAGCGCGTGGCTGACGGTGCTGGGCGGGGACAAGCGCGCCATCCTCACCGCCACCGCGAGGGCGACGGAAGCTGCGCAGTACCTGTGCAGGATTGCACAACCTGATAATGACGCGGACACCCACACGGTCGCGGGATGACCGTTCCGCAGACCTCACCTTCGAGGTCTGTTTTCTTGTCCACTGGGGCCGTCTTGCTACGCCGCCGGTGAGGGGGGATTAAACGGTGTGACGGCTAGCCGTAGGCAAATGCCTTGTTGTCCACAGGCGGTGCCTGTGAGATGAGAGCAACGTGATATAACAAGCATATGCCAACACCCGTCCTCATCCCAGTGGACGCCATCGCGCGGCGTATCACGCTCATCCGTGGGCAGCGAGTTATTCTTGACGTTGACCTCGCTGAACTATACGGAGTGTCGACCACGCGCTTTAATCAACAAGTACGACGGAATATTGAACGCTTCCCTGAAGACTTCATGTTTCAACTCACCAAGGAAGAACACGATGCTTTGATGTTGCAAATTGCAACATCAAAAGAGGGCCGCGGAGGACGGCGCAAGCTGCCGCTGGTCTTTACCGAAGCCGGCGCGCTAAACGCCGCGAGCGTGCTGAAATCAGCGCGCGCAATACAGGTTGGTATTTATGTACATCGGGCCTTCGTACAGCTACGAGACTTACTCGCGACGCATAAGAACATTGCGAAGCACCTCAGCGAACTCGAGAAACGTGTTGCCGGCCACGACAAAGACATCGCGCACATCGTTGCCACGATCCATC
>JANNFC010000302.1:0-10009 GCA_031379405.1 Betaproteobacteria bacterium | reverse complement strand
TTTTATCCACTTCTATCCCGTTCATCCCCTCAGAAAAAGCTTTCAAGACAGGAATAAAGGGGACTTCGCGGGCGGGGTATTGACCCCAGCCTTGACCAAATTGAGCCAAGGGGGGTGAGTGAAAATAACTACTCCCCCAATGGAAACCCCCCAAGATTTTACCCCCGCCCAGAGCGCGGGGAATACGAGTAAACAGGATTCATAGGATGAAACCCAACTCATCCCACCCTACGAAACTCCTGTCATGCCTGCGCAGATCATTACAATGGGGCTTGGTACCAGTGGAGGTCTGAAAATGGATTTGCAAGCACTATATGACACCGCGCCGTGGGACTGGCCTGAGGAAACTAGCAAGTTCTTGATGAGCGTGTTGCGCGATGAGCGTGCGTCCGAATCCGACGCGGTTCTTGCCGCTGAGTTGGCGGGCAACTTTGTGGTAGCGGGCGATGAAATGGCGGATACGTTGCTGGCAGTTATAGGCAATGGCCGCAGAACAGCGCAGCAACGCGGCACGGCGGCCATTGCGCTGGGTCCGATGCTTGACCACGCAAGCATAGAAGAATTCGATGATCCGGACATGGTCCCTATTTCGGAGCCGACATTCAACGAGATCCGGAAAACCCTGAAAAAACTCTTCATGGATAGCAATACTCCGGACCTGGTGCGCCGGCGAATACTCGAAGCCTCGGTGCGCGCCCCGGAAGATTGGCACGAGGATGCCATTCGCGAGGCCTACGGCAATGGCGATGACGCATGGCAACTCACCGCGGTATTCTGCATGGGGTACGTCAGAGGGTTCGACGATGAAATTCTCGCACAGTTAGACAGTGACCTCATCAACGTGCGCTGCCTCGCAGTGGAGGCGGCGGGTAACTGGGTAGTAGAGGAAGCATGGGATGATGTCTGTGCAATCGTCGAATCCACTGATCCGGACAAGGATTTGCTCTTGGCCGCCATCGGTGCGGTGGCCAGTATCCGTCCGGAAGAGGCGCCCATAGTGCTTGACCCTCTGCTCGATTCGGAGGATGAGGAAATTGTCGAAGCCGTTGAGGACGCCTTGATGTTCACCGGAAATCCTCTTGAGGACGACGACTTCGATGAGGATGAGTTTGATGAGGACGCTGACGAGGACGCACAGAGCGATGACGAGGACGATGGGAAGAACCGCCCAAAGCATTGATTCGAACATTCGCGGGAACGCGCTTTCCCGCGCTTCCCCCTATCTTCCCCCTATCTTCCCCCTATCTTCCCTTTATTATCTTCCCCCTTAAGTAGCGCGTTGATGAGCGCAACACGGACTCCGCTCCGCGATGGACGCGAGCACTTTCAACATGGACCTATCGACTTGATCATCCATTCGGAGGGCCGTCCCTGGGCGGTGGCGAATGCGAATCAGTGTGCATGGGAGCGATTTCAGAGGGTGCTGGATGAACTGGTTGCCGAACTGCCTGCGTTGCGTCGACCGATGTCCGGCGAACCTTGCGTGGCGGGGGTGGTAGGGCGTCGCATGGTGGATGCCTGCGCACCTTTCGCGCCCCTGTTCGTGACGCCGATGGCGGCGGTGGCCGGCTCGGTAGCCGATGAGATCATCGCGCACTTCCGAGTCTCCGGCATCACGCGCGCATACGTCAACAATGGAGGAGATATCGCGCTGCATCTGACCGAGGGTGTGCACTATCGAGTCGGCCTGTGCGCGGACGCCGGCAAGAAAACCTGGAAAGCCGCGGCGCTGGATGGTTCGTTCGAAATCGGTGACGAATCATCGGTGCGCGGGATTGCAACCAGCGGCTGGCGAGGTCGCAGCTTCAGTCTGGGTATCGCGGACAGTGTCACGGCACTGGCCACAACCGCCGCGCAGGCCGATGCGGCGGCAACGATGATCGGCAATGCGGTCAACATTGACACCCCAGCCGTGGTGCGGCGACCGGCGAGTTCCCTCAAGGACGATACGGATTTGGGCGATCGGCTGGTGACGGTCGAAGTGGGCGCGTTAACGGCGGAGGAGGTAGCGTGCGCACTGGAGGCGGGCAAGCGGGCCGCACAAGGTATGATCGCACGTGGATTGATACACGCCGCCGTGCTCATGCTCAATCAGCGAATACTGACCGTTGGGGACGTTAGTGCTCAGCATCATTGGCTGGCGCAACGATAGGGTGTTTCGAGTCATCGGAGTGGATTGGCGGAACCACCATCAATAGAAACTCAGGGAGAGAAATTCGACCATGAAAGCGCGTATCAGAAAACTGGTCGTGCAAGTAGATGAAACTCGCCGCGAGATGGGACAGGACATCAACCCACCCACTCGGCACGCGTTGGCCATGGCGGTGATCGAGAATCCCTACGCCGGCCGCTACTGCGAGGACTTGTCTGAGTTGATAGACATCGGGGAAGAACTGGGTGCTTTGCTGGGCGAGAAATGCGTCCAGTTGTTGGGCATTACCCCCAGCCAGGTCGAGAGTTATGGCAAAGCAGCCATCGTGGGCGAAGCCGGAGAGTTGGAGCATGCCGCTGCCATTCTTCATCCCAAGCTGGGAGCGCCGCTGCGCAAAGCAGTGGAAAAGGGTGCGGCGCTAGTGCCATCGGCCAAAAAAATGGGTACAGTGGGCACTGCCATCGATGTTCCCCTGGGGCATAAGGACGCCGCTTTCGTACGTAGTCATTTTGATGCGGTGGAAGCCAGAGTGAGTGACGCACCGCGTGCAGGCGAGATCCTGGTGGCGGTAGCCGTGACCGACAGCGGACGGCCCTTGGCGCGCATCGGCGGCTTGCAGATACACGAAATCAAAGGTCAAGACGGTTTGCGATAACGAAAACTTTCACAAGGGGATCCTGCATGTTCATCGATAGACCTTGGCTCAAACTTTACCCGCCTGGCGTGGCGTCCGATCTGCCGCCGTTGCCTTATGCCACATTGCCGGACATGATTGAAGAGTGCGGCCGAAAATTCGCCGGTAAACCAGCATTCGATAGCCTGGGCGTGGCATTGAGCTTCGACGACATATTGCGCAAGTCGGAAGCCTTCGCCGCCTATCTGCAAAAGGATCTCGGACTCAAGAAGGGTGATCGAGTCGCGGTGATGATGCCCAATGTGCTGGCCTATCCGGTGGCGCTGTTTGGCATTTTGCGCGCCGGCATGATCGCGGTGAGCGTAAATCCGTTGTACACGGCGCGTGAACTCGAGCACCAGATGAAGGATTCGGGTGCCGTGGCCATCGTGATCTTCGAAGGGTCCTTGCACGTACTGCAGGAGGTCATCGGCAACACTCAAGTCAAGCACGTGATCCGCACGGCGGTGGGCGATCTAATGCCTTTTCTCAAGAGCATGTTGATCAACTTCGTCATCCGCAAAGTGAAGAAACTAGTCAAACCTTACAACATGCAGGCAACGCCCATCGAGGACGCCTTGGCCAAGGGTGCCAGCCTGACGCTGGATCTACCAAAACTGCTCAGCGCGGATATCGCCTTCCTGCAGTACACCGGCGGCACCACCGGCGTATCCAAAGGCGCGGCGCTGTCCCACAGCAATGTGCTGTCCAATGTGGAGCAAACACGCATCGCGGGGGGAACGCTGTTCAACGAAGGCAGTGAGACCGGTATCACGGCATTGCCGATGTACCACATCGCGGCGCTGGTGCTGAATTGTTTCTTCGTCTACCGCTTAGGTGGCAGGCAGATTCTGATCGCCAACCCGCGCGATATCGCGGGCTTCATCAAAACCATCGCGCACACCCGCTTCAGCTTTCTTCTGGGCGTGAATACGTTATACAACGCGTTGGTGAATCATCCCAACATCGGCACTGTGGATTTTTCTGGATTGAAATTGAGCAGCGGAGGCGCTGCCGCCATTCAACAGGCCGTGGCCGATCGCTGGCAAAAAATTTCGGGCAAGGTGCTGGTGGAGGGTTACGGCCTGACGGAAACCTCCGGCGCCGCCACCATCTGTCCGCATACGCTGCCTGTGTTCAGCGCGACGGTTGGAATTCCGGTTCCCGGGTGCGATGTGCAGATTCGCGATGATGCAGGCAACCCTCAGCCGCAAGGGCAGCGGGGGCAGATCTACATTAGCGGTCCCAACGTGATGACAGGCTATTGGAAGAAGCCCGATGAGACCGCAACAGTGTTGGGCGAGGACGGATTCCTGGCCACCGGCGATGTCGGTGTACTGAACGAGCAAGGCATGTTGAAGATCGTGGACCGGGTGAAAGACATGATCATCGTCTCCGGCTTCAATGTCTATCCGAATGAGATTGAAGAGGTGCTGGCGAAGTGCCCCGGTGTGTTGGAATCGGCCGCCGTTGGCGTCCTCAGCGCCGAATCGGGTGAATCGGTAAAAGTGTTCGTGGTGAAGAAAGATCCCGCCCTCACGCAAGATCAAGTCAAGAGTTTCTGCCGCGAACAACTGACGGGTTACAAGATGCCTCGCGAAATTGAATTCATCGCCGCGTTGCCCAAGAGCCCCGTGGGCAAAGTATTGCGGCGTGAGCTGCGAGACGCCGCCAAGAAAAAAACTGCCTAATTACACTAACGTCGCGATCATGCTCAAACGTGTGTTCTGTACCCTCGCATTCGCCGTCTACACGCAGTGGGCGCCTGCGCAACAGCCCACCATTCGAATCGGCGAGATCAGTAGCTACTCTACCGTTCCCGCCTTCACAGTGCCTTACCGCAACGGTTGGCAACTGGCGGTGGAGGAGATCAATACCGCGGGCGGGTTGTTGAGAGGCAGAAGGATCGAAGTGATATCACGCGACGATGCCGGTAAGCCGGACGATGCCACGCGCCATGCGACGGAATTGCTGACCAATCAAAAGGTCGCGATTCTCACCGGCACGTTTTTGTCCAACGTCGGCCTGGCGGTGAGCGATGTGGCGTTGCGCAACAAGGTTCTGTTCGTGGCGGCGGAGCCGTTGTCCGATTCGCTAGTGTGGGAGAAGGGCAATCGTTATACCTTCCGATTGCGCCCGAGCACTTACATGCAATCGGCCATGCTGGTGGATGAAGCGGCCAAGTTGCCGGCAAAGAAATGGGCCACCGTCGCCCCCAATTATGAGTACGGTCAATCGGCGGTGGCGAGTTTCAAGGAGCTGCTCAAAGCCAAGCGACCTGACGTGGAATTCGTCGGCGAGCAGTGGCCGGCGCTGGGCAAACTCGAAGCCGGCGCCACGGTGCAAGCGCTCTCCGCCGCGAAACCGGAAGCAATCTTCAATGTGACCTTCGGTGCTGATCTCACCAAATTCGTTCGCGAAGGCAATCTGCGCGGATTATTCGAAGGTCGCAGTGTGGTCAGTATGCTCACGGGCGAGCCCGAATATCTCGATCCTCTCAAGGACGAAACGCCGGTGGGATGGATTGTCACCGGCTATCCGTGGGATCAAATCAAATCGCCGGTGCACCAGAAGTTTGTCGATGCTTATCGAAAACGCCACAACGAAACCCCTCGCCTGGGTTCGGTCGTAGGTTACACCACCATGCGAGTCATCATCGAGGCAATCCGGAAAGCCAATAGCACAGACACCGAAAAACTCATTCAGGCCATGCGCGGCCTCAGCATCCAAAGTGTGTTTGGCATGATCACGTTCCGCGCTATCGACCATCAATCCACCTTTGGCGCCTTCATTGGCAAGTTGGAACTAAAGGGCAACAAAGGCCAGATGACTGAGTGGCGCTATCTCGACGGAAAGAATTATTTGCCGAGCGATGCGGTGGTAAAAAAACGCCGCCCGGGGTCTTAGCCATTTTCGACTCAGGTGCAATCGTCTCCGGGGCGATGGTGCTGTTTGTATAGGGCACACCTGCGCACGCGGTTGCCAGGGCGTGCGTACTTTCGCCCTAGGATCCAACCATCGGATTACGCGCCGTCAGTCCGGAAAACCGGCTGAAATCACGGTCTGCGGACCAAAGTTCGCGCACACCATGTTGAATACACAGCGCAGCAATACGAGCGTCATGAACCTGAGGTCCTTGAATCCGCCCGGCTTCCAGAAGTCCCTTTAGTGACGGCCAGTGCACCTCGGTTTCCGCGAGAAGGGTCAGTGACGGCGATGCTATCCACGCCTCAATCTGATCTAACGCTTGCACAAGCGGTGTGGGAGGTTTGTATATGCGGGCGTGCGTCACTATGGCTAGGAACTCATGCAGACATGGCCATGGAATCGCCCAGGTGGATCGGCTCTCAGCGATCTCGGTCAAACGCGCTCGGGCCGGCTCGTGCCAAGGCGAGTCTCGACGGTGCGCGTAGACCAGCATATTGGTATCAACGGCAATCAACCGCTTCGTCCATCATAGGCAAGTTCTCGCAATTTTTCCCAGGACAAGCCCTGCACTTCGGGCTGAAGTCCTTCGCCTCCAAAGCTTGCATCTCGCAGCCGAAAGACGGGAACCGTCTTGCGATCTGAGAGCACTTTGCTGAGCCCGCGCTCAACGATGACTTTGAGTGTGGTACCTTCTCTTATAGCCAACCTTTTGGCCTGTTCGAGAAGCGGATCGGCAATATCGATGGTGGTTTTCATATGGCGACCTACATTGTGACGCCCATACTCCCATATTGTGACTCGGTCGTCAAGGTTCGTTGGTATCGTTGGTTGGTATCGTCCTCGAAAATTTTCCACAGCACGAAACATTAAACCTCAAATAAAGTGCTCATCCAATTCCTAACCGGCCTATCGCAGGCCTCCACGCTTTTTCTAATAGCCTCGGGCTTGTCCATCATCTTCGGCGTGACACGCATCGTCAATTTCGCGCATGGGTCTTTCTACATGTTGGGAGCCTATACAGCCTACTCCCTGAGCACGATGTTGATGTCGCATTGGGGCAATGCCTTGGGATTCTGGAGCGGCATTGTGTTGGCGGCGTTGGTAGTGGGTGTGGTGGGCGTATTGATGGAGGTACTACTGCTGCGCAGGATCTATCACGCCCCCGAACTGTTGCAGTTGCTGGCCACCTTCGGTGTGGTGTTGGTGGTTCAGGATCTGGCGTTGTGGGTTTGGGGTAGGGAGGATCTGCTGGCGCCGCGCGCGCCAGGATTGAAGGGCGCCATTCTCATCGGCGATGACCGGTTTCCGCAGTATCACCTGTTTCTGATCGCCATCGGTCCGTTGGTATTAGGTCTGCTGTGGCTGGCATTTCACAAGACTCGCTGGGGTGTGCTGGTGCGTGCCGCCACGGAAGATCGCGAAATGGCCGGTGCTCTGGGCGTGAATCAGCGCTCGTTGTTTACCGGTGTCTTGTTCCTCGGTTCAATGCTGGCAGGGCTCGGCGGCGCGTTGCAGATTCCCAAAGAAGCCGTCAACCTTCAGATGGACATCGGCATCATCGCGGAGGCGTTTGTCGTCGTCGTCATCGGTGGCATGGGCAGTGTTCTGGGGGCGTTTCTGGCGGCCTTGTTGGTAGGTGAAATCAACGCCTTCGGTGTGCTTATTTTTCCGCAGATGACTTTGGTGCTCACGTTTCTGGTCATGGCGGTGGTGCTGGTGGTTCGACCCTACGGATTGCTCGGTAAATCGCCCACCCAACGGCGTGGTTCCGAGCTGGCGGCCGAGCCACCGCTTAAGCCGGCGGATTCGCTCACGCGCTTTGTCGGACTCATCTTTTTTGTGGTGATGATGCTACTTCCGCTCGCGGCCGACGAGTACGCCAGGGTGCTGGCGACAGAATTGTTGGTATTCGCGCTATTCGCCGCCAGTCTGCATTTCATGATGCATATCGGCGGACAAGTCTCCTTTGGCCACGCTGCCTTCTTCGGCATTGGCGCTTACGCCGCCTCGCTTCTGGTGAAACAGTTCGCCATGGGAACACTCGCCGCTGTGCTGGTAGCGCCGATCGCCGCCGCGACGGTGGCTGCGGTGGTGGGCTTTTTCTGTGTGCGGCTCACCGGCGTGTATCTGGCAATGCTGACTTTGGCTTTTGCGCAGATCGTCTGGTCGGTGGCTTTTCAATCGGCGTGGACCGGTGGTGACAACGGAATTCTCGGCATATGGCCCGCAGGAATATGGCAAGAACCGAGCATCTACTACTATTTGACTGCGGGTTTGAGCATCGCCAGCCTGCTGGCCATTCGCCATATCGCCTTCACTCCTTTTGGCTACGCGCTGCGTGCGGGGCGCGATTCGCCATTGCGCGCAGAGGCCACCGGCATTGACGTGCGCCGGCAGCAATGGGCGGCGTTCGTGATTGCCGGGACCTTTGCCGGTCTCGCGGGCGCACTGCATGCCTTTCATAAGGGCAGCGTGTTTCCCAACTTGATGGGGATCGCACAATCGGTGGACGGATTGGTGATGGTGCTGCTGGGTGGGCTTCAAACATTGAGTGGTCCCATAGTGGGCGCGGGCCTGTATCACTTGCTGCAAACCGAGATCATGCGTTGGACTGAATTCTGGCGATTGATCCTGGGCGCAATCATCATCGGGCTGGTGGTGTTGTTTCCAAAAGGTATCACCGGATTCATTCATGCGCGCTACGCGAGGCTGACGCGATGAGCTTGCTCGAATTGCGTAATCTCGCACGCGCCTTCGGCGGCGTGCAGGCGGTGGCAGGCGTGTCATTTTCGCTGGCGCGCGGCCAACTGCTTGCCCTGATCGGGCCCAACGGTGCGGGCAAAACCACTTGCTTCAATCTGATCAACGGCCAGCTGCGTCCCGATTCCGGGCAAGTATTCCTTGAAGGTGCCGAGATCACCGGCTTGGCGCCGCGTGCGATCTGGCGCAAGGGTGTCGGGCGCACCTTTCAGATTACCGCTACCTATGCGTCCATGACGGTGTTGGAGAACGTGCAATTGGTACTGCATTCGGGTGGGCGCAGGCTTTTCGATTTGCATAATCGACTTTCCGCTCGTTATGCCGAAAAAGCGCTAGAACTGCTGGTGCAAGTGGGCATGGGCGAGCAAGCCGATCGCGCTTGCGGTTTGTTGTCCTATGGGGACTTGAAGCGGGTGGAGCTGGCGATGGCGCTGGCACACGATCCGAAGCTGTTGCTGATGGATGAGCCCACCGCCGGCATGGGTCCGCAGGAGCGCCACGAATTGATGGCGTTGACTGCGCGTCTGGTCGGCGAGCGCAACATAGGCGTGCTGTTTACCGAACATAGTATGGACGTGGTATTCACCTACGCCCATCGCCTGGTGGTCATGTCGCGCGGCCAACTCATTGCGCAGGGCAGCCCTGGTGATGTGCGCGACAACCCGGAAGTGCAATCGGTGTACTTGGGCCGTGGCACCTTTGCGCGCGCAGTGAGCTGATGCAGCCGCTCTTGCAAGTGGACGGACTGCGTAGTTTCTATGGTCGCGCACAGATTCTTTTCGATGTGTCGCTTCAAGTGGGCGCCGGCGAGGTGGTGGCTTTGTTGGGACGCAATGGCGCAGGCAAATCCACGACCTTCAAGTCCATTATGGGCATGATGGATCGAACAGAGGGCAAGATCATGTTTCGCGATCAGGCGATTTTGGGGAAAGAGGCGTTCGAGATTGCGCGCATGGGCCTGGGCTACGTGCCCGAGGAGCGACGCATTTTCACCGAGCTGAGCGTGGTAGAGAATCTCGAGGTGGGGCGGCAGATCCCGCGTGCGGGGGTACCGGAATGGACGACACAGCAACTGTTCGCGCTGTTTCCCAATCTGGGCGCGATGCCTGGTCGCTTGGGTGGGTTGATGAGCGGGGGGGAGCAACAGATGCTCACCGTCGCCCGCACGCTCATGGGAAATCCTCTTCTGGTGCTACTCGACGAACCTTCGGAAGGCATCGCGCCCAAGATCGTCGAAGACATGGCCACCATGATCCTGGCACTGAAGAAAGAGGGCTTGAGCGTGTTGTTGTGCGAACAAAATCTGCATTTCGCGCAGCTGGTCAGCGATCGCGCCTATGTCATGGAAAAAGGACGTATCCGCTACGAAGGTGGCATGGCGCCGTTGCTACGTGATCAGGCGATGACGCGTGAGTGGTTAGGGGTCTAATCGGTGATGACTCAAATGCGCAGCGCCAATTGATGCGCTTCATGAATCGCCGCCCGCATGCTGCATG
>JANNFC010000121.1:0-52454 GCA_031379405.1 Betaproteobacteria bacterium | reverse complement strand
CAGGAGTACCGGTCTGAAACTCGGCATGCCCTCCGCCAGTTCCGCCCGAAAAAAATAAAGTACCTGCAGCAATGCCAACACCGCCAGCACGCCGATACCGGTGGACCATACCCAGGCCGGTCCGGGAAGCGCCTGACTGGCGTGCGCACCAAAAAGGTTTTCGGGAAGCGTCAGCGTTTCGATTTTCCCTTCCGCTCGCGACGCGCCCGCCATGCCGGCAGGAAGCGACAAGGACTCCCGTACGCTGGCCGCGGAAAACACGCCTTGGCGTTGTGTGGAAATGGGCGGAACCGTGGAAGGGAGGGGGGGTGGGAGTGGGGATGCCCGATCGGATGCCGCCTGCATGGCACCCGCCAGGGACGAAGGTTCCGTCGCCTGCGGTCCTCCGCGCTCCGAACTCTCCAACGGTGGCGGGTCATCACTGTTCCCCGGCAGGCGTGCGGTCAAGGTGGCGAACGCATCGAACACGGTGGCGCAACGGCCACAGCGCACCTGTCCGCTACAAGCCTGGAGTTGCTGCACGGTAACGCGAAAATGCGTGTGGCAAGATGCGCAACGCGTGTACATGCTCATGGGGCAAAGGCTCCTGATGTTCTAATGTTCGTCGACTCTTGTTCGCTGCCCAACCAAAGACGTCCAGCCAGCATGCGGCTCGAAGGCTGCCAACTCCACCCAGGGCGCATACGAATCGACGACTTCAACGGCTTGTCGGTCGAGAATTCCAGCCAGAACCAAGTACCCTCCGGACCGCACCCTCGAACTCAACAAGGGGGCGAGTGCTCGTAAGGGATTCGCCAAAATGTTCGCCAACACGATGTCATAGGTAGCGTGCGCTGGCAAGTCCTCCGGCGGGACCCACGCAATCTCGACTCCGTTGCTAACCGCGTTATCGTGTGCCGTCACCAATGCTTGAGGATCGATATCGGTTCCCAGGGTTTGCGTAGCGCCGAGTTTGGCGGCGGCAATGGCGAGAATGCCTGAGCCACAGCCATAGTCCAGCACGCTTTCGCCACCTCGCATATTGGCGTCGAGCCAGCGCAGACACTGCCACGTAGTGGGATGCGATCCGGTGCCGAAGGCCAGGCCGGGATCCAGCCGAAGATTGATGGCCTGCGCGCAAGGCGGTTCATGCCACGACGGCACGATCCATAAGCGCTCGGATACACGTACGGGAGCGAACTGCGCCTGCGTTGCCCGAACCCAATCCCGATCCGGAATTTTCTCCGAAGCGTGCTCTGGGATCGGGTCGAGCCCCACGGCTTGGCAAGCGGACCGCAACACCTGTGCGCCATTCGAATCGTGCTCAAGCAGCACACGAACCTGAGCCAGCGACCAATGCGCATCGGAATTCCAAGGCGGTTCGGCGAACAACGGGACTTCCAGCGCACAGCCGGCATGCGCATCGGTGAGCTCTACCGACAACGCTCCCAGTTCGAGCAGAGCGTCGGAAATCTGCTCAACGAATTCGGAGGACAGTTGAAAAGTAAGCGCTAACCACACCTGGCTGTCCGAGGGGCGAAAACCTGATCCGGCGCTCACTTCCTAGCCTGCATTTCAGTCGCCTCTTAACTGTTTGGCCAGTTTCTCTTCGAGGTAGTGAATGCTGGTCCCGCCGCGCAAAAAGGCGGAATCGAGCATCAGTTCCTGATGCAAGGCGAGGTTGGTATCGATGCCTTCGACAATCATTTCCGAGAGAGCGATACGCATCTTGGCGACGGCCTGCTCGCGCGAGTCACCCCAAGTGATCACTTTGCCGATCAGGGAATCGTAGTGGGGCGGCACCACATAATTGGCGTACGCGTGCGAATCCACCCGAACGCCTGGTCCGCCCGGGACATGGAACGAGGTAATGCGCCCAGGCGATGGCGTGAATTTGTAAGGGTGCTCCGCATTGATGCGGCACTCCAGGGCGTGGCCTTTAGGCACGATGTCCTTCTGGCGCAACGTCATCTTCTCTCCGGCGGCGATGCGAATCTGCATCTGCACGATATCCACTCCGGTAATCATTTCGGTAACCGGGTGTTCCACCTGCACGCGGGTGTTCATCTCAATGAAAAAAAACTGGCCGTTCTCGTATAGAAATTCGAAGGTTCCGGCCCCACGGTAGCCGATCTTGCGGCAAGCATCCGCACAACGTTCGCCGATGCGGGCTTTGAGTCGAGGATTGATCAGAGGCGCGGGGGCTTCTTCGATGATCTTCTGATGACGCCGTTGCATGGAGCAATCGCGATCGCCCAGATAGACCGCATTCTTGTGCTCATCGGCCAGCACCTGAATTTCCACATGACGCGGCTTTTCCAGGAACTTCTCCATGTAGACCATGGGGTTGCCGAAAGCAGCCTTGGCTTCCGCGCGTGTCATGTTGACCGCATTCAGCAGGGCTGCTTCGGTATGCACAACTCGCATGCCGCGTCCGCCACCGCCGCCTGAGGCCTTGATGATGATGGGATAGCCGATCGAACGGGCGATCTTGATAATCTCTTCGGGCTTTTCGGGCAACGCCCCTTCCGAGCCCGGAACCACCGGCACGCCGGCCTTGATCATGGCTTGTTTGGCGCTGACTTTGTCGCCCATCAGTCGAATGGTGTCCGCACGCGGACCGATAAAGACGAATCCGCTCTTCTCCACGCGTTCGGCGAAATCGGCGTTCTCGGACAAGAAGCCATAGCCCGGATGAATGGCTTCGGCGTCGGTGACTTCGGCCGCGCTGATGATGGCCGGCACGTTAAGATAGCTCTGGCCCGGCGCTGGTGGGCCAATACACACCGATTCGTCGGCCAGCTTGACGTACTTGGCTTCGGCATCGGCCTCTGAATGCACGGCAACGGTTTTGATGCCGAGTTCGCGGCAAGCGCGTTGCACACGCAGGGCAATCTCTCCGCGATTGGCGATTAGGATTTTTTCGAACACTGAGGATTTTCGAGTCGAAGGTGGAGTTCGCTGGGCACGCAAGGCGGCCATATCCAGTTAGTATCTAAATAGTATCTAAATGACAGGGTTACAAAGCGTCGCGGTAGCGGGCCACATCAACCTAGCAGGAAAAGTGGCTCGCCGTATTCCACCGGCTGGCCGTTCTCCACGTAGACCTCCTTGACTACACCGCCTTGATCGGCCTCGATCTCGTTGAGCAGTTTCATCGCCTCGATGATGCACAAGGTATCGCCGGGACTGACTTTGGATCCGATATCCACGAAGGACTTGGATCCCGGCGCCGACGACCGATAAAAGGTACCGACCATGGGCGACTTCACGATGTGGCCTTCAACGGCGGGAGCGGCAGGCGGCGTCGCTTCCGCGCTGCCTGGCGTAGCGGCCGATGCCGCCGATGCGGCGACCACTGCAGGCACCGACGTCGAGACATAGGTCGGAGCCGGTGCGGGCGGATAGTACGGGGTCGAGTTTCGAATGCTGGTGATGCGGACTTTTTCCTCGCCCTCACTGACTTCCAACTCAGCGATGCCGGATTCCTGCACCAGATCGATGAGCTTCTTCAGCTTCCTAAGGTCCATCAGGCGTCTCTCTCATGATGTGACAGCGCATATTCCAAGGCTAATTCGTAGCCTTTAGGGCCCAATCCGCAGACGATCCCCACCGCCAGGTCCGTAAAGTAGGAATGATGGCGGAAAGGTTCGCGCGCAAAAACATTCGACAAGTGCACCTCCACGAAGGGAATTTTCACCGCGGAAAGCGCATCTCGCAGCGCGACACTGGTGTGGGTGAAGGCTGCCGGATTGATGATGATGAAATCGGTCGTATCGGTGCGTGCCAGATGAATACGCTCGATAAGCACCACTTCGGCGTTACTTTGCAGAAATTCCAATGCGATACCTGCCTGTTGAGCACGCTGTAACAGGCGCTCGTGTATCGATTCAAGGGTCACTCGCCCGTAGACTCCGGGCTCTCGTGTGCCGAGGAGGTTGAGGTTCGGGCCATTGAGGACGAGTACCCTGCTAATCCCCTTTCCCGCACCCCCACCGGTCGAATCGGGAGGCGTCATGACAGCAAGTTTGCCGCAAAATCGGCGAAATTGTCCAGAGTTTCGGAGATTTTCACGCTGGAAGCCAATCCCGCTCCGCGGGTTTGGCTAGAGAAGAGGCAGAAGGATGTTCTCGAGGCTCTTCTCCGTTACGCCGCCGAGTTCCGCCTTGATGACCTTGCCTGACCGGTCGATGAAGACGGTGAATGGAAGGGCGCCGATATCGTTTCCGGCCGCCTTAGCCAACTCCAAGCCCTCCACACCAGAGAGCAAGATGGGGTAGTTGACACCCATTTCCGCGCTGAAGGGCTTCACTCGCTCGATTCCGTCGAGTGCGATGCCGATGATCTGAAGCCCACGCGCGCCCAGCTTGGTCTGCGTTCGAACCAGTGCGGGCATTTCTTCCCGGCAGGGGGCGCACCAAGTCGCCCAGAAGTTCACTACCATCACCTTGCCCTGCCAGTCAGACAGCCGGCTCGTCTTACCTTCGAGGTTTGGCAGTTCGGCGCTCAGGAGCGTACTCGAGGAAGCCTTATCGAGGGGTACGTCGCGTGCACTACCGCTGCCGCCGCGCTGGACGAAGTAACCCGCGCTCAGCGCCGCGGCGGCAACCAATACGATGAGAAGTATTCGGATGGGACGGGTCATTGCGCCTCAGTAACGCCGATGGCCTGAGCTATTTCGACGGCCTTAGCCCTGGCGGCACTGCCCATGTCCACTGCCTTTGGAATCTCTCCCGATTGCGCTGCCTGACGCGCCTCCTGCAATTGTTGTCCAAGACCCGCGAATGTGGCTTTGATCTCGGCCAATTTGGCCTGATCGAGCCCGTTTGGAAGGGAGGGACCTAGATTCTCGAAATGGGCGCCGATACGCTCCAACTCGCCCGGCAGACCCAGATTTATGTCCTCCCAAGTACGCGTTAGCTCGTCCTTGCGAGCGCTGGCAGCCTTCGCCATCTCTTGGGCTTTTGCTGCCAGCTCCCTGGCGTCGGTTAGTGCTGCGGTGAACTCCTTCTTTTGAAATTTGTCCTGCGCGTTCTTCAGGACGGTTTCGAGTTTCGTGAGCTCATCGGGGGCGTACTTCACCGCTTCTTCGCGCGCCGCCTCGATAGCGGCTTGGCCGGCCTTGATGGCGGCCTCCGAGGGTGCCTCATCGGTTGAGCAGGCACCTAGAGTCAGAATTGCCAACGCCGGAATCCAATGCGTGAGTTTCATCAAGTTACCTCCAATCAAGCGCGCGAGGAATACGAGTTAATAGGCTTTCAGAAGCACGATCTCAGACTTATCGGTCGGGAATGGTTTCTACGTTAGCGAGCCACACCGCGGATTCGCTGTCACTGGGGGCGCGATAGTCGCTACGCGGTGAAAGGGAGCCGCCGGAACCCACCTTCGGCCCATTCGGCATGGCGCTGCGTTTGTACTGTGAATACTGGAAAAAGCGCCGCAGGAACACCTTCAGCCACTTCTTCACCTCGCCAATGGTGTATTCGTGCCGCTGCTCGGGCGCAAGATCGGGCCATCCTTGCGCAGAGCGATCTTTCCATGTGCTCCACGCCATGAATCCCACCTTGCTTGGCAAGAAGCCGAACCGCAACAGGTAATATAGATGAAAATCCTGCAGTTCGTATGGCCCCACGGCGGCTTCCGTGCTTTGGCCGGGTTCGACCTCGCTTTTGCCCGGCACCAGCTCTGGGCTGATGGGCGTATCGAGCACGTCGGTCAACACCATACTGACCTGTGCGCCCAACTGGTTCGTGCGTGCCACATAGCGAATCAGATACTGAATGAGCGTCTTCGGCACGCTGGCATTCACGTGATAGTGCGCCATATGATCGCCGACGCCGTAGGTACACCATCCCAGTGCAAGTTCCGATAGATCGCTGGTACCGACCACCGGCGCGTTGTTGACGTTGGCCAAACGAAACAGATGACTGGTGCGCTCCCCGGCCTGGACGTTCTCGAACGTGATGTCGTAGACCGGCTTGCCTTCCGAAAAGGCGTGGCCGATGTCCTTGAACATCTGCATGCAACTGGGCCGGATATCGATTTCGTGCGCCGTGCTGCCGACGCTGCTCATTAGGCGCCGGGATTGGTCCAAGGTGCGTTCGCTGGTGGCGAAACCCGGCATGGTGTACGCCAGGATATTTCTTCTCGGAAGCCCCATCACGTCCATGGCGCGCGCACACACGATAAGGGCTTGGGTGGAATCCAAACCACCCGAAATGCCAATCACCACCTTCTGCGAATTCATGGCGCGCAAGCGTTTAACCATCCCTTGCACCTGAATTTCGTACACCTCCTTGCAGCGCCCGTCACGGGTCGCCGGATCGGACGGTACATAGGGAAAGCGCTCGTAGCGCCGATTCAGCGCCAGGGTGGCGTCCGTCGGCAAACCGATAGGGATCGCGATGATGCGGAAACTCTTCGCGGTCTCCTGGTAGCGCGCCAGGGATTGCCCGAAGCTGGTGGCGCGCATGCGGTCCTGCGCGATGCGATCCAGATCGATATCGCCGGTTACCAAATGCGAGACATAGGCGAAGCGCTCGGTTTCCGCTACGCGCGATCCGTTTTCGTAGATCATGCCATGGCCATCCCAAGCCAGATCCGTAGTGGATTCGCCGTAGCCCGCTGCGCAGTACAAATACGCGCTGATGCAGCGCCCCGACTGATTAGCCACCAACTGCCGGCGATATTCGTCCTTGCCCACGGTGATGTTGGAGGCGGACAGATTGATCAGCACCGTGGCCCCGGCGACGGCCGCCAGCGACGACGGTGGCACGGGCGTCCATAGATCCTCGCATATCTCCACGAAGAACTTGAGTAGGGGCTGCTGTGGTGCGTGAAACAACAGACGCGTACCGAAGGGAACATCGCGTTGTCCACACACATCGATCGTCGCGCGTGCGCTGAAATCGCCTGGCGTGAATTGCCGCATTTCGTAGAACTCGCGATAGTTCGGCAAGTAAGTCTTAGGCGCAACGCCGTAGAGCTTGCCCTGAAAAAACACCGCCGCGCAGTTGTACAACGATCCATCCACTTGCAGTGGTAACCCAACCACGCCGATCAACGACAAGCTCTCGGTCTTGCGCATGAGTTCCGCCAGAGCGTCCCTCGACGCATCCAGCAACGCCTGCTGGTGAAACAGATCCTCGCACGAATAGGCGGAGAGTCCCAGTTCGGGAAACACACACAGCAGCGCGCCTTCCTGCGCGGCCTGCTCCATCAACGCCAAGGTCTGCGCGAGATTGAACTGCGGATCGGCGACGCGTACCTCGGGGATGGCCACCGCAGCGCGGATGAAATTGTGGTTGTATAGATTGAAGAAGCTCACGAAGGGATTCGGGCGCTGAAGGAAAGGGGTTAATTGTGCCTCAAGGCCCGTAGCCACGTCTTACTGACAAAATGGACCCGAAGTGACGGCTAGGATCGCGCCGGCCGCTTCATCTGACCCCTGGAAGGGCACACCCATTCATTGTCCATCGTGGACGTACCCATGACCCTGGTTGCCCCCCACAGGAATCCGGCCGCCGTATAGAACGCTACATTCACACCTACATCTGCCGCGGCCTTGATCAACAACACCAAATCCAACTCTCTCCTCCCCTCAAACTCGCATTTCCGTGCTTGCGATATCGTGCAGGGGGCGTTGTATTTTCTGTCCTTTCTCTATCTGTTTCTATCATTTAGATCCTTGTAATTTGATCATATAACAATCAAAATGCAGGAATCATGGCAAGCTTAATGGATCGCCAAATACTCAGCCGTAAAATCACGGCCGCGCTTCGACGTTCGCCAATCGTCGCACTCCTTGGGCCCCGTCAGTGCGGCAAAACAACCATCGCTAGGCAACTGGCGGAAGCATCTGAGAGTATCTATTTTGACCTGGAGGACCCATTACATCTTGCTCGTTTAGAGCAACCAATATCCGCGCTAGACAGTTTGCGAGGGTTGATTGTGATCGATGAAGTCCAGCGCCGGCCAGACCTATTTCCGGTATTGCGCGTGTTGGCGGATCGCGCGCGAAAAAATACGCGCTTTCTTATACTCGGCAGTGCATCTCCGGAGTTGATACGCCAAGGCTCCGAAACACTAGCCGGCCGAATTGCTTTTGTCGAGATGGCTGGCTTTGATCTCAAGGAAGTTGGCCCGGACGCCCTTGAACGGCTTTGGGTGCGCGGAGGCCTTCCACGATCCTACCTCGCGCGAAGTCTTCAGGATAGTCTTGAGTGGCGAGAGGATTTTGTTCGCACTTTTCTGGAGCGGGATATTCGCATGCTTGGAATCAACGTACCCGCTTCTTCATTGCGCAGGCTATGGATGATGCTGGCGCACTACCATGGGCAGGTACTCAACGTCTCGGAGATCGCCCGCTCACTGGGCGAGGGTCACACGACCGTTCGGCGGCATATCGATCTGCTAAGCGGAACCCTGGTGACGCGACAGGTTCAGCCTTGGTTCGAAAACCTAGGCAAGCGTCAAGTCAAAGCGCCCAAGATTTATGTTCGAGATTCTGGATTGCTGCATGCGTTATTGGGAATTCGCGACATGTCTTCCCTCGGGAATCATCCAAAACTTGGTGCCTCATGGGAGGGGTTCGTTATCGAACAGATCGTTGGCCAAGTGGGGGAGCGCAGCGCGTTCTTTTGGGCAACGCAAAGCGGAGCTGAGTTGGATCTGGTGCTGATGTTGGGGACTCGGCGCATAGGTATTGAAGTGAAGTATGCCGACGCTCCGAGAACGACAAAGTCCATGGCGATCGCGATCGAGGACCTTAGGCTTGACGCCTTGTACGTCGTCTACCCAGGTTCGCAGCGCTACCGGCTCAATGAGCGTACCGAAGCGTTGCCGTGCGCCGTTGCACTTGAGGTGATTGGGAAAGAAAGCACTTCGCGCCGTGGCGCAAAACCACCAGCATGATTGTCCAGACAATCATGCTTTCACCGACAACCCTTGCTGCCCGATTGGCGGCCGAAAGCATCGCGCGCAGCGTGGCAGTCACACTGTTGCCGTGAACCGCCCGCGCCATACAAGAATTGCTCGCGAATCTCCGTTGTGTGCATGGCGTCATGCGTTATGATTCCATCGTCCCTCGCACATCCTTGCCGTGAATCAAACGTCCAAACCATGGCGTTAACTCTCGCCCGCATCGCCGATCGCCTCGACGCCTACGAAAAACTCGTTCGTCTCGACAAGCCCATCGGAACCTTACTGCTCCTCTGGCCCACCCTATGGGCGCTGTGGTTGTCGAGCCATGGTCGTCCGGACTGGAAAGTGGTGTGGATTTTTGTGCTCGGCACTGTGCTGATGCGTTCCGCGGGTTGCGCGATGAATGATTACGCCGACCGCCATTTCGACGCGCACGTGGAACGCACCAAGGATCGCCCGCTGGCCTCCGGCCGGATCACACCGAAGGAGGCGCTTATGGTCGCCGGCGTATTGTCGTTGTTGGCTTTCACACTGGTGTGTTTACTGAAGCCACTCGTGATCAAGCTTTCGTTCGCGGCATTGTTCGTTGCCTTTAGCTATCCCTTCACCAAACGTTTCATCGCACTGCCTCAGGCCTATCTGGGAGTGGCTTTCGGTTTCGGCATCCCCATGGCCTACGCCGCCCACAAAGATCTGGTTCCGATGATCGCTTGGTGGATATTGCTGGCCAATATTTTCTGGGCGATCGCCTACGACACCGAGTACGCGATGGTCGATCGTGATGACGATGTGAAGATCGGCATCCAGTCATCGGCTATTTTGCTGGGCCGATTCGATGTCGCCGGCGTGATGCTCGCGCACGCGCTGTTCATCGGCATCCTAGGCTGGGTTGGATGGCGCCAGGACTACACCTGGTCTTACTACGCCGGATTGGCGCTGGCCGCTATTGCGGCGGCGATGCAGTATCCGATGATCAAGTCGCGCGAGCGCGATGGATGTTTCAAAGCCTTTCGATTCAACAACTGGGTGGGCGGCGCGGTGTTCCTGGGCTGCCTATTCGCGTACCCAGGATAGAAACGTGCGCTACCAAGACCTCCGCGACTTCATCGCGCAGCTGGAAAAACTAGGCGAACTCAAACGCATCGCCGTTGAGGTATCGCCTCATCTGGAGATGACAGAAATCTGCGACCGGGTTCTCAAGCGGCAAGGCCCTGCACTGCTGTTCGAGAATCCCAAGGGCCATAGCATCCCGGTTCTGGGAAATCTCTTCGGCACACCGCGCCGCGTTGCCTTGGGCATGGGCGAAGATTCCGTGGATGCCTTGCGTGAAGTAGGGAAACTGCTCGCCTTTCTCAAAGAACCGGAGCCGCCCAAAGGATTGAAGGACGCCTGGGACAAACTTCCGGTCTACAGAAAAGTACTGGACATGGCGCCCAAGGAAGTGCGCGGCGCACCCTGTCATGACATCGTCTGGGAAGGCAACGATGTCGACCTTGCACGACTACCCATTCAAACTTGTTGGCCTGGTGACGCCGGGCCGCTCATCACTTGGGGGTTGACCGTTACCAAAGGTCCGCGCAAGGCACGGCAAAATCTGGGCATCTATCGCCAACAGGTCATTACACGCAAAAAAGTCATCATGCGATGGCTTGCCCATCGTGGCGGCGCGTTGGATTTTAGAGACCACTGCGAAACCAATCCTGGGCAACCCTTCCCCGTCGCCGTGGCGCTCGGCGCCGATCCGGCCACGATACTGGCTGCCGTGACACCGGTGCCCGACTCTCTTTCGGAGTATCAATTCGCGGGTTTGCTGCGGGGAGGCAAGACCGAACTGACCCAGTGCATGGGCTCGGATTTGCAGGTTCCCGCACGCGCGGAGATCGTCCTGGAAGGGCACATCGCGCATGACGAGACTGCCCTTGAAGGCCCTTTCGGGGATCACACCGGTTACTACAACGAGCAGGAAACTTTTCCGGTCCTCACCATCGAGCGCATCACCATGCGCCGCGATCCTATCTACCACAGCACCTATACCGGCAAACCGCCCGATGAGCCGTCCGTGCTGGGCGTGGCATTGAACGAAGTGTTCGTCCCACTGCTTACCAAGCAGTTTCCCGAGATCGTCGATTTCTACTTGCCGCCCGAAGGTTGTTCATATCGGCTGGCGGTGGTCAGCATGCGCAAACAATACGCCGGTCACGCCAAACGCGTCATGTTCGGCATCTGGTCATTTCTGCGCCAGTTCATGTACACCAAATTCATCGTGGTGGTGGACGATGACATCGACGTGCGCGATTGGAAGGAAGTGATCTGGGCCATTACAACCCGTGTCGATCCCGCGCGCGACACCCTCCTGGCAGAGCGCACACCCATCGACTACCTGGACTTCGCCAGTCCCGTCGCGGGATTGGGATCAAAGATGGGGATCGATGCCACCAACAAATGGCCCGGAGAGACCGCACGTCATTGGGGAAAGCCCATCGCGATGGATACCCAGGTCATGGCGAGAGTGGACGCCCTGTGGGCACATCTCGGATTGACGTAATGCGCCGTCGTGCCTTTTCGCTATATCTTTAGTTATATGGACACTATATTGACCGCATATTGGCATCGTCGTTAAAATTTGCGCAACGTTGGCATGTTCCTAGAAATGCCCTTTCGAAGTGGTCTGCCGACGGGAAAACCACAACCAATAATTTGGGAGATCCAACATGAACAACATTCGCCTTTCGGTCATTGCTTCAACGTTATGCGCAAGTTTCGCAATCCCAACCGCCACTGCGGACGACGTCATCTCAGCCAATTTACGTGCATGTCCCACCGGTGTTGCAATCGGTGACGTGGGGTCTTGCGGGAAGGTCTGGAAGATCGCCTCGGGCGAAGCCAGTCTGAGTTCAAACGGCAGGTTGCACATCAAAGTAACAGGCTTGGTACTCGACGACGCTTCCACCGGACAATACAACGGCACAGCCGATGGCGTCACCCATGTCGTGGGTGCGGTGTTGTGCAGCGGCAAAGTCGCGGTGCAAACCGAATGGGCAGCCTTATCGAATCACGGCAAGGCGCAGATCGACGTCAATTTGAAGCTCCCCAGTAGCTGTATCGCCCCTACGCTAGTCGTGCGCGAAGTGTGGGACGGCAAGGTGGGCGGCTGGCTGGCGGCTGCGGGTTACTAGGCTCAATCCCTTGCATGTTGATCGGCGTGTGCGTGCAGGATCCCATCATCCATGCGTCGCAGACGCCATCTATAGACGAAAGCCCCCGCCAGACAGAGCGTGCCGGTGATGCTGAGGGTGCCGGGCGCGCCGAAATGAATGGCCAGCACACCGAAAAGCAATCCGCCGATTGAAGTCACTCCAAGGAACGACATCACATATAGACTCATCACCCGCCCACGCCTGCTGTCATCCACGGTGGTTTGAAGCAGCGTGTTGACACAGGCAGCGCTCACGATGATGCCGAAGCCAACACCCATCATCAGAACCAGCGAGAATGGAATCCATCGGCTAAAGCTGAGAAGGATGAGCGATCCCCCCGCGATAAAGGTTCCGCGTTCGATCATACGCGGTAGTTGCGCAGTGTCTTTTCGAGTGGCGAGCCAAGTCGAACCCAGAATGGCTCCCAAGCCCGCCGCCCCCACGAGATAGCCCAGCAACGACGATCCACCACCGAGAACGTCCTTGGCGAACACGGGCATCAACGTTGTGTAGGGCGACGCCGTCAGGCTGAGGAGGGCGACCATTGGAAGAGACAAACGCGCGTAGGGTGTACGCCATACATAAGTGAGCGCGTCGCGCAATCCGTCGAGGGGAGAGTGCCCTGCAACGCTCGTTGTTCGCGGCGCAATGCGAAAACTATATGCAGCGTACAAGATAGGAACAAAGCTCAACGCATTGATCAGAAAGCACGCGCCTTCCGGCATCCAAACGAGCAAGAGCCCGGCGACGGAAGGACCCACGAGACGGCTGCCATTCATCAACATGGAGTTAAGCGCAATGGCGCTGGGTAGATCCGTTTTGTCGCCTACCAGCCCGATGATCAAGGATTGACGAACAGGCGTGTCGATGGCGAGCACCAAGCCGTAGAACAACGTGAGGGCAAGGATGTGCCACGCTTGCACGGCGTCGCTCAGCGTCAGTACTGCCATGGCAAGCGCTTGGCAGCAAAGTAAGGATTGGGTGAGCAGCAGCAAGCGTCGACGATCGAAGCGATCGCTCAACCAACCGCCAAAGGGTGCGATGAACAGTATGGGCGCCTGGCTGGCAAACGTAGTGAGTCCGAGATACAACGGGGACCCTGTGAGACGGTACATGAGCCAGCTTTGCGCGATCTGCTGCACCCAGGTTCCGATCATGGACAGGCCTTGTCCAATAAAGAAGAGCCGGAAATTGCGGTGGGCGAAGGCGCGGGTAGCGTGAGCGAAAAGGTGGTTCACGCCCGCAGTATGCCGTGATCGCAGCGGCGGGGTAAGCGATAGGGGAGGTTACGCCGCGCGCGCGGGTTGCTGCTGCGTGTCGGATAGTCCGAGAATTTGATGCTTGAAGCGCTGCAGATCAGCCACTTGGCGGCCGAGCGTCATCTTCTGCGTTTCCGCCTGCCTGATACGCTCTTGCAGTCCGGAGAGGTCCTTGGAGATTTTCTTCAGGTTCTCGACGCGCTTCTCCAGCATGGCCTGCTGCTCCTTCAGATGCTTGGCGATGGGCTGAAGGGCATTGCGCACCCAGTGATCGAGTTCCTTGCGGGTGTCCCGGAAGACGTCGCGCGCCTCATTCACCAAGCCGGTATAGAACTTCTTCAGCAAGAAGTGCTTCTCGGTCATGACGTTCAGCGGATCCTTGCAGAATTTCTCCGTGGCCGTGCGCAAGCCCTGCATCACGAGAATGTGTTTCTCCAGATTGATAGCGGGCGAATCGAGGGTGGCAATCCCGTACTTTTCGCGGAACTCGACATAGACACGATCGACAAATGTGCGTGTTTGCGTGCCGAATGCGAGGATATTGTCCGCCTGTGTCGAGAAATTCTGGAACAGCGAATTCATACTGCGCATGAGGCCGGCGGTCGTCCAACTGCTTTCGATCTCACTCTTGCTCTTGTCGAACAACGCATCGATCTGCTGCTCCGAGAGCGCTGCCGTCAACTCATGACCTTGCGTAAGCAAGGTGCCGTAGGAAGTGCGCAGGCTGGTCATGCGTTTGAGGTAGTCGTTGCGGTCCTTTTCGAGGCGGCCCAACATGGTCTGCGCGAGGTCACGATTCTTGCCTGAAAGTTTTGTAAGTTCGCGATGCTCCGTTTGCACGGAAGCGAGTTCCACGCGCAGAGTCTGCAGCGAATTGTCCACCATCGCGCCCATTTCGCGTGACACCGCGTCGCGCACGATTTGCTGTTTCGCCGGGATGATATCTCTGGCGATCAAGGCTTCCAGTTGCTCGATATTGCTGCGCTTGACCAAGGCGGCGTCATCGCGCACTCGGCCAATGAGCGCCTTTTGCGCGGACAGCGGGATCACCTGATCTTTGTCGAGCTTGAGCAGTTCGGCCGTTTGCTTGACCTGTCGCTGAATCGAACGTTCGATATCCTGATCGCTTTTCAACTCATCCCACAGCAAATCCACCTTGTTAAGTACGGCGATGCGCCTGGTTTGGTAGCTTTGAACATAGCGCTCCCAGATCTCCATGTCCGACTTGGTCACGCCGGTGTCCATTGCCAGCATGAAAACCACCGCATGTGCGCTCGGCACCATGCGCAATGTGAGTTCCGGCTCGGTTCCGAGGGCGTTCAACCCGGGTGTGTCGAGCACCACCAGACCGCTCTTGAGTAAGGGATGCGGGTAGTTGACCATGGCGTGCCGCCACGCCGGTATTTGCACGCGATTACCGCGCGTTACGACGGTCGTGGAATAGGCCTCGTTCGGGTCCAATAGACCCAGTTGGCTTGCCTGCTCCGTGGTGACGGTCTTGGTCTCGGCCAGACTGGCCATGGCTTTTATGACATCTTGCTGTGAGGTCATGTTCAGGCGCAGCTTGACCCATTCCCCCGGCTGCATTTTGTACATGCCCACGGTGACATCCTCCTTGCGTGTTTCGATGGGCAAGAGCCGGATATAGGGTTCTTCGTTGGGATCGAAATAGATCTCGGTCGGGCACATGGTGGTGCGCCCGACATCGGAGGGCAGCAACCTTTGCTGAAAATCCGAGAAGAACATGGCGTTGATGATTTCGCTCTTTCCGCGTGAGTACTCAGCAAGAAAGGCCAGGATCAAGCGGTCGTTCTTCAGACTCTCCAAAACGTCGAATATGCGCAGACTCTGCTGGATATCGACATGCCCGTTACGGTCGAGCCAGGCCTGATAGGATTCGATGCCGGTGCGGATCTCTTCGCGCCACCGACCATATCCTTCGATCAAGCCTTCGAGCGAGCTATTGTTCATGCGAGATCCCAGCGGGTAAGGAAGGCGACAAAGGTGGCGACCAGTTGCACCGAAGGATTCAAGATCTGAACAGTCTTCGTCCGGCTGCGGTGGCCCTGAATCAGGGCGATCCGGCTGGCGGGTAAATCGAGTCGGCGGCGTATGGTATCGAGCAAGAGTTCATTGGCGCGACCGTCAAGAGCGGGGGCCGCCACCCGGATTTTCAAGCGTCCGTCATGAAGGCCAACGATACCGGTGGTGCGCGCATTGGGTTGGGCGTGGACAAAAATGCAAAGAGCATTCCCGTCGGGCGCCAGGCGGTACCAGGAAGCGGCCGGCGCACCTACAACGCTAGACTTCTTTCCAGCCAAGCGATAGGTACCATTAGGATCAACTGGCAGATCACCACCACGAACAGGGGGGAGAGATCGACGCCACCGATGGCGGGGACGCGCCGCCGGAAAGGCTTAAGAAAGGGGTTGGTCACGCTAGTCAGAATGGATGCCGCCGGGTTGTAGGGGTTGACCCAGGACAGTACAGCTTGGACGATAACCGCGAACATCACAATGTAAACCGTCAACTTGATTAAACGCACCACGGCCAGCAAAGCCAGCGCCAGCCAGTGCGCACCGCTCAGTACGCCAATGGGAACACCTTGCAGCCAGGCGATCAGTAACATGAGCAGGAGTTCGAATGCCCAAGCCATCACCAAACTGGCGAGGTCCATCCCCCACAGTCCGGGAATGAATCTCCGGGCCGGTAGCACGATCCAGTCGGTCAGGGCGCTTAAAAACTGCGAGATCGGATTGCGCGGCGCGGCTCGAAACCATTGCAGGTAGAAGCGCATCAAGAGCGCGAACACGAACAGACCAACGAAGGTCTCGAGGAGAAAGGCGATGGATTGTATGAGCATTATCCGGCTTGACCGAAAGTATCGCCGAGTTCGCGCGAACGCGCCGCAGCACTTTTAACGGCAGAAATGATATGTTGCTTGAGGTTTGCCACGTCGAATTCCGAGATGGCACGCTCGGTAGTACCGCCCTTGGAGGTCACTCGTGCGCGCAGTATGGCGGCCGACTCTTCGCTGCCGGACGCAAGTTTGGCCGCCCCCACGAAGGTATCGATCACCAGTTGCCGCGCTTGGGCGGCATTCAGCCCCATCTCTTGCGCGGCTTGGTCGATGGCTTCGATAAAGTAAAACACATAGGCCGGTCCGCTGCCCGATACGGCGGTCACGGCGTCAAGCTGCGTCTCATCCTCAACCCAGATCACCGAACCCACCGCCGCCAAGATGCTCTCGGCCTGCTCGCGTTGGGTTGCGTCGACCTCAGCGGTAGCGCAAACGGCCGAAGCGCCAGCCAGCACCAGCGCCGGTGTGTTGGGCATGGCACGCGCAACCCGGTTGTAGCCTCCCAGCCACCTCGAAAGATCCACGATACGTACACCGGCAGCGATGGTCAGTACCAACTGACTCTCTAGGGCGGGCCTGAGGGCCCGAGCGACCTCACGCAATTGTTGCGGTTTGACGGCGAGTAGCACCACGTCGGTTTCCAACTTTCCATGGGGCAAAGCCGCCGAAGTCCGCACGCGAAACTTCTGCGTCAGATGTTGCCGTGTGGTATCGCTAATTTCCACAACGTGAAAGCGATTTGCTTCGTAGCCGCGTTGCAGCAGACCGCCAATGAGGGCGCAGGCCATGTTGCCGCCGCCGACGAAGGTAATGCGAGTGGAGGCAGTATGGATTGGTGTGGTGTTCATGAATTCAGAAGGCCCACCGACCGCGCTCCGATGGGCCGAGCTGTTGCCGGGGGTTATTGCTCGAGAGATGCTTTGAGTGGGTCCAGGCCGGCTTTGTAGGCGCCATTCAGAAAATTGATGACTTCGTCGTCTTTCATTTTGCCGCCGGAATTGTTCTCGAAATTGCTGCGCCACAGGATCGTAGCAACGCCTGCGCTTAATTGAATGACTTCCATCGTCGACACGTAGTTCTTGATGGGCAGCGGATTGGGATCGATGACATTGTAGGTGTAGCGACGCTTGGCGGCATCCCATGCCAGCAAAGTTTCGTCAAAGCTTGGACCATCCTTGACGGTCAGGGTACGAATGGCGCCCGGCACGTTGTTGGTGCCGGACTTGATGACGTCGCTGGCGAAAACCGGGTGCCAGTTGTGCAGTCCATCGAAGTCTTTGACCGCGTTCCATACTTTCGAGATGGGTGCCTTGATGTTTATGGTTTGATATGCGTTCAACACGCCGTCCGCTTGCACGCTGAGCGAGAACATAGCGAGGCTAAACAACACTGAGGCGAGCAACTTCTTCATGATTCCGGTCTCCTGATTTGATTATCGAATCGATTCCACCGCTGTTCTGATGCGGCCGGGGTGGGAGTATATAGACTTGGAAGAAGACTATGTCCTGTCCCCGAAGATCGCCCGCCCCACGCGCACCAAGGTGGCGCCTTCCAGGACGGCGGCCTCCAAATCATCCGTCATACCCATGGACAAGGTATCGAGGTGAATACCGTTGGCAATGATCTCATCCCTGAGTCGGCGCAGGCAGGCGAACTGGATGCGCTGCGCAGCCACATCCTGAGTCGCTTGCGGTACGCACATCAGCCCGCGCAGACAAAGGTTGGGAAGTACGGCGACCGCCTTGGCCAAAGCCAGCACGTCCGCCGGCGCCGCCCCGGACTTCGACGCTTCCGCACTCACATTGACCTGAAGGCAGATCTGCACAGGCGGCCTCCCTGAGGGGCGCTGCTCGGACAACCGGTGGGCAATCTTCAGGCGATCTACGCTATGAATCCAATCGAAATGCTCGGCCACGCCACGCGACTTATTGCTTTGAATCGGACCGATAAAGTGCCACTCGATGGGTTCATCCAGGGGTTCCTTGCCCAGCGCAGCGATTTTTTGTGCGGCCTCCTGGACGTAACTTTCCCCAAAGATGCGCTGGCCTGCGCGATAAGCGGCCTGGATATGGTGCACTGGGAAGGTTTTGCTGACCGCGACCAGTCCGATCGACTCTGGGTCCCTTTGGGCTTGGGCAGCGGCCTGGATGATGCGGGCATATACTGCTTTCAGATTTCTGCCGATATAGCGTTCGTAGTCCGCCAAAGAGTTCATTCCGCCATGGGCATACCAATTGCCTATCGCCATCATTCGTACCGGGAAGTTGCCCGAACCGTTTGCATGGCCAAATACGTGGCCGGATGCCCGAGGTGGAGTCCTCCAATGCCTGGAGGTGTCATTAATGCTCACCGATTATAGCCATGGATATCGCTGAACTCCTTGCTTTTGCCGTCAAAAACAAAGCCTCGGACTTGCACCTGTCCTCGGGACTACCTCCCATGATCCGGGTTAATGGCGACGTTCGCCGAATCAACCTGCCGCCCATGGAGCACAAAGACGTGCACGCCATGGTGTACGACATCATGAACGACTCCCAGCGCAAACACTACGAGGAGAATCTGGAGTGCGACTTTTCCTTCGCAATTCCAAACCTTGCACGCTTTCGGGTGAACGCCTTTGTGCAGAATCGCGGCGCCGGCGCGGTAATGCGGACCATTCCATCCAAGGTACTGTCGCTGGAGGATTTGAAGGCTCCCGCCGTGTTCAAGGAAATTTCCAACCAACCGCGCGGTATCGTGTTGGTGACGGGCCCTACAGGTTCGGGCAAGTCCACCACCTTGGCGGCCATGGTCAACCACATCAACGAAGAGGAATACGGACATATCCTGACCGTAGAGGACCCGATCGAATTCGTGCACGAGAGCAAGAAGTGCCTGATCAATCAACGCGAGGTCGGACCGCACACTCTGAGTTTTTCCAATGCACTGCGCTCCGCGCTGCGTGAGGACCCCGACATCATTTTGGTGGGCGAATTGCGCGATCTGGAAACCATTCGACTGGCACTGACTGCGGCGGAAACCGGCCACTTGGTTTTCGGTACGCTGCACACCAGCTCCGCCGCCAAGACCATCGACCGTATTATCGACGTGTTCCCGGCGGCGGAAAAGGAAATGGTGCGCGCGATGCTCTCGGAGAGCTTGCGCGCAGTGATATCGCAGTCCCTCCTTAAGACCAAGGATGGATCGGGCCGCGTGGCGGCGCACGAAATCATGATCGGCACGCCGGCTATCCGAAACCTGATTCGCGAAGCCAAAGTGGCGCAGATGTATTCCACTATCCAAACCGGCCAGCAGTACGGCATGCAAACGCTCGATCAGAATCTGCAAGACCTGGTGCGGAAGAATGTCGTTTCGCCAGCCGAGGCGAGGACCAAAGCCGCCAACAAGGATGCCTTCCCAGGCTAAATCTACCTAATCTACCTAACGGGAGTCCAGTTCATGGAACGCGATCAGTCCATCAAATTCGTGCACGAACTGCTGCGCGTGATGGTTGTCAAGAAGGCTTCCGACCTTTTCATCACTGCGGGATTTCCGCCGGCGATGAAAATCGACGGCCGCATGACGCCGGTATCGAATCAGACATTGACATCGACGCACACCCTCGAGATCGCACGCTCGATGATGAACGACCGGCAAGCGCAGGAATTCGAGGCCTCCAAGGAATCCAACTTTGCGGTCAATCCACCCGGGCTGGGGCGATTCCGGGTGAACGCCTTCGTTCAGCAGGGCCACGTAGGGCTGGTGCTGCGGGTGATCAACGTGCGCATTCCCAGCTTCCACGAGCTCAATATTCCGGAAGTGCTCAAGGACGTATCCATGACCAAGCGCGGCTTGGTACTGGTGGTGGGCGCCACCGGTTCCGGTAAATCGTCTACCCTGGCCGCGATGGTGGGTTATCGCAACGAGAATAGTCACGGGCACATCATCACCATCGAAGACCCCGTCGAATTCGTACACGAACACAAGAATTGCCTGATCACCCAGCGCGAAGTCGGAGTCGACTCTGAGTCCTGGGAGAATGCGCTAAAGAATACTTTGCGCCAGGCGCCGGACGTCATTCTGATCGGTGAGATCCGCGATCAAAACACCATGAATCATGCCATCACCTTCGCCGAAACCGGCCATCTTTGTCTGGCAACTTTGCACGCCAACAGCGCCAACCAGGCACTCGACCGCATCATCAACTTCTTTCCCGAAGAACGCCGCGCTCAGTTGCTGATGGATCTGTCCCTCAACCTGAAAGCGATGATCTCTCAACGCTTGCTACCCAAACGCAACGTTCCGGGACGGGTCCCGGCGTTCGAGGTTATGCTGAACTCGCCTTTGGTTTCCGACCTGATCTTCAAGGGCGAGGTGCACGAACTCAAGGCCATCGTGGGCAAGTCTCGCGAGTTGGGAATGCAGACCTTCGATCAGGCCCTGTTCGATCTCTACGAAGCCGACTCGATCAGCTACGAAGACGCCATGCGCAACGCCGACTCCATGAACGAACTACGCCTGGCCATTAAACTGCGCGGCAAGGAATCCAAGGAGCGCGATTTGATGGAAGGGTTGGATCATTTGGATATTGTCTGATCGGGATTGGGGTGGATGGCGGCATTGCGCCGCATTGTCCCCGCCACCAACCGAATCTCATACAACCTGCATTCCAATGACCCGTTGAACAGCGGAATGCGGCGCGCTGGTTTCAACCCCATGCGCTTGGTAAGTTCCGGATCTCCGGTAAACACATAGGCAGTCCAGCCGGGAAAGTTGTGTTTGAGCGCGCTGCCCAGCTTCGGATAGAAATTATCCAGGGCTTCGGCACTTTCCAGGCGTACGCCATAGGGCGGATTGGTGAGGATGACACCCGAATCGGTGGGCCGCGTGCGGTCCAGTACATCACACTGTTCGATCTGGACCGCATTCTCCAATCCCATGGAATAGAAAGTCTTCTGCGCTAATTTGACTTGGCGGCTATCGCGGTCGCTACCAAAGATGCGCACCGGATCACTCGTCGACGTCGCTACTTGGGTCTTTGATCGAATTTTTTTCCAGAGATCGGCGTCGTAAGAAATAAGTTTGTCGAACGCGAACTCGCGGTGGGCGCCAGGCGCAATGCCGCGCGCAATGAGGGCGGCTTCCAGCAGAATCGTTCCGCTGCCGCACATGGGATCCAACAACACTTGATCCGGTGTCCAGTTGGCTAACGCCAGCATTCCCGCCGCCAAATTCTCTCGCAACGGTGCCTCGGTGTTTTCCAGCCGGTAGCCGCGCTTGAACAGCGCCTCGCCTGAGGTGTCGAGATACAAAGAGAACGTCGATTGCTCGAAGAAAGCGTGAATGCGAATATCCGGATAGGTGGTGGAAACGCTCGGACGCTCGCCCGTATCCTTGCGGAAGCGGTCGCACACCGCATCCTTGATGCGCAACGTGATGAAATCCAGACTGCGCAGCGGTGAACCAATCGCCGACACGTTTACCCGAATGGTCCGGCCCACATGAAAGTGCTTGTCCCATTGCACCGCGAAACAACGCCGGTAAATCTCCTCCTCATCCTGGTAGGGATGACTCGCGATCCTCCACAGTACCCGGCTAGCGATGCGGCTCCACAAATTGACTCGGTAGCACAGGGCCCAGCCACCCTCGAAGCTGGCGCCACCTCGCGTTGCAACGACCTGATGCGCGCCGATGCTGATGAGTTCTTGCGCCAGTACCGATTCCAGTCCAGTAGGACATGGGGCGAAAAATTGTTGTGGCATTGGAGGGCTAATTCACGCCCGCAGCATGGGCCTGTGCATCAGCGTGATAGCTGGAGCGTACCAACGGCCCGCAGGCGGCGTGTACAAATCCCATCGCATTGGCTTCGCGCTCGTACTGCTTGAACATCGCGGGTTCGACGTAACGCAACACTGGCAGGTGGCCACCTGTGGGTTGCAAGTATTGACCAACTGTCAGCATGTCTACTTGGTGTGCGCGCAAATCGCGCATGACTTGCAGGATCTCTTCGTCGGTCTCGCCCAATCCCACCATGAGGCCGGATTTGGTGGTCACATCCGGATGACGCGCTTTGACCTCGTGCAGCAACTTCAAGGAGTGTGTGTAGTCCGCCCCCGGACGCGCTTGTTTGTAGAGGCGCGGAACGGTTTCCAGATTGTGATTCATGACATCGGGCAGCCCTTGTCCGAGTAGGTCGAGGGCCTTGTCCAAACGCCCGCGGAAATCCGGAGTGAGAATTTCGATGCGGGTATTGGGCGATCGCTCGCGCACGGCACGGATGCAATCCACGAAATGCTGCGCGCCACCATCGCGCAAGTCATCGCGATCCACGCTGGTGATGACCACATACTTCAATTTCATGGCGGCGATGGTACGAGCGAGGTTGTTGGGCTCGTCGACATCCGGCGGTTTCGGACGGCCGTGGGCCACATCGCAGAACGGGCAGCGACGGGTGCAAAGGTCACCCAGAATCATGAAAGTGGCAGTGCCCTTGCCGAAGCATTCGCCGATGTTGGGGCATGATGCTTCTTCGCATACGGTGTGAAGCTTGTTCTCGCGCAGCGCTTTCTTGACGGCGTGAAAATTTTCGCTGTTGCCCAGCCTGACTCGAATCCAGTCCGGTTTCTTGAGCGCTGCGATGGGAATGATCTTGATTGGGTTGCGAGCGGTCTTGTCGCTGCCGGTTTGCCGTGCGTGATCTGATTGACTCATGAAGCCACTCCAAGTTGAACTTGCACGTGGTGCAGCAGTTGTTCGCCAATGTCCGTTTTGCTATCTGCGATGCCAAGATCGCGCAGTTGCGTGACAGGCAGCGAGGGATACCCACACGGATCGATGTGAGCGAACGGCGTAAGGTCCATATCCACGTTGAGGGCCAGCCCATGATAGCTACAGCCTTTGCGTATCCTGAGGGCCAGCGAAGCCACTTTCGCAGCCTTCACGTAAACACCCGGTGCATCTTCGCGGCCACTGGCGAGCACGCCGTAGTCGCGCAACAATCCGATCACCGAGTTCTCCAATTTTCGCACCGTTTGCCGCACCGACAATCCGTCGCGAGCAAGATTCCACAGTACATACACCACCAACTGCCCGGGTCCATGATAGGTCACCTGCCCGCCCCGATCCACTTTCAGTACGGGAATATCGCTGGCGATTCTCGGCAAGTGCGCTTCGCGTCCCGCCACGCCATAGGTATAGATGGGCAAGTGTTCAAGCAGCCACAACTCGTTGGCGGTGTACTCGTCGCGGTTTGCGGTAAACGCCTGCATCGCGCGCCATGTCGGTTCGTACTCAGCCAAGCCAAGATCTCGAATCACCGCTTGCGCCGCTGGCGGCGCTCGCCGTGGTGCCACCCGCGCTCCGCTACGCATCATCACAGCACCATCACCACTTGCGGATGATCGCAAAGCTCGCGATAGAGATCGTCAAGTTGCGTGCGCGACGTGGCTTTGATAATACAGGTCAGGCTGATGTAGCTTTTCTTGCGGCTGGGACGCATGGCAATGGTTGATTCATCGAAATCGGGTGCGAATCTCTTCACGATGGTGACCACATCCTGCGCGAAGCCGGGCTCCATGCGCCCCATCACTTTGATGGGGAAATCGCAGGGAAAGTCGAGGAGGGTTTCGTCCGCCATGGGTGAGCGATCAGCGATGCGCTCGCGGGGCTCGCTTGCTCTCCTGAAACAGGGTATGCAACTGTCTGAAGCGCTCGCCGGGTTTGCCGCTGCCGACGGGTTTCCCATCCAAGGTGGTGATGGCCAGCGCTTCGCGCGTGGACGAAGTTAGCCATACTTCGTCGGCGCTTTTTAACTCGGCTTCGGATATGGGGCGCACGTCCACCGGAATGCGCCCTTTGTGCGCGAGATCTAACACGACGTCGTAGGTAATGCCCGGAAGTATCAGGTGGCTTTTCGGCGGCGCCAGCAACACGCCGTTCTTGACGACAAAGATATTGCTCGCCGCGCCTTCGGTCAAAAATCCGTCGCGCACCATTACCGCTTCCGCGCAGCCCGCGTCCACGGCAGCCTGCCGTAGCAAGATATTAGGTAACAAGGAGGTGGACTTGATATCGCATCGCAACCAGCGATTGTCCGGGAAGGTCATGGCGCTCACGCCGTTGGAGATGGCTTCCGCCGTAGGCGAACTCAGTTTGTTGCTCATCAGGAATACCGTGGGCGCGACGCCCGCGGGGAAAGCGTGATCGCGCGGCGCGAGTCCACGCGTCACTTGCAGATAAAGCGCTTGATCGACGTGCGGGTTGCGTGCGACCACTTGACGAATTAACTCTTCCCACTGGGCATCAGTGTGCGGGTTGGTCATGCGCACGCTATCCAGACATGCTTGCAATCGTTGCAGGTGAGCAGCCAGACGAAATGGTTCGCCATCGTAGACCGGGATGACTTCGTAGATGCCGTCGCCGAAGATGAAACCTCGGTCGAGAACGCTCACCCTCGCGTGTTTGAGTGCGATGAATTCGCCATTGAGGTAGGCGATGGCCTCGGGGGGGGCAATGCTAACTGGAAGCATAAATGGCTCGGTTGCTTGGCTTATCGGAAAGGCTCAAGGCTACTTGAACCGCAGACGAATACCGTCCCAGGTGCGCGCGAAGAAATTGGCGATTCCAACGTTGGCCAGCGATACGACGGAGCGCTCGCCATAGGATTTACCAGCAAACGTGAGTCTCAGGGTACCCACGACTTGCCCCGTGCTGATGGGCGCGAGCAATGGCTGGACACTCTCCATCTTCGCCTTGAGTTGATCCTTCTGTCCACGCGGTATGGTGACGATGTAGTCCTGGTGAAAGCCGATGGGCACTTCGCGCTCGCTGCCTTTCCACACTTCCAGCTTCGATAGTGGCGCGTCCTTCTCGTACAAGCGGACATTCTCGAAGAATTGGAAGCCGTGGTTGAGCAGTTTCTGCGCTTCGATGGCGCGCGAATTTTCCGAGGCGGCACCCAACACGACGGCGACCAGACGCCGTGTCTCCCGCTTCGCCGACGCGATGAGACAATAGCCGGCATTCTCGGTGAATCCGGTCTTCACGCCATCCACGTAGGGATCCTTGCCGAGCAGCAGGTTGCGATTGGGCTGAGTGATGTCGTTATAGGTGTAGTCGCGCATCGCGTAGAGCGGATAGTGCTCCGGAAAATCGCGAATGACCGCCGCCGCCAGGCGCACCAGATCGGCCGCCGAGCTGTAGTGCTTGTCGTCCGGTAATCCGGTGGCGTTGACGAAGTGCGAATTCTTCAACCCGAGGCGCTGAGCTTCGCGATTCATCATGCCGGCGAAGGCGGTCTCGTCGCCCGCCACCGCTTCGGCAAGGGCGACACTGGCATCGTTGCCCGATTGAATGATCATCCCGCGCAGAAGCTCGTCGATAGCCACGGGCCTATTGGGCTCGATAAACATGCGCGAACCGGAGGTTTTCCACGCCTTGACCGAGGGCGTGATGCGCTGCTCCGTGGTGACAAGCTTCTGCTTGAGGGCGCCAAATACCACATAGGCCGTCATGAGCTTGGTGAGGGAAGCCGGCTCCACGCGCTCGTCGGCGCGATGGGCCACGAGTACCTGATTGGTTTGCAGGTCGAGCAGGTAGTAAGCCTTGGCGGCTATGGTGGGGTGGGTGGGATTAGGGTTCGCAAAGCCCGGCGCGGAAAAAGTCAGCGCGAGCAAGGCAAAAGAGAGCAATGCAGACAGAGAAACTAGGTGTGGGCGCATGCCGATGGCAAAATACGAATTATACGAGCGTATGCTCGCAATGGCCGGGACACGCAATGACAAGTAGAACAAGTAGATGGATCGGGAAGTCGCAGGTGTCGGGCTACATACTTGGACTGTGGTTGTGCGCCACCAACGCGGCAGCCTTGGAGATATCGGACGGATGGGCGCGAGCCACCGTTCCGGGGCAAACGGTGGGCGCGGCCTATCTCACGATCACCAGTCCTAAACGAGCGCAGTTGTTGGCGGTGAAAACCAGCGTGGCGAAAACAGTCGAAATACATAGCACCAGCATGCAGGAGGGCATCATGCGCATGCGCCAGCTTAAGTTGCTGGAGCTACCGGCCAGCGAGACGGTCACGCTGGCGCCCATGGGCATCCATTTGATGTTGCTGGGGTTGAAGGGACCGCTCAAGGAAGGGGACGAGATAGCGCTGGAACTGATCGTCTCGGAGAACAAGAAGAAAAAGACGTTCAAGACGGCGATTACGGTCCGCGCCCTGACGCAATAAGGTGTGCATGCACGGCCACGGTGCCTAAAACGCACCCTACGGACGCGGGAGACCCCACCGCCGCAATGAGTTGATCATCCACCCAAGTGCGCAACATCCCGGCAAGGCGGCCCGCCGCCGCCGCCGGAGCGACCCACTGACAAAGACCTTCGCACAACTCGGTAAAGTTACCACCGGCATGGGCAGTGTCCAGCGCCCACGCCTCTTCCGGCAGTAGCGAGCGAAACATGACCGTGAGGTCCTTACGCCAGAGCAACCACTGAATGGGTTGCGCGAGGCGTTCCGGTGGGGGAATCGGCGCCTCCTCATCCACCGCCTTGCGCAAACTCGCGGCGTTGGTGCGCAGTGACAAGCGTTGCCGCGAAGGATGAAATTTAAAGGTCAGGTATGGCCAAATTCCTGAGTCCATGGCGGCCAGATCGTCGAAGGTCAGGACAGGCTCATCGGCGGCATCGAAAGCGAGCGCGATGGTCCACTCGAACAGCGCAAGCTCCCACAACCATGGCTGCTCCGCAGAGGGCGCGCGCGTGCGCAAGAACTCTGGCAAAGACTGGCCGTACCAACGCAGATTACGATGCACCGATGGCGTCGCCTCCACAAAGGCGCCCATGGATTGGGCGAAGTCATCCTCGCCCATTACGATTTTCAGGGAGGTGTAGTCGGTTTGCAGCGCTTCTATCAGCCGCAAACGATAGGCATCGTAGTAAACGCCCAAGCGGCGCGCGGGGTCGACGCTCGAGGTTCCGACGACTCTTTGCACGATCTCAGCTCGGCCATCCAGGACGAAGTCCTGAAATTCGCGTTGCAGTGTCTGTAGTGCGCTCATGCCGCCACCTGTTGCGGCGCCTTGTGTAACGACTTATCCAACATGCCGCGCGCGATGCTCAATTCGGCCACCAGATCGGCCAGCGGCGGAATGTGGTCGTCACGCTCGATCATGGTGGAAACGGGGCCCAGCAGTTCGATGGCCTTGCCGTAAAGCGCCCACACCGGATCGATGATATCGGCGTCGTGAGTGTCGATGAGGTGGTCGCCGCAGTCGCTGTGACCTGCTAGATGGATCTGTTGCACCCGCTCAGCAGGCACGCCACGCAGAAACTCTTCCGCGTCGAACTGATGGTTGAAGGCAGAAACGTAGATGTTGTTGACGTCGAGCAGCAGTAGGCAATCGGCTTCCCGCGTCAAAGCGCTCAGGAATTCCCACTCCGTAAGGGTCGATTCCTTGTAGCTCACGTAACTCGACACGTTTTCCAGCAGAATGCGCCGCCCAAGAAAATCTTGTAGTTGCCGCACTTTCTGGGCGATATGCTTGAGAGCTTCTTCGGTGTACGGCAGCGGGAGTAGGTCGTGCGAATTCTTTCCAGCCATCCCCGTCCAGCACAAGTGATCAGAGATCCACGCGGGTTCGATGCGCTGTGCGAGCGCCTTGAGCTGCATCAGGTATTCTCGATCCAGAGGATCGACACTGCCAATGGACAGCGACACCCCGTGCATCACGCAGGGATATTCGGCGCGGATTCGGTCCAGGAAATAGAGCGGTTTTCCGCCTGGGATAAGATAGTTTTCGGAGATCACCTCCAGCCAATCCACCTGCGGATGGCTATTGAGGATGTCCTCGTAGTGGTCCGTGCGCAGACCCAGCCCGAAGCCAAGGCTCGGCCGCGTCAAAGACTGGGAAGGCGGATTCATAACGTGGAAAAGAACAGGCTCTGTTCCTGTGCAGAGCCCGTTCTTTAGGGACTTAGACCCTTCCGCCTTGCTGAACGCAAGCATCCTTGGACAACTGTACGACGCCTTGGCCCTTGCAGGCATTCTGGCCCTTGCATCCGTTACTGGCTGTCTTGCAATCGCCTTGGGCCTTACAGGCATTCACACCGCCGCACATTACTTTGGCGGCAGTTGCGCTCTCGCCGCCGCCGGTACTGGCGCAACCGGACATAAACAGGGCGGCGGCGGCGGCCGCGAGGGCGACACCGGTTCGTTTCGTATTGGTAGTCATTGGCTCTCTCCGAATGGGGAAATCACGCCCGACGAGGCCTGATGTACTCACTACACTAACCAGGACGGCGCAAGAGATCGTCGGGCTTGACTCTCTAGGCCGCCTGCTGGACATACGATTTCGGAGGCTGGCTGGATTCACTCGCCCCAGGAGATTAAACCTTTCGAAACCGGCGTGCATGCTCATTTACGCCTAGCACCCAGGATCGCGCCCTGCTCTCGGAGTCCCTGCAAAATGTCGCGGCCACCCGCAACAACAGCCGGTGGATTGGGATGACCAAGCTCTTGCGCAATTTGCAGGCAGGCTTGCTCCCCGGTGACTTCCCTCTCCAAAATAAGCGCCAGCAAGCGCCCAGTGACAGCATTGATGACGACGAACCGAACCATGTCGTCCTGATTGCGGAATACGACGATGCGCGTGGGCTCCGGGTCGAGCACCTTGGGTTGAAACTTTGGCCCGATGCGATGGACCTGGAAGGGATACTCCAGCACCCGAAGCGCGCCATTGAGCACGGGACAGCCCTGTATAAGGTCGCCTTCCCGATCGATGCGATCCCAGTCCGGCTCTGCCGAGGAGATATCCACCTCCAACTCGACCCACTCGTAGTGGGCGAAGTGGGCGAGGAAGACCGGTTCCATGGGTAGCGTGCGCCGGGATTGAAGAAAACGGACGAACTCCTCCGGTATCTGGCGAAACAACGGTGACTGGCACTTGTGACGGGCGAAGAACTCACGCGCCAGCTTGGACCAGCGTCTAACGCCCAGAATTTCTCGGGTGATGGGAAAGCACGCCAGAAGGAAGCTTTCCACGTTGTTGAACAGTAACTCGTTGTACACACGCATGCGCCGCGCGCTGACGCCTGCCGGCCGGGGATTGGCCTTCGGGTCACGAATATGCGCCGTAAAGCTTGCTTGATAGCGCTGGAAAGACGGCCGTTCAGGACGCGCTGCGGACATGCTGTTGCTGCGCGTACGGACGTTGCATTTGGGCGATGCGCTCCACTTCCAGGGCAAGATCCTTGAGCGGCGGGATGTTGTAGTCCCGTTCCAACAGCGTAGGCTTGGCACCGAACAAGGCGTAAGTGACCCCTAGCAGTGACCAAACCTGATCGATCACATCGGCGCCGTGGGTGTCCACCAGGAGATCGTCCGCCTCTTTGTAATGACCGGCCATGTGCAGGTAGACCACTCTTTCCGCGGGCAACCCACGCAGGAATGTGAGCGGATCGAACGCGTGATTTACGCTATTCACGTACACGTTATTCACGTCCAGATGCAGCCAACAGTCCGCTTCGCTTAATACCGCGTTCACGAACTCCAGTTCGCTCATTTCGCTAATCGGCGCTTCAACGTAGTAGGAAGCGTTCTCCACGGCGATGCGGCGTTCGAGAATGTCTTGCGTGCGCTTGATGCGCTCGGCGACATAGCGCACCGCTTCAGACGTGAACGGGATCGGCAACAGGTCGTAAAGATAACCTTCGTCCGTGGTGTAGGCGAGGTGCTCGGAATATAACGCCACATCGTGCTCGCGCAGGAAGCGCTTCACGCGCGTGAGAAACACTTCATTGAGAGGTTGAGGACCGCCAAGGGAAAGCGACAGTCCGTGGCAAGTCAAGCGGTAGCGCTCACTGAAAAAGCGCAAGTTCTTTGCGCTCGACCCACCCATCTCCATCCAGTTTTCCGGGGCAAGCTCGAAAAACTGGATGGCGTTGGGGACTGCGGTTTTGAGCGACGGAATCAATTCCCGCCGCAGACCCAACCCCGCGCCTTGCACGCCCGCGGGGTTGTTCCGGGGTCCGGCCATAAACTTAAGCTGGCCTCGCCGGAGCCAAGACAGTCGAGACTGTGCGGCCAAAATGCTTGCTACGAACAGGAGGAGCACCCCCTTGTTTATCCCCCAGGAATGAACAGAGGGTGGCCCCCTTGTAGACCCCCGGGGGAAAGTATCGTCGCATCATTGTCTTCGCCAGTTCTGTCAACCCTTGGCCCCTAAGCGCCTAAAGCGTTGTTACTTGCCCTTGTCTCCACCACAGGCACCCTCTTTCTTCTTATCACCGCCACAGGCGCCCTCTTTCTTCTTATCACCGCCGCAGGCGCCCTCTTTTTTCTTGTCGCCGCCGCAAGCGCCGTCCTTGGCCTTATCACCGCCGCAAGCGCCCTCTTTCTTCTTGTCGCCGCCACAGGCGCCTTCCTTACCCTTGTTGTCCGCTACCTGGAAGCCGCTCTTGATGGACTCCATCTCGAAGGGGTTATCCGCAGCGCGCAATACGGGGGAGGCAACAAGGGTCGCGGCGAAGGCGGTGCCAAGTGCGAGAGTCAATGCTTTGTTCCGAGTCATGGTCTGATCTCCAATTTAGGTTAGTTTGGTTGGCGTTGCCACTCGCGTGCGAGGGCACACGGTGCACGCACCGTATGGCTTATACGGCGGAGCTATTATGCTGGATGTGAGTCGAGCGGGCTAAGTTTGGGTGTGTAACGTGTGTTTTGTATCCCTTGGGCGAAGAACGTGTGGCCTGGCCGCTTTACAACCGATCCTCGTCTTCATCCTTTCTGGCGGGATGGCGGCGATAGGTGTCGATGATCTTGTGCTTGAGAATTCCGGTGAGCCAGGTCTTCAGGGACGACTTGCCAGCGAAGAGCGTCGCTCTGAATAGCGTCGAGCAGAGTTTCCTGCACGACGTCTTCCGCGCGCGCTTCGTCGCGTAGGCGAAGTAAAGCGTAGCGATACAAATAGTCTCGGTACCGCTCAACACCTTTTGGATCCGAGTGACCGGAATCGGGCGCAGCCACCCTCACAGAGTCGATGGAGTCAAGGCGGGAATCTAGGACGTTGTTCCGCTTATTGCAAGCGACAACACTTGAAATTTCGCGACTTGAGCGCATTTAGCAAGCATGGGCGCGCCGCGCCAGCTGAGTTAAAAGGGAACAAATCATGGCAAATGTTGCACGTTGGTATCCGTTTGAAGACGCCTTCGACGATTTGATGAGAGGGTTCTTGTTACGACCGATGACACGCGACGACCCTGGGGCACCGCGCCTGAAAGTCGATGTGACGGAAGACGCCAAGGCCTACACCGTGCACGCGGAAATTCCGGGTGTGAAGAAGGAAGAGATCCAAGTAACCGTCGAGGGCAATCAAATTGCCATTTCGGCGGAGGTTAAGCGCGAGTCGGAACAAAACAGTGACGAGCGCGTCCTGCGCTCCGAGCGCTACAGTGGCAGGGTATACAGAGCGTTTGCCTTAGCTCAGGATGTCGACCAGGAGTCGGCTCACGCCAAATATGAAAATGGCGTACTGGAGTTGGTTCTGCCGAAAAAGGCGGCGGCGGCGACGCGTCAGGTGAGCGTTCAGTAATAGAAACCAAGTAGTCGGCATCAAACCCATAAAAAGGCGGCTTCGGCCGCCTTTTTTGTTGTCCCGACACATCATGTAAGTGGGTGGCCACCTTGTGTAGAATCTAGGCCCAATCCGTACTTTTCCAAAGGTACTCATGTCCATAGACCTTACGGAAGCGCGCCACAAAGCCAAGGTACTAGCCGAAGCGCTACCCTACATCCGCCGCTTCCACGGCAAGATCATTGTCGTGAAGTATGGCGGTAACGCCATGACGGACGAGCATCTGAAGCGCTCCTTCGCGCGTGATGTCGTACTTCTGAAATTGGTCGGCATTAACCCCGTCGTGGTGCACGGTGGCGGACCGCAGATCGATGACTTCCTGAAGCGCATGGGCAAGAAAGGCGAGTTCGTGCAGGGCATGCGCGTGACTGATGCCGAAACCATGGATGTGGTTGAGATGGTGCTGGGCGGGCTGGTCAACAAGGATATTGTCAGCCTCATCAACCAGCATGGCGGACGTGCCATCGGCCTCACCGGCAAGGACGGGTCCTTCATTCGCGCCCGCAAAATGATGGTGGCCAACCGCGACAACGAATCCGAGATGCTCGACATCGGTCAGGTGGGTGAGGTAAGCAGCATCGATCCGGGCATCATCCGCTTGTTGGAATCCGGCGAATTTATCCCTGTCGTGGCGCCCATTGGTGTAGGGGAAAAAGGCGAGAGCTACAACATTAACGCCGATCTGGTGGCAGGCAAGCTGGCGGAAGTCCTACATGCCGAGAAGCTCATCTTGCTCACCAACACGCCGGGCGTGTTGGATAAGGACGGAAAACTTCTTACCGGCCTCACTCCAAAAGAGGTGGATGCATTGTTCGCCGACGGCACCTTGTCCGGAGGCATGCTGCCCAAAATCTCCTCCGCTTTGGATGCCGCCAAGAGCGGCGTAAAAGGTGTACATATCATCGACGGGCGGGTGGAGCATGCGCTGTTGCTGGAGATATTGACGGACGAAGGTGTGGGTACGTTGATTCGCGGCCGACTGTGAAGGCTGACCTCGTATGGCTGTTCGATCTCGACAACACGCTGCATAGCGCGGACCCGCATGTGTTCCCGCATCTCAATCAATCCATGACTCGTTACATCGTCGATCTACTGGGTGTAGACGCACAATCAGCGAGCGAAGTACGGCAAAGATATTGGCGGCGTTACGGCACGACTCTACTGGGATTGATGCGCAACCACGATGTCGATCCGCATCATTTCCTGCGCGAGACCCATCGCTTTCCGGATCTGCCTTCAATGGTGATCCGCGAGCCGCTCTTGCGCAGTGTGCTGCGACGCTTGCCCGGACGCAAGTTCGTATTTTCCAACGCTCCCGCCCACTATGCGCGGGCCGCGCTCAAACTTCTGCGGGTGGCCGACCAATTCGACGATGTGTTTTCCATCGAAAGCACGCGCTTCCATCCCAAGCCAAGCATCAAGGGATTCAGGCTGCTCATCCAGCAACATCGGCTACACGCTCACCGTTGTGTCATGGTCGAAGACACCTTGACCAATCTGCGCACGGCCAAGCGTCTGGGAATGAAAACCGTTTGGGTGGACCGCTCGGCGCGCGCGCCGTATTACGTCGATATCAACATCAAGCACGTCTCGCGACTGCCGCATTGTCTCCGCCAACTCATCCACCACTAGAGGTGCGCCATGCCTGCCAAGCCCGGAGAACGCAAACTACAAATCCTGCACACCCTCGCCGAGATGCTGGAGAAACCCAACCCGGAGAAGATCACCACGGCCTCCCTGGCGGCAAGGCTGGATGTCTCCGAAGCCGCGCTTTATCGCCACTTCGCCAGCAAGGCGCAGATGTTCGAAGGTTTGATCGAGTTCAGCGAGGAGACCATTTTCGGTTTGGTCAACAAAATCACCACCGAAACGCAAAGCGGCGTGAAGCAGATAGAAGGCATACTCTCCATGCTGCTGGCGTTCGCCAAGAAGAACCCCGGCATGACCCGAGTATTGATAGGAGACGCGCTGGTGAACGAGCACGAACGCTTGCAACAACGTATCAACCAACTGCACGATCGGCTGGAAAGCACTCTGAGGCAGAGCCTGCGCTTCGCTGCCAGCCAGAACGAGATCTCGCAAGACGCTGATGCCGGCATTCGCGCAAATTTGATGTTGAGCTATGTGGTCGGCCGCTGGCACCAATTTGCGAAGAGTGGGTTCAAGCGCGATCCGACCGAACTATGGGCGGAGCAGTGGAAAGTGTTGGCGCCGTAGGGCACGCTCTAGGCGCCCTGCAGTTCGATGATGAGGCGCCCCTGGCGCCTGTGCGGCTGGGTATCTCGGCATAGGGAATCCCCATCCGCCCCCTCCCCTGGCCCGCCCACGGGTCGATGTGTATGCACAGTGCTGGTTACATCGTCTCCGCGCCACCACGACTCATGCGTACACCCTGCAACATCTCATGTACGTCGTGCGACATGATGGCCAGAAAAACCGCGAGTCCGACATACCAAATCCCATATTCCCAGCGCTTGCGAGAGGAAACAGTGTAATAGGCCGCATTCTCCGGCGCGTTGGGATCGAATTTGATGGCTTTCCATACCTGCGGTGCAGCGAGCAGCGCCATCAGAATCAACAACGGGCTGGGGCGGTAGAAGAACATGGCCACCAGAATCGGCACACCGATCAGCCACAATTTCGGCGAGATCACCGCCGTCACTCTTCCACCGTCGAACGGCGATAGGGGAATGAGATTGAACAGGTTGAGGAAGAAGCCGGAGTAGGAAAGTGCCAGCAAAAGATCGCTGTTGTAACTGCGTGCAAAAAAGTAACAGGCCAGCGCTCCCAGTGTGCCCACGACCGGTCCTGCGAGACCGATATAGGCCTCGGTTTCTGCGTCATGCGGAAGGTCCTTGAGCTGAATCCACGCCCCCACGAAGGGAATGAAGGTGGGCGCACCCACATCCAATCCGCGACGCCGCGCGGCCAAGTAGTGTCCCATTTCGTGCACGAAAATCAACGCGACAAACCCCACTGCGTACCACCACCCGAAGATGAAGGCATAGACCACCACGGAGATCAGCATGGTGCCGCCCGTGGTGAGGATCTTCCCGACCTTGAGTCCCGAGAACAGAAGAAGAAGTAGCTACACGCTTGCTCGTCCGATTCTGGGATGCCGTTATCGCGCCGCTCGTCGACCGCCGCATCGAACTCCACCGGCATGGCATCGATTTGGGGCAATGCGTCGGCGCCGTGCGCTGGTTTGACTTGCGCAGAAGCTGCCAAGCATAGGAACAGCGCCGGCCAGTCGTAGGTGATGACTGCGCTCAACTGCCGGGCTCCTGCGGCCCCTTGTGAATATCGTCGGTCCAATGCACTTCTTCGGGACGTTCCACCACAGGGATATCGAGGTTGACCACCACCGGTTCCTGCCCGCTGCGGCACAGCACACAAGACAGCGGTTCGTCGTCGCTGGCATTGATCTCCTGATGCGGCACGAACGGCGGAACATGGATGAAATCACCCGGCCCGGCCTCAGCCGTAAATTCAAGTTTGTCACCCCAACGCATGCGCGCCTTGCCGCTCACGACGTAGATCACGCTTTCCACGGGACCGTGATGATGCGCGCCGGTCTTGGCCTTGGGATGAATGACCACGGTGCCTGCCCACAACTTCTGCGCGCCGCAGCGCGCGTTGGTAATGGCCGCCGCGCGGTTCATGCCTGGCGTTTGTGCCGTGTTGGTGTCCAAGTCGGTCCCCTTAACCACTCGCACGCCGTTGAATTTCCATTTCATAGCATTCATAGAGATCATCCCAGCAGACAAAATTCGTAGGGTGGGTTAGATGCGACAGCATCGTAACCCGCGATGCCCTCCGACATGCAAATCCGGGACATCACCACAGAAAAACTGAGAGTTGGGTCTTGCGAGTGCTGGTATCCAGTATGGCCACACTGAACCGGAGTTCATGGAGATTCGCGGGTAGCTCTGAGCGCCAACGCTCGACAAACTGCCAGATGTCCTGAGGTGGTTTACTTTGCTCCAGACGACAATACGCAGTATTTGAGAGTAGAACCGCAACGGGTTTGCCTCTTCTGGTCAACCGAACCGGTTTACCCGCTTCGGCTTGATGTACCAGGCTTGTCAGGGAGTTCTTCGCGTCGGAGATTGGAATTTCTTTCACGATGGAATTTCCTTCTCGCGAGGCCGATATCTGGCCAGATAGGTCGCTAGTTTAATTGGATTCATGAGGTGTAACAAGCCAAGGGACCTAAGCCAAGGGACCTAAGTTACGAAACCTAACGATGCATCAAGCACTCGAGCAACATGAACCGCAGTCCTGTTCGCTCCATCCTTGATCTGATGCCGGCAGCTGGTGCCGTCGGCCACGATCCAATCGTCCGATGACGCTTCGCGCACCTTCGGCAACAGCGATGCTTCGGCCATCTGCATTGAAACGTCGAAATGCTCGGCGTGATAGCCGAAGTCGCCCGCCATGCCGCAGCAACTGCTTTGAATCTGCTCCACTGCAAGATCCGGTATCAACTTCAACACATGCTCCACATCGCCCATCACGCCGAAGGCCTTCTGATGACAGTGGCCATGCAGCATTGCCTTCCTACCTGCCATGGAACGAAGGGGTAGTTGCAGTGCGCCCGCCTTATGCGCTCTCGCGAGAAATTCTTCGAGCAGTAACGCCTGGCTCGGCACCGCGCCCAGCTCGGACTCTTTCAGCATCACGCTGTACTCGTCTCGCAGCGTGAGTAGACACGAAGGCTCCAAACCGATGATGGGCACGCCGCGATCGGCGAAGGGCTTGACGGCGGCGAGCAATCGTCGGGCCTCTACGCGTGCTTCGTCGACCAATCCCGCAGCCAGGAAAGTGCGCCCACAGCACAATGGTCTGTCGGTGCCCTTGGCCAGATGCACGCGATAGCCGGCAGCACCCAACACGCGTAACGCCGCGTTGGCGTTTTCGGGTTCGAACCACCGATTGAATGTGTCGACGAAGAGGACGACCTCGCGCTCGCCTTGCGCGGGAATCTGCCATTCGCTTTCGGTGTCACGGTGCCATGGCGGCAGGCTGCGCCGTGCGCTGATTCCCGTGAGCATCTCGGACAGGTGTGCAGCGCCAGGAAGCCGATCGCGCAAATTGAGCATCGCTCTGAACTTGGAAAGTGCCGGCGCATATCGAGGAAGATAGGCCACCAGCTTTTGGCGCATGCTGAGTCCGTGTCGCTCGCGGTAGTGATGCATGAACTCGATCTTCATGCGCGCCATATCCACCCCGGTTGGGCATTCGCGTTTGCATCCCTTGCAGCCTACGCATAGCGACATTGCCTCGTGCATGGCGGGATCGGAAATTGCCTCGCGACCCAGTTGTCCTGAGAGCGCGAGACGCAAGGAGTTGGCGCGCCCACGCGTGAGGTGTTGCTCCTCACGCGTGGCCCGGAATGAAGGACACATCGTGCCCGCATCGAACTTGCGGCAGTGCCCGTTGTTGTTGCACATTTCGGCGGCGGCGAGAAATCCTTCTCCTCTTCCATGCACATCCCAGGCGGACCAATCGAGTGCGGTGTTTAGGACCACCGGCTGATATTTGAATGAGGCCCGCATTAGGGAACGCTCGTCCATCTTGGTTGGCTTGACGATCTTGCCGGGATTCATCAAGTTGTGCGGATCGAACAGCGCTTTGATCTCGCCCAGCGCGGCGGTCAGTCGCCGCCCTAGAATCGGCTCGATCCATTCCGAGCGCACCAATCCATCGCCGTGCTCACCGGAATAGGCGCCTTTGTAGCGCTTGACCAGCTCGCAGGCCTCCTCGGCGATAGCGCGCATCTGGCGCGCGCCGTCTTGCTTCATATTCAGAATGGGGCGCACATGCAGGGTGCCGACGGAAGCGTGCGCGTACCATGTGCCGCGCGTACCGTGCTTGTGGAAGATCTCGGTCAATTGACGCGTGTACTCGGCAAGATGCTCCAGCGGTACCGCGCAATCTTCGATGAATGACACCGGTTTGCCATCACCCTTCATCGACATCATGATGTTAAGCCCCGCCTTGCGCACCTCCCAGATGTCGCGCTGAAGCGAGATTTCCGTAATCGGGACAACCGAACCGGGGAGGGAGAGGTCGGCCATCAGTTCCGCAAGAGCCTTCAGTTTGTGTAGCGGATCGTTTTGAGTGTCTCCGGCGAATTCCACCAGGAGGATCGCTTCGGGATCGCCGCGCAGAAAGCGATCGACGGTGGGGCGGAAGGCGGCGTTGCCGCACGCCAGGTCGAGCATGGTGCGGTCGACCAATTCCACCGCGTCGGGATCCAGCTTGACGATATGTTGGGTGCATTCCATCGCACGGTAGAACGTGGGGAAGTGCACGACGCCCAACACCTTGTGTACGGGGATGCGGGAAAGTTTGAGTTTTATTCGCTTTGAGTAAGCAAGTGTACCTTCGGACCCCACCAGCAAATGCGCGAGATTGTGGGCGGTGGCGGGCAACACCATATCCAAGTTGTAACCCTGAACTCTTCGCAAAACTTTCGGCCAGCGTTGCGCAATTTCGGCGGCTTCTCTTTGCGCGAGCGCATGAATGTGATCAACAAGCCCCTTGGCATTGGTGGAACACGCCTCCGGCACGCCAAGATAAACCTCGCTTCCATCGGCCAGCCGTGCATCGATACCTAACACGTTGTGCACCATATTGCCGTAGCGGATGGAGCGCGAACCGCAGGAATTGTTGCCGGCCATGCCGCCGATCGTAGCTTGCGCTGAGGTGGATACGTCCACGGGAAACCACAACCCATGTGGCCGCAAGCCGGTGTTGAGTTGGTCCAGTACAACCCCGGGCTGCACCGTGACTTCTTGTTTCTCGACGTCTAGCTCGCCAATCTCATTGAGGTACTTGGAATTGTCGATCACCAATGCACGGCCGACGCTCTGGCCGCATTGCGAACTGCCTGCCCCTCTTGGCAATATCGGTATGCGTTCCTCGGCAGCGATCTGCATCGCCACTCGCGCTGCCTTCTCGGAGCGCGGCACCACCACACCAATGGGTTCGATCTGGTAGATGGACGCATCAGTGCTATAGCGCCCGCGACTGAAACGGTCGAATAGCACATCGCCCTCTACCTCGCGTAGTAGGCGACGGGCAAGGGATGAGTCGAAGTGGTCGGAGACAGCCCGATGATTGCTCAAGGTAGGTAGATCGAGTGATGGATGGCAATGCTAGCAGCGAAGGGGACTTCCCTTTAGCCACCTGGTTCCAGTCCCAGTCCCAGTCCCTTGAGCCGACTAGCTAACTGTCGTATCATGGAGCGACTTTTGTCTAGTCCGTGGATAATCATGTCGCCCTCGCACACCCTTGAGCTTCTAGGTGGGTCTCCCGCTGGAGGCCGAAAAGCCCCAACCAGTCTGAACGTTTCGGATATTTTGCGTGGGGGTTTGCCCTTCGCGGCAGTAACGCACCTAAAGAATGGGTTCGCGCTTAGCGACGAGCGGCTCGCCACGATACTCGATGTGACTCAACGAACCTTGTCTCGCATGCGCTCTGCCCAAACGCGCTTGTCGCTTGCGCAGAGCGACCGCCTTTATCGAGTGGCCGGCCTGGTCGGACTGGCGGAGGAAGTCTTCGAATCGAGAGAAGCGGCCCTACAGTGGCTTTGTGAAGCCCAAATAGGCCTCAACCAGCGCCTTCCAATCGAAGAAATGATGACGGAAGCGGGCGCGGAGGAAGTTCGCAAACTTCTCTATCGAATCGAGCATAGCGAGAGCATTTGAATCTCTGGCGCCTTAGCAAGACGCGATACGCGCTCAGCGCGTTAAGCGGAGAGGGTAACTTTGTGCATGGCGCGCGCTGGAATCCGCCGGGAACTCGCGCCATCTATTTTTCCGAGACTTTGTCCCTGGCGTGTCTCGAGACCTTTGTGCATTTGCCCACGGCAGCGCGGCACCTAGAGTTTGTCGCGCTAGAAGGCGAAACGCCCATTTCAATTCAAGTTTCCACAATCAAGCTCGAAGATCTTCCGTCTGATTGGCGAACGGAGCCTGCGCCCAAATCGACACAAGAAGTTGGCGCACGATGGTTTCGCGAGGGCACGACGGCATTTCTTCGAGTGCCCTCCGTTATCGCCCCACGCGAGCACAACGTAGTTGGGAATCCCGCCCATCCCGATTTCCGCAGGCTTCGCTTGGAACAGCCGACGCCCTTCTCTTTCGACCCTAGGATGTGGAAAGCATAACCGACACAAAGCATAACCGGCGGTTGTCTCAGAGCGCTCCTTGGAGTAGGCTCACCGGTCATTCGAGGAGCAACTCATGTACAGAGCAGGACGCCATTTCCTTCAGATTCCCGGCCCCACCAACGTCCCCGACCGGGTGCTGCGCGCCATCGACAATGCCACCATGGATCACCGTGGACCGGCGTTCGCTGACCTGGGTCGCGAGGTGCTGGAAGGAATGAAGGCCGTGGTCAAGACCCGCCATCCCGTCATCATCTACCCTGCCTCCGGCACGGGAGCCTGGGAAGCCGCGCTGGTCAATACACTGTCGCCGGGTGATCGGGTTCTGATGTACGAGACCGGACACTTCAGCACTCTGTGGAAGAAGATGGCCGAGCGTCTCGGATTGGAGACCATGTTTCTTCCGGGCGATTGGCGGCGAGGAGCGGACGCGGCAGCCATCGAATTTGAACTGCTGGCCGATCGCGAGCATCGCATCAAAGCCGTGTGCGTGGTGCACAACGAAACCTCTACCGGGGCGGTAACACGTGTACCGCTGATCCGCCGGGCACTGGATCGAGCACAGCATCCGGCGCTGTTGATGGTGGATACGATTTCATCATTGGCGTCCATCGACTATCGAATGGATGAGTGGGGCGTGGACGTTACCGTCGCCGGCTCGCAGAAGGGACTCATGCTGCCGCCGGGATTGAGTTTCAATGCCATCAGCCCCAAGGCGCAGATCGCCTCGCGCTCCGCGTTGTCGCCGCGCGCTTACTGGAATTGGGAGGAGATGCTCGCCTCCAACGAGAAGGGTTATTTCCCCTATACGCCGGCCACCAATCTGCTGTATGGCTTACGCGAAGCCTTGCTTATGTTGCAAGAGGAAGGCCTTGAGCACGTGTTCGCGCGCCATCAACGACACGCCGAGGCGACGCGTCGCGCGGTGAAGGCATGGGGCCTGGACGTCCTGTGCAACAATCCGGAGGAACACAGCGGCTCGTTGACGGCGGTGCTATTGCCCGCGAGTCACGACGCCGATCAAGTGCGCAAGGTCATCCTTCAGCAATTCGACATGTCCCTGGGGAGCGGGTTGGGCAGGATGCAAGGTAAGGTGTTTCGCATCGGGCACCTGGGAGATTTCAACGATCTGACCTTGGCCGGGACGCTGTGCGGGGTGGAGATGGGACTGGCCATCACTGGCGTACCCATCCAGCGAGAAGGCGTCAGCGCGGCGTTGCAATACCTAGCCGACGTCAAAACCAAGGATCTTGTCGACGCAGCCGCATAGGGTGCGCGGAACGCACTCTACTTGCGCACTCTACTTGTTTTAAGTGGCGTGTGTCTGCGAACCTGCCGCGGAACGTTGCAAGCGGTCTCGCACCGCCATCCACTGCCCTGATTCGGGTGGCGCTTCCACGATGATGGTTGTACAGGCGGAAGCATCCAACTCGCGCAGCGCCGCATAGAGGTCGTGCGCATAGTCTTCGCTCGACGCAGGTGCTTGGCGCCATATGGCGACCACGACATCGGTAAAAGGGCTTTGTGGCGACAGCACCGCCACGACGCCGGCGCGGGATTGCTCCGCAATCGTCGCCTTCAATCGAGCGGGTTCCACCAACAGCAAAGGTTTGGACGGCGCGTAGTGTGCCTCCAGTGTGCCCGAGGCCCGAGGAGAAGCCTGCGACGCCCGCCCGACAGGTTGGCCGAGTACCGACTCCAGTTGTCTGATGGAGATGTGGCCGGGACGCAGCAGCACGGGCACTCCAGAAGATAGATCCACGATGGTGGACTCGATGCCCACATCGCAGGCGCCGCCGTCGAGTATCAGATCCACTCGGTCGCCCAGTTCGGTTCTGACGTGCTCGGCCGTGGTTGGGCTAATGCGGCCGAATCGATTGGCCGAGGGTGCCGCCACACCGCCGCCAAATGCCGCCAGCAGGTCTCTGGCCATGGGGTGCGAAGGTATGCGCAGTCCGACCGAATTCTGTCCTCCCGTTACTTCATCGATGACGCCTTGGGCGCGCTTCAGAATCAACGTCATCGGTCCCGGCCAGAATGCGCGTGCGAGTTGCAGAGCGGAGGGAGGCGTGTCGCGTGCCCATGAAGAAAGTTGATCCTCGCTTGCAAGATGCACGATGAGCGGATGACCGGCGGGGCGACCCTTGGCGGCGAAAATACCTTTGACCGCCTCCGGATTGGAAGCGTCCGCACCCAATCCGTAAACGGTTTCCGTCGGAAACGCTACCAGCCCTCCCGCGCGCAGGACGCGCACTGCTTCATCCAGCGCCGTCATCTACTTCCAATCGCCGCGTAGCGACAACACGCGCTCCCGCAGTAACTCAGGCGTGAGTGCGCCGGGAGCCATCACCTCTCCGATGACAACGCGCACCCGTCGAAAAGGCGCTCCCAAGGCGAAGCGCTTAGGCAACGTCCGCTTGAAGCGCGAGAACGGAGATTCCCACAATCCGGACAATGCGATGGGCAGTACCGGCACCGGTCTGCGTTCCAGCGCGCGTTTGAATCCTGCCCGAAACTCACCGATCTCCCCATCATCGGTCAGCCTGCCTTCGGGAAAGATGCACACCAACTCGCCATCGGCCAAGGCGCGGTCGATCTCCTCGAAGGCGCGTTCCAACATCGCGCCATCGGCCTTGGCCGGTGCGATGGGTATTGCCTTGGCGGCACGGAAGAAGAAACTGAGCACCGGGACTTTAAAGATCTGATGGTCCATTACGAATCGCACCGGCCGGTGCACGGCCGCCGTTAGCACCATCGCATCGACAAAGGAAACGTGATTGCACACCAGCAACGCCGGGCCCGTCTCGGGAATATTCTCCAGCCCAATTTTCCGCACCCGGAAAATGGTGTGTACCAAGATCCAATCGACGAATCGCCACAGATACTCCGGTACCAGCGTATAAATATAGATCGCTACCGCCGCATTGAGTAGGGCGCAAGTCAGAATCAATTGCGGTATGTTCAATCCCGCCGAAAGCAGCGCCGCTGCCATGCCTGCGGCTACTACCATGAACAACGCGTTCAGAATATTGTTGGCGGCAACAATGCGCGAGGTGTACGTACGTTCGGTGCGCGTTTGAATGAAGGCATACAACGGCACGATGTAGAAACCGCCGAACACACCGAGCATGAACAAATCGACTAACACGCGCGCGCTGCCGGTGCTCTGAACGAATTCCATCATTGGACGCATGCTGCCGGTCACTTGCGGAGTAGCGAAATACAGATCCGCCGCAAACGCGGTGATGCCAATGGAGCCGAAGGGAACCAGGCCGATCTCGATACGCCCGCCGGATAGGCGCTCACATAGTAAGGAACCGATGGCCACTCCGACAGAAAATAGAGCGAGTAGCAACGTCACCACGTGCTCGTTGCCACCGAGAACATCCTTGCCGTAGTTGGGAAACTGGGACAGCAAAAGCGCACCGAAAAACCAGAACCATGAAATCCCAAGCAAGGACAAGAACACCGAGCGCTTTTGCTTGGCGAAGCGCAAGGTTTCCAGCGTACCGCCAAGGGGATTAAAGCTGACTTTCACGCTCGTATCGGCGACGCCGGTGGAGGGTACGAACAAGCTGCACACAAATCCGAATACCGCTACTCCCACCAACGCGATGGATAACGTCATCGCATCGGCATTGGCGGCGACTAGCAAGCCTCCAATGATGGTGCCGACCAGAATCGCGGCGAAGGTACCCGATTCGATCAATCCGTTGCCACCGGTCAATTCATCATCCGTGAGCACGCGCGGCAAGATCGAGTACTTCACCGGACCGAAGAAAGCCGAATGCGCGCCCATGAGAAACAACGCGCTCAACAGCACGCTGAGATTCTTGCTGGCCAAGCCAAACCCGGCGACGATCATGATCAGCACCTCCGCCAGTTTGATCGCACGAATTAGCATGGCTTTGTCGTAGCGATCCGCGAGTTGGCCCCCGTAGGCGGAGAACAGCACGAAGGGAAAGATAAATAAACCTGCTGCGAGATTGGTCAGGATGCCGGGGTTGAGGGTGGTGAATGACGCTGCCTCGTAGGTAACCAGCAAAACCAGCACGTTTTTGTAGAGGTTGTCATTGAAGGCGCCGCCCAGTTGGGCGAGAAAGAACGGCAGAAAGCGGCGTTCGGTAAGCAGCTGGAACTGGTTGACAGGCTTCATCAGAGTTCGCCTTTTCGCCAATTACTGCCAAGGGACAGTAGTAGATTTTTCATTAGAACCTGCCCTCGCTACGATAGGAGTAGGGTGCGTTCCACGCACCACGGTGCGCAAAGCGCAGCCTACATTGTCTCCGTGCGATTACAAGATTCGCTTCGATGTTGCTTGAACCTAGCCAATCAAGCGTGTCACCGCCTCCCGATATTTTCCGGCGGTCTTCAGCAGAACGTCCTGTGGCAGCGCAGGCGCGGGCGGCTGCTTATTCCAATTCTGCGTCTCCAACCAATCGCGCACGAACTGCTTGTCGAAGCTGGGAGGACTGCTGCCCGGCTTATAACTCTCCATGGGCCAGAAGCGCGACGAATCGGGCGTCAGCGCCTCGTCGATCAAGTGCATTTTCCCCGAAGCGTCGGTGCCGAATTCGAACTTGGTGTCGGCGATGATGATTCCGCGTGCCGCGGCGTAAGTCGCGGCCTCGGTGTAGAGCGCGATGGTCTTTGCGCGCACCAGCGCCGCCGGTTCCTGGCCCAGCAAACGCTCGGCTTCGGCGTAGTCGATATTCTCGTCATGCGAACCTTTGGGCGCCTTGGTCGAGGGGGTGAAGATTGCACCGGGAAGTTTTTCCGCTTCCCGCATCCCTCGCGGTAGTGCGATACCACAGATCGCGCCGGTCTTCTGATAATCCTTCCAGCCCGATCCGGCCACATAGCCGCGCACAATGGCTTCGATGGGTAGCGGTTTGTAGCGCTTCACCACCATCGCCCGGCCCGCGACCTGATCGCGCTCGTTGGGCGCCACTACCGATTCGGGCGGAGTATCGAGATAGTGATTAGGAATGACGTGCGACAGCTTCTTGAACCAGAAGATGGACACAGTGGTAAGCACCTCACCCTTACCGGGAATAGGGGTCGGTAAGATCACATCGAAGGCGGAAAGCCGATCGGTCTGGATCACGAGCAGCCGCTCGCTATCGATCTCATACAGATCGCGCACTTTCCCGCGGTGAAGAAAACGCAGGGATCTAAGCTGAGTTTCGAGGATCGGGGTCATTCAAAGCAGTTCATTTTGGCGACGCCGTGTGCAGCATATCGGTTTGGCGCGGAGTTTAGCATCGCGCTGGCGAAGCCACCCCATTTCGCGCGCCTGCCAGAAGTTCGGGCTTGGTCTCATCTATGGATTGTTTGACTACCCCGCAAACGCCAATTACTCTGAGTCCTTCTCACGAGCATCACAACACTCGTCTATGTTGTGTCCGACCTGTCAATGGGAGAACGACCCGTTAGCGCCCTCGTGCTCGCGCTGCGGGGTTGCGTTTTCCGAGAAGTGCGACGCCTGCTACGCACCGCGCTTGCCGCAGCAGAATTTCTGTCCGCAGTGCGGCAAGCCAAAGCTTCCCAATCAGCCGGAAGTTTTGAAGCGCCCGCCCGCCTCTTATACGCCACCCTACGTCGCTGAAAAAATTCTCGTTTTACATGCCGCGATCGAAGGAGAGCGCAAACAAGTTACGGTGGTTTTTTGCGACATCGTAGGTTCCACCAGCATCGCCCATGCGATGGGTGCCGAGGCCATGCACCGCCTCCTCAACAGATTCTTCGATGCCGCCTTGGTCGAAATCCATCGATACGAGGGCACGCTCAACCAGTTTCTTGGCGATGGTTTCATGGCGTTGTTTGGTGCTCCCATCGCGCATGAAGATCACGCTCATCGAGCGGCGAATGCTGCTTTGGCGATAAGGCGTTTACTGCATGCACAGGCAGTGGAGAAGACATCGGGCCGCGTGCCATTGCGAATTGGCATGAACACGGGCCCGGTGATCGTCGGAAAGATCGGCGACAACTTGCGCATGGACTATACCGCTATCGGCGATACGACAAATTTAGCAGCACGAATACAGCACCTGGCGGCACCCGGCGAGATTCTTCTCACCGAATCCACACGAGCGAACATTCGCCAGCATTTCGACTGCGACGTACTGGGCGAGCGCAAAGTCAAAGGCATCGAGAGGGCCGTTCCGGTGTTTCGCCTCACAGACGCTCGCAGCCACGCTTCACGGGACGTGACGGCAATTCAAGACGAAATGCAACCGATGATAGGACGTGAGCAGGAGCTTGCACGTCTAAGCGAGCGCATCGCGAGGTTATACGCAGGGCAAGGTAGCGTCATCGGAGTGATCGGCGAGGCCGGATTGGGGAAATCGAGATTACTGCGCGAGCTTCGGCATCGCCAACCGCCGCATGTACTTTGGTTGGAAGGGCATGCCATGTCCTTTGGATGCAATTTTAGTTACGGACCCTTCATCGACATCCTACGCGCGGCCGCAGGCCTGGATGAACTTGAGGCGGGCGAGGCGGCTTGGCGTAAATTGGAAAGCTTTGTCGCGGACCACTTTGGTAGTGAAGGGCCGGGACTTCTGCCTTTCCTCGGCATGCTGATGGGTTTGGAACTGCCGATGGTCGCAAAGGGGCTCGTCGAGCACCTCACGCCTACGGATGTACGGGGACGCATCTTTATCGCTGCCCGCAGATTGTTCGATTGCCTGGCCAGGAAGCACCCCGTCGTACTTCATCTGGAAGACTGGCATTGGGCCGATGCCGCGTCCAGCGCTCTGTTGGAGCACTTGCTGCCATTGATTGGAGGCGTTCCCCTGCTGATACTGTTCGCCGGACGGCCGGATCCGGAGACGCCCTGCACCAGGCTGCGGCAGTTGGCGATTCGAGACCACTCACAGTGGTACCTAGAGATCTTGCTGAGTCCGCTCTCGAATAGCGAGGCAAATCACATGGTGGAGAATCTATTCGGCGCCAGGCAACTGACATCGGTGCTGCGGAGCTTGATTCTGCGTAAAGCGGAGGGCAATCCCCTGTTCATCGAGGAGATTGCTCGCTCCTTGCAAGAGGCCCATAAATCGCCCACGCCTTCGCCATCGAGCCGAACCGACGCACGTGATGGCGTGGATGCCATAGATCTCCCGGACACGATCGAGACGCTCATCCTGGCGCGCATCGATCGCCTGGAAGACGACGTCAAGAAAGTCCTGCGATTGGCGGCGATCATCGGACGCAGTTTCTATCGTCGCATTCTGCAGGCTATAGATGAGGCGACATCGGAGCTGGACCAGGCACTGTTGCAGTTACAGGACATCGATCTCATACGAAAGCGTCGTCAGATACCGGAGCAGGAGTACATCTTCAAGCATGTACTCGTGCAACAGGCCAGTTATCACAGCATCCTGGTGGAGCGAAGGCGTGAACTGCATCAGCGGGTTGCCGAGGCAATCGAATCTTTGTTTCCTGACAGGAGGGAGGAATTCACGGGGCTCCTGGCGCACCATTTCGTGCACGCCCAAAACTTGCCGAAGGCGCAACACTACCTACTCAAGGCAGGAGATCAGGCCGCGCGTATGGCCTCGGATGTGGAGGCCCTTGCCTACTTTCGCGAAGCGGTGCGCAGCTTTTCGACCGAGTTGGGCGACAAGTGGGACCCGGTTGAACGAGCGAGCGTGGAACGAAAGATCGGTGAAGTACTGTACAGACTGGGACAGTACGATGCGGCGGGAACACACCTGTTGAGTGCGCTTAGCCTCCTGGGTCACCATCATCCCAGGTCACGCGCTGGCGTGCGGCTGCGTATCGTTGGCCAGATCTTGGTGCAAGCATGGCATCGAATCCGATGGCACCAACCCGCTCTCAGGAATGAGCAACCCGGAAACGCCGAACAGGAACGCATCGATGCGTTGATCGCGTTATGTTGGATGGATTTCTTCCGCGACCAAGAGAGTTATCTTCTAGACATCCTGACGACACTGAATTGGGCCGAGAATCGGAACCTTGGAATCGCGACTACCATGGCGTCCTCAGGCCTCGCCTTGGCCCTGAATGTTCTGGGGTTCTCCAACATCGCTCAGCGATATCATAAGCGGGCTGTGGATTTCGCGCATCGCCTGGGCGATCCGGTTTCGATCGCGACGGCGGCATTGGGCATGGGTGTGCATCAGATCGCGGCGGGACGATGGCGCGAGGCGATTGGCACCATTGAGGCGGCCGACGAGCGCTACAAGTCTCTGGGAAAGGTGCGAGAACGCGCCACAGCCCGTGGCGCACTGGCATGCATTCAGTACGCACGGGGAGATCTGGACTATCCGCGAGAGTTTTCTGTCGAGTTTGGGAAACTGGGCGAGGAGGCAAACGATGCCGTCGTCAGCGCCTACGCCCGTCCTTTTGATGCCGTGATTCACATGGAGCGCGGCGAATTCGATCTGGCGTCCAGTGCGCTTTTATCCGCGATCGAGGTCCTTCAAGTGGCGCCTGATTTCCAGGTCGTGTGCTATTGCTATGGCAAACTATCGGTATGTGCCTTGTGGCAGGGGAATCTGCAGGAGGCTGATCATTACATTGAATTGGGAGAGCGATTACTACGTCAGCACGCGATCTTACCCTCGCTTGCCGCCAGCGTCTATGACGCCAAGGCGTGGTTGGCGCTGGCGAAACTTGATAGCGCGACACAGTTGGAGCAACGCAGTGCTTATCGACAGGCCGTTCGAACCTGGAGGGCGCTTCGCCGAATTGCCCGACTCTATGCGGGTGCCGCGCCCGTGGCTATGTGTCTTGAAGGATGCCTATATTGGAACAAAGGGTCGACTCGTCGTGCCCAGCGTGCCTGGGAGCGCGCGCTGGAAGCTGCACGTGAGCTTGATGCGCCGTATCTCGCCGCCGTCGTTCATCGCGAACGGGGGATTCGCATGAGAAGCGCGGAGGATCTTGAAGCAGCCTGGTCCAGATTCGAAGCACAGGGCTCTCGATTTCAGTCGGCTCAAACGCTGCGCCATCTAGGCCAAATTCACGCTCGATAGCACTCGGACTCGTCTAAGTGCGGGCCGGGTCGATGCGTATCTCTCGACATTTCTCCGTTGACACCACTCACACTCATACAAGACGGCCACCGCAACCGATGGCTGACGTTCGGCCCGCCACGACGCGTCATTGATGCCGCAAGAATCCAGGACGTATTTCCGGCCTTGCAAGAAATTGAGGAAGCGGTTCGCACACAGGGTGTCTGGGCCGTCGGATTCATCGGCTATGAGGCCGCGCCGGCGTTCGACGCCGCTATTATGGCAAACGCGCCGGGTGCGCTGCCTCTCCTTTGGTTTGGACTGTACGAAGAACCGCGGATGCTCGACTCGATCCCGATCGCGCACTCACCTCACATTCCGCGATATACCTGGCAAGCCAGCGAGAGTAAGGCAGCGTACGACGCCGCCATTGCGCGCATACGCCGGCTCATCGCCGCCGGAGACACCTACCAAGTCAATCACACGCTAAGGCTATGCAGCGAGTTGCAGGAATCGCCACAGGCTTTGTTCGCGCGCATGGTAGAGGCCAACAAACCCTCCTATAGCGCCTATCTGGATATGGGACGCTTCGTCATCTGCAGCGCATCGCCGGAGCTTTTTTTCGAGATCGATGGCGATACAATTACCAGCAAGCCGATGAAGGGGACCATGGGCCGTGGCTTATGGAAAGAGGACGATGAAGCGAAAGCTCTGCGCTTGCTCAATTCGGCGAAAGATCGCGCTGAGAATGTGATGATCGTGGACATGGTGCGCAATGACCTGGGGCGCATCGCGCGCACGGGAAGCCTCAAGGTGCCGAGATTGTTTCATATCGAACGCTATCCGACCTTGTGGCAGATGACCTCGACTGTGCAAGCGCAGTCGAACGCCGGTTTCTCGGAGATTGTGCGTGCGCTGTTCCCGGCCGCCTCCATCACCGGCGCGCCGAAAGCGCGTGCCACTCAGATCATCGCGGAATTGGAATCCACAGCGCGCGGCGTCTATACCGGTTGTGTGGGGTATCTGGCACCGGGTCGACGCGCACAGTTCAATGTGGCGATCAGGACGACCGTCGTCGATCGCGAAACCAATCGTGTGGAATACGGATTGGGGAGCGGCATCGTGTGGGATTCCACCAGCTCTGCGGAGTATGCGGAGTGCCTTCTCAAGGCGCGCATCGTCACCGATGCACCGCCGCCGTTTGAGCTGCTTGAAACGCTATTGTGGGAGCCTGGCATCGGCTATTTTCTGCTGGAGGAGCACTTGCACCGGCTGGGCGACTCCGCGCACTATCTGGATGTGCCGGTGGACATGGCGGAAGTGAGAAAGACTCTGCTGAGCGCAGTGCCAGCATCGGCCACGCTTGCGCTTCGGGCTCGGCTCGTAGTTGATCGCTCGGGGAACTGCAACGTGGTTTTGCGCGATATGCCGCCGAACAAAAGCGAACCTGTAACGCTCGCCATCGCCGCCACTCCTGTCCGACGCGGCAATCCTTTTCTCTATCACAAGACAACACATCGCAGTCTGTACGAAACCGCCACCGCCGCGTATCCGGAATGTGACGATGTGGTGCTTTGGAATGAGGAGGGGGAAGTCACCGAATCCACCATTGCTAACATCGTGATTGAAAGCGATGGCCGTTTGATCACGCCACCGCTGCAATGCGGATTGCTCCCCGGTGTATTTCGTCAAGTGCTCCTGCGCGAGGGCAAGATTGAGGAGGTGTGTATAAAACTCGACGACTTACGCGCGGCGCAACGTATTTGGGTGATCAATTCCGTGCGTAAGTGGCGGGAAGCCAGGATGGGTGCGCAAGCGCTCCCAATGGCTGGGTCCGCGGTTGTTGCTTGACTGCGCGATACTTGAACATTCACTGTAACGGTTTACCTGGAGAAAGTAAGCATGCGCATCGTCGATGTCTACCGCATTACCAACCAACTGGATAACCCCACCTTGGATGTCATCGCCGCTCGCTTAGAGGCACGCGGCAAACATCCGCGCGTGATCGAGATGATGGAGGACTACCTGGAGGCCATGCAGATCGACAACGCCAAGGACGTGCTGGATATAGGCTGCGGTACCGGTGTGGTTTCCCGAGCCATCGCGCGCCGCCATGGTTTCAGCGGCAAGGTGATCGGAATCGACCTCAGCCCCTATCTCACACAGGCCGCCGCCCGCCTTGCCGAGGCAGAGGGTGTGGGCAATCGCATCGACTTCAGGACGGGGGACTCGCATACGCTGGGCATCCCGGATCGCTCGCTCGACGCCGTTGTTGCGCACACTTTACTCAGCCATGTGGACGACCCCGGCGCGGTGTTGAGAGAGATCTACAGAATCCTTAAGCCCGGCGCCACGGCGGCCATCTTCGACGGAGACTTTGCCTCCATGACTTTCGGTAGCAGCGATCCCGAACAGGGTAAACGCGACGAGCAAACCATTATCAACGCCATCGTGACGCAACCGCGAGTGATGCGCCAGATGCCCGAGTTAGTGTTGCAAACGGGATTGAAACTGGGGACTTCGTTTTCGTATGTGATCGCGGACATCGGTGAGATGGACTACTGGGGCCCCGGAATTGAGTCTTTCCGTAAGGTATTGCCTAAATCCGGCGCGATGTCCCCACAACAAGCCAATACATGGGCCGATGCGATGGTGGAGAGATCGAATCGCGGAATCTTTTTCGGCGCGAGCAACTACTACAGTTATCTGGCGACTCGACCGTAGCGAGCCCGCCAACTCGCAACTCGCAACTCGTATTTCCCGCGCCAAGCACGCGGGGAATAGGAGTTTAAGATTAGAGCGTGCTCACGAGATGTCCTCCATCGACCACCACCACTGAACCCGTCATGAACTCTGAGGCGTCGGATGCGAGCAGCAAAAGTGGTCCGTCCAGGTGCTCCAATTTTCCAAGGCGGCGCTGAGGGACTCTCTTGATCAACGCCTGCCCGGGTGCGCTCTGAAAGAAATCCCGGTTCAGATCGGTCTCGATGTAGCCTGGCGCCAGCGCGTTGACCCTTATTTTATAACGAGCCAGTTCCAGCGCCATCGCCTTGGTCAGTTGAATCAACCCGGCCTTCGAAGCGGCATACGACGCCATCGCGCCTGCCACGCGCAAGCCCGTGATGGAGGCGATATTGATGATGCTGCCGCCTTTGCCATGGGCGCTCATGTGCTTGGCCACCGCCTGTGCGATGCGCCAGGCACCGTTGAGATTCACATCGATCACATCATTCCAGTCGTCGTCGGTTGCTTCGAGGAAGGGCTTGGTGTTTGCGACGCCGGCGTTATTGACCAATATCGAAAGCGGCCCTAGTTCGCTCACCACCTGATCGACGGCGCTCGCAACACTATCGCGCCGCGTAACGTCCAGGGCGACGGCAATCGTCGCTCGCCCCGCCACCGCGAGCCGAGCGACGATTTACTTTCCCAGTTAGATACGACGTACTGCCAGGGCGACTTTTGCACCCTGGCGAGC
>JANNFC010000211.1:0-18187 GCA_031379405.1 Betaproteobacteria bacterium | reverse complement strand
CATAATCTTCGCCAGTTCTGTCAACACTTGACCCATAAGCGACTAAGTTAGAAATCGCCAGGGGTGTTTAGGTTGGCGAAGGCGGAGGGCAAATCGAAGGGAACTACTTCGTGAGTGTGGTTAAGGATCCAGTTTTTGACGCGGCGCTCCCCTCTTAGGACGAGTTGGCTGAGATCTGCGGAGAGGGATTTTTTGTAGAGTGCGACGGTTGGCTGCCATCCTTCGGAGGTGGCGGCTACGACGATTTCTACGTCAGGTTGCGTTGTGCGCTGAATGAGCCGAGCCACCAAATCCTCCGGCAGTGAGGGCGTGTCGCAGGGAATGGTAAGTACCCAGTCGTGAGTCGCCGAAAGTAAGGCCGTATGCACGCCTGCGAGCGGCCCCGGGAAACCCTCGATCAAATCTGGAATGACGGGCAGTCTATAGGCGGCATAGCGCTCCGCGTTGCGATTGGCGTTGATATGTAGATCATCGACTTGCGGGCGGACACGCTCGATCACCCATTCGATGAGCGGGCGGCCACGATAGAGCGCCAGGCCCTTGTCGATTCCACCCAAGCGGCTTCCTTGTCCGCCTGCGAGGATGACACCGGTGATAGGGATCAAAGCCGTCGCGGATGCTTTCAGATGAACCCTTCGAGGACTTGCACGTCGACCGTGGCGCCGGCGGCCGTGTTGCCGAGTGCAGCGGGCAGCACGATGAAGCAATTGGCGAGGCTCATGGAACTCAATATGGATGAACCCTGATCTCCCGTGGGACGAACGGTCCATTGGCCGGCGCTGTCTTGGGAGAGGATGCCGCGCTGAAATTCGGTGCGGCCGAGGGCCTTTTTGATGGCGCCGGTACAGGTGGCCTTCAACATCGGAATCGGTGGTGGATTGGCGCCGCCAAGGACAAGCAGTGCTTCACGCACGAACTGATAGAAGGTCACCATTGAGGACACCGGGTTGCCTGGCAGTCCGAAGAAGTGCGCCTTGCCTAATTTGCCGTAGGCGAGTGGGCGTCCGGGCTTCATGGCAATTTTCCAGAACAGTACTTCGCCTAAGCGATCCAGTATCTGCTTGACGAAATCGGCCTCGCCCACGGATACTCCGCCGCTGGTAATGACCACGTCCGCGATTTCCGCTGCCGTCGTGAATGCCTGCTCTATCAATGCGGGATCGTCGCGAATCACACCCAGGTCGAGCACTTCCACGCCCATGCGCGTGAGCATGCCGTACAGCGTGTAGCGATTGCTGTCGTAAATCTGTCCCACCGCCAGCGGCTGGCCGATGCAGACCAATTCGTCGCCGGTGGAAAAGAATGCGACTCTCAGTTTGCGATAGACGGATATTTCTCCGATTCCCAACGAGGCAATCATGCCCAATTCGGCGGGGTGAAGCGTTTGTCCTGGCGCGAATACGACGGCGCCACGCTGGATGTCGCATCCTGCCTTGCGTATGTTTTGCCCGACTTGCTGCCCGCAGGGGATGCGAACGCTGTTGCCTTCGATGCTGACGCGTTCCTGCATGATCACCGTGTCGCAGCCCTGCGGTATCACGCCGCCGGTCATGATACGTGCGGCTTGTCCTGTGCCTACGGCGACATTCAGAGGGGCGCCGGCGAAGGAGGTGCCGATCACCGATAGGGCGCTTTCTTTATCCGTCTGCAGATCCGCAATGCGCAACGCGTAGCCGTCCATCGCAGAGTTGTCCTGCCCCGGTACGTTGATGGGTGAATGGATATCTTCCGCCAATACTCTTCCCAAACCGGCGCGAATGTTTACGCGCTCGACACCGGAGATGGGCGAGAGAAAGGCACGAATGTAGGCCCGCGCTTTGTCCACCGGCATTGAGTTGGGATCATAGTCATCAGCGCAGGAAAGATCGCGCAAAGTAGTTGATTTGGTCATGTTGCAATCAAGTGTGTACGCAAAAATTGTAGGGCGGAAAAGCGCAGCGCCTCCCGCCGGCGCGGGAGAAAACCGCCGCATCGACCGATCGATATTGCTTTCCAATGGCTAGCCCCCGATATACGACATCTCCACCTTGCGCAGCTTCGCCGTTTCCTCCGTACGAACCTCGGAATAGCGATCCGCACGGCGTGTCCACACGCGCGAAATCATCTGCGAGATCTCTTCGTCGGAGGCATCACTGCGAATCAACGAACGCAAATCGGTCCCCTGAGTGGCGAACAAGCAGGTATAAAGCTGTCCTTCCGCGGACAGACGCGCGCGCGTGCACGTGCTGCAGAACGCTTGTGTCACGGAGGAGATGAAACCCACCTCGCCGCGGCCGTCGAGGTAGCGCCAGCGCTGCGCCACTTCTCCGGTGTAGTTGGGGTCCGTGGATTCGATCGGCATGTCGACGTTGATCATGGCCGCGAGTTCACGCGATGGCACGACGTGCTGCATCTTCCAGCCGTTGGTGGCACCCACATCCATAAACTCGATGAAGCGCAGGATGTGACCCGTCTGCTTGAAGTAGCGCGCCATGGGGACGACGTGGTGATCGTTCAGTCCGCGTTTCACCACCATGTTCACCTTGATGGGTGTCAAGCCCACGGCGGCGGCTTCCTCGATGCCTTCCAACACTTTACCCACGGGGAAGTCCACGTCATTCATCGCCTTGAACACAGTATCGTCCAGGGAATCCAGGCTGACGGTAATGCGCTTCAATCCCGCGTTCTTCAAGTCGCGCGCCTTCTGCTTCAGCAGCGAGCCGTTGGTGGTGAGCGTGAGGTCGAGATCGTCCCAATAGGCCAGCATTTCGATGAGTCGCTCCAGCTTGCGGCGTACCAGTGGTTCACCGCCAGTGATGCGGATTTTCTCGACGCCATGGTCGCGGAAAATGCGGACCAGACGGTTGATCTCGCCGAAACTCAGCAGCTGTTCGCGTTCGAGGAATTGAAAATCCTTGCCGAACACTTCCTTGGGCATGCAATACACGCAGCGAAAATTGCATCGATCCGTGACCGAAATGCGCAGATCCCGTAGAGGACGTTGACGGGTGTCGCGTAAGACGTTGCCCAAAGCCTCGTGCTTGGCGGGCCGGATGCTGGACATGGGAGGTTCGACCGGTATGAGAAAATGTAGTGCATTATATCCGCTTGAGCATAACGGGTGGTGGGTAGATAATTCAGCCGCTTGCTTGTGCAGGTAGCAAGTTCTGGTGTCTTAAGGAGTTCAGTAGGCCTTATGGTGAATATCATGTATTTCGCGCGTCTGCGTGAGGCGTTCGGCAAGGATACGGAGCGCCTGACGCTGCCCTCCAACGTTTCCGACGTGGCGGGTTTGCTCGAACACTTACGCGCGCGCGGGGACCATTGGGAGAAGGAATTGGCCCCGCAACGTAACTTCCGCGTCGCGGTGAATCAGGATATGGCAGACCCGGAGACGAAAATCACCGCTGGGGACGAGATTGCCCTGTTCCCTCCCGTGACTGGCGGTTGAAATGACGGTCCGGGTGCAAGCACACGATTTCGATCTCAATACCGAGATTTTGCGCCTGCGGCAGGCCAATCCGAAGGTCGGCGCGGTTGCCAGCTTCATCGGCGTGTGTCGCGATCTAAATGACGGCAACAGCGTCAAGACCATGACCCTGGAGCACTATCCGGGTATGACGGAGAAGTCCATTCAGCAGATCATCGATCAGGCCAAGGCACGCTGGGAGTTGTTCGACGTATTGGTCATTCACCGTGTGGGTACGTTGAAGCCCACCGATCAGATCGTATTGGTGGTGGTGACCAGCGCACATCGCGGTGAAGCCTTCGCCGCTTGTGAGTACGTGATGGACTACCTGAAGACGCGCGCGCCGTTCTGGAAGAAGGAAGACACGCCCACAGGTGGCCGCTGGGTGGATGCGCGCGACAGCGACGATGCCGCCGCCTCACGTTGGGGCGCATGAAGCGGTCCAACTTGGCGTCCAAGGCGTCGCGTAAGCAGGCCGACAGGCTTCAGCCTCAGCTGCGTATCAGCTTCAAGAAATCTATTGCCATGGGACCAGGCAAGGCGGACCTGCTGGACGCCATTGCCGCCTCGGGCTCCATATCCGCCGCTGCCAGAGAACTCGGCATGTCCTATCGTCGCGCATGGCTATTGGTGGAAACCATGAACGAAAGTTTTCGAGACGCGCTGGTCGATACGGCTACCGGCGGCCAGCATGGGGGTGGTGCGGTCGTGACGGAGCGTGGGCACGATGTCTTGCGGCGTTACCGAGCCATGGAGCGCAAGGCCGCCGCCAGTGTGGCGAAGGAGATGGGGGATTTCTCTGAATTGCTGTCGGACTAGGAGCCTGTCGGACTTTCAACTACGCGGTGGCACACGCATACGCATTCGTCCTATTGGCGCTATCATTCCTCATGCTGCTTTTAATAAAGGGGACTTCGCGGGCGGGGTATTGACCCCGCCCTTGACCGAAGGGGGCTACGTGAAAATCACTTCGCCCCCTTTGGAAACCCCCGAAGTTTGCCCCCGCGCCAAGAGCGCGGGGAATACGAGTTGGCATGGCGGCAAAAGCGCAGCGATGTCGCTGGGCCGTCATGGTAGGCGCGCTGGCTTAACACTACAGGAGTCACAATTGCACGATCTATCTAGTTGGCCCAAGGTCGATCGATGCCCGTCCAGGAAAACTGCGAGGGGATTTTGCAGCCTAGATCAAATGGACTACATCGTGTGTCAGAAAACTTACAGCCGCATAACGACTTAGCTGACAGGGACCGTGTAAATCCGCGGTCCTCGCGCACTGTCAAGGATCAGTTATGCACAACTCTTAAGACTTTGCTTCAACAAAACGTTAAAACTTAGGTTTGTTTAGATCTGGCATATAAGTAGATGAAAGGCAACAAGAAAAATGACTGCCCAAACGCTGTGCGAGGTGGGTAAATCGGGCTGAAAGCCGCGTCCCTGGTGGGGGGCGGGAATTTAGTCCACATAGTTATCCACAGAAAATGTGGATTTTTGATGGGCGTCAAATGACCGGTATCTGGGACCAGTCTGAAATCGAAAAGGTAACTAAATCATGGCATCGGAATTCGATCTGAGAGGCCGAGTAGCCGTTGTGACCGGGGGCAATGGCGGCATTGGATTCGGCATGGCACGGGGGCTTGCGCGTGCCGGGGCGAACGTGCTGATCGTTGGCCGCAATGAGAGCAAGAATGCAAAGGCGGTGGCAGCTCTAAAAGAGATGGCTGCGGAAGCTGCCGCGCATATAGCCGACGTGACGCAGGCGGCGCAATGCGAAGGATTGGTGCGGGCCGCCGTCACCGAATTCGGCCGCCTCGACATTCTGGTCAACAATGCAGGCATCAATATTCGCAAGGCTCCGCAAGCCTACACATTGGACGAATGGAAGAGCATTCTCGACACCAATCTGACCAGTGCTTTTCTTTGTTCCCAGGCCGCCTATACGGCTTTTAAGTCTGTCGGTGCGGGCAAGATCATCAATATCGGCTCCATGACATCCATTTTTGGAGCCTCCTTCGCGGTACCTTACAGCGCGACCAAGGGAGGCATCGTGCAGATGACGCGCGCCCTCGCCACGTCCTGGGCCCAGGACAATATTCAGGTAAATGCCGTGCTGCCGGGTTGGATCGATACCGATCTCACCAAGCAATCTCGCATCGACGTGGAGGGCTTGCACGATAGGGTCATCGCACGCACCCCTGCCGGGCGCTGGGGACTGCCGGAAGACTTCGGTGGGATCGCAGTATTCCTGTCGTCGCGGGCCTCCGACTTCATCACCGGTGCCGCCATACCGGTGGACGGCGGATTCTCCGTGCAGATCTAGCGCTAAAGTGGAGGACGGGTCCTGACGGTCATTGACACGTCTTGGATTTCCTACAATAATTCTATTGTTGCACTGCAACAATTCCTGCGTTGGCAAGCAAAGTCGATCCCTTGGCGCCACAAAGATCGGTGGAGAAGCTGCATCTGGCTTCTCGTCAAGCGCACAGATTCGGCATTTCACAGGGCCAACTAAAAGGCTCACAATCAAGGCCCACAATCAAGGACCTCAACCAAGGAGTAAGGCAATGGAAAAACGACTGGCGTATGTTACGGGCGGAATGGGTGGTATCGGTACCTCCATCTGCCAGCGGCTTTGTAAGGATGAATACAAAGTGATCGCGGGATGCGGTCCGAGCCGCGATTTCAACAAATGGCTGGCCGAGCAAAAAGCTTTGGGCTACGCGTTTTACGCCTCCGTGGGCAATGTGGCCGATTGGGAGTCCACCAAGACTGCATTCGAGAAGATCAAGGCCGAGTTGGGTCCGGTGGACATTCTGGTGAATAACGCCGGAATCACCAAAGACGGCGTGTTTCGCAAGATGTCCCGTGCCGATTGGGATGCGGTCATCGATACCAACCTCAACAGTCTGTTCAATGTGACCAAGCAGGTGATCGACGATATGGTCGAGCGCGGCTGGGGCCGGATCATCAACATCTCGTCCGTGAATGGGCAGAAGGGTCAGTTCGGTCAAACCAACTACTCCACTGCCAAGGCGGGAATTCACGGCTTTACCATGGCATTGGCGCAGGAGGTGGCGAGCAAGGGCGTCACGGTCAATACTGTGTCCCCTGGTTATATCGGTACCGATATGGTGAAAGCCATTCGCCCGGAAGTGCTGGAGAAGATTATCGCCACCATTCCGACCCGTCGCCTGGGTACACCCGAGGAGATCGGTTCCATCGTGGCATGGCTGGCCTCCGATGAGGCGGGTTCGGCCACCGGGGCGGACTTTTCCCTCAACGGTGGTCTGCACATGGGGTAAAGCCCCCGTGGCGCAATCCAAGGAGCCGCTGAGTAAGGTGGACTGAGCGCGCGGTTCAGAGGGGTTATTTCTGATCTGGCTCGGTGGCTGTGGAGCTTGTGGGCAGAGGGGCGCGCGGTGGATAACGGGGGGATCGTTATCCATGGCAAGTGCCCCGCTTCGCCCTGGGGCGAACTTGATTCCGTTGGAAACAATAGGCGTTAGCATAGGCCCCTATGCTAAATCTCTCAGTGTTAGATCAATCCATTGCCGTCTTCGGCCGGCCACAGGAAGAATCCATTCGAGAAACCGTAGCGTTTGCCAGCCGTTGTGAAGCGCTGCGCTTTCACCGCTTTTGGTTGGCCGAGCATCACAATCACGACAGCATCTCGGGGACCGCGCCGGAGGTTTTGATGGCAGCGGTGGCGGCCACCACAAAACGTATTCGGGTGGGCAGTGCCGGCATCATGCTGCCCAACTATTCCACCTTCAAGATTGCCGAGCAGTTTCGCGTGCTCGAAGCGCTGGCGCCAGGGCGCATCGATCTCGGAGTGGGACGAGCGCCAGGAACGGATCGCCGCACTTCGTTCGCGCTCAACCCGAACGTGGATCAGGATAGCGAGCAGTTTCCGTCGCACGTGCGTGATCTGCTGGCGTGGACGAAAGACGAGCCTTTGGCGAAGGGTCATGTATTCGAGGGGCTGCGCGCGTTTCCGCAGTGCGCTACGGCGCCCGAGGTGTGGATACTTGGCAGTTCTGATTACGGCGCGCAGGTGGCGGCGTATTTTGGTTTACCCTATTGCTTCGCGCACTTCATCACCGATGGCCAAGGCGTGGATCAGGCCATGCAGATCTATCATCAGACCTATCGGCCCAGCGAACGCCATCCCACTCCTTACGCGGCGGTGTGTGTTTGGGCATTGGCGGCGGACAGTGAACAGGAAGCGTTACGATTGTTCTCGACGCGGGAGCGCTGGCGCATGGCGAGAGATCGCGGCGTTCTGTTACCCATGATGCCACCGGAGGAGGCCATGGCGCATCCGTACAGCGAAGGCGAACGCGGCAAGATTCTGCAAATGCGAATGAACGCGACCATTGGGACGGCAGGGCAGGTGGGCGAGAAGTTGCGCGCGTTGGCGCAGCGGGTGAACGTGCAAGAAGTAGCGGTGCTCACTTGGACTTACGACTCGCAAGCCCGTTGGCATTCCTATGAGTTGCTGGCACAGGAGTTCGGTCTGTGAGCCAATGGGAATTCTGGATCGACCGCGGCGGCACCTTCACCGATATCGTGGCGCGACGTCCGGATGGATCGATTCGCACGCATAAACTGCTCTCGGAGAATCCTGAGCGCTATCGCGATGCGGCGTTGCAAGGCATTCGAGATTTGATGGAGGTGGCCAAAGACGCACCGATCCCGACCCAGCGTGTGGATGCCGTCAAGATGGGTACCACCGTAGCCACCAACGCCTTGCTGGAGCGCAAAGGCGCGCCCACGTTGTTGGTCATCACCAAGGGTTTTCGAGATGCCTTGCGCATCGGCTATCAGGCGCGGCCCAAGTTGTTTGCACGCAAGATAGTGTTGCCCGACATGCTCTACAGCAAGGTGGTGGAAATCGATGAACGGCTGGGTGCGCGGGGCGAGGTCATGATTCCTCTCGATCTCGCGCAAGCTCGTCGCGTGCTCGAGGAGGCGTACGACGCCGGATTAAGAGTTTGCGCCATTGCCTTCATGCACGGTTACCGCTTCACCGATCACGAGCAGCGGGTGGCGGAGCTGGCGCGGGAGATTGGATACAGCCATGTCTCCGTTTCGCATCGCGTGAGCCCGCTGATGAAGTTGGTGAGCCGGGGTGATACCACGGTGGTGGATGCTTACGTGTCACCCCTGCTTCGGCGTTACGTGAATCAAGTGGCGTCGGAACTAAAGGGCGTGAACCTCATGTTCATGCAGTCCAACGGCGGGTTGGCGCAGGCGGGTAAGTTTCAGGGCAAGGACAGCCTGCTGTCGGGACCGGCAGGCGGTGTGGTGGGTGCGCAGGCGGTCGCGCGGCACGCGGGCTTTGAGCGTTTCGTGGCGTTCGATATGGGCGGTACCTCCACCGATGTCACGCACTACGCCGGTGCATTGGAGCGCACCTTCGACAATGTAGTAGCGGGAGCACGCATTCGCGCACCGATGATGTTGATTCATACCGTGGCGGCAGGGGGTGGTTCCATTCTGCGTTTCGACGGGATGCGCTACCGCGTGGGTCCGGAATCGGCCGGAGCCAATCCGGGGCCGGCATGTTATCGCCGAGGTGGGCCATTGACGGTAACGGACGCCAATGTGCTGGTGGGGCGCATTCAAGCGGATTTTTTTCCGAAGGTATTCGGCGCAAGCGGCGACAAGGCGTTGGATTGGGATATCGCTCAGTCCCGCTTCGTTGATTCGGCGCGAGAGATTGCCGACAGTGGCAAGCCTATCACCGAAGTAGAGGCGGCGGACGGTTTCTTGAGAGTGGCGGTGGAAAATGTTGCCAACGCCATCAAGCAGATTTCCGTGCAACGCGGCTTCGACGTGACCAAGTATGCGCTGGTGAGCTTCGGCGGTGCGGGCGGGCAGCTCGCTTGCCGGGTGGCCGACACCCTGGGAATGCAATCCATTCTGGTGCATCCCTTGGCCGGTGTGTTGTCCGCCTACGGGATCGGCCTGGCTGACGTACGAGTGATGCGCGAGCAAGCGGCGGAATTGGCTCTGCATGCCAGCAATATGAATCGAATCGCCGCCATACTGGCGCAATTGGAAAGTACGGCGCGCGCGGAGTTGAACTCGCAAGTCGTGGCTGCGGCCAAAGTCAGTATCTTCCGTCGCGTTCACCTCAGGTACGAAGGCACGGACGTGCCGCTGCAAGTGGAGTTCGGCGATTTGCAATACGTGCTGGATAGCTTCGAACAAAGTTATCGGCAGCGCTATGGCTTCACCATGGCGGACAAAGCCGTCATCGTCGAAGCGGTATCGGTCGAAGCGGTCGGAGCGGGGGAGCCAGCCACTACCCTTCCCGCACCCGAAGGCGATGGACACTCGCGTGGCTTGGTCTCGATGTACGCGGATGGAGCGTGGCATTCGACCCCGCTTTTTGTATGGAGCGATCTGATGGTGGGGCAAAGAATCGACGGGCCGGCCATCGTCGTGGACGATGGCGCCACTACAGTGATCGATCCCGGCTGGCGTGGCGAGATCAGTGCCCGTGGCGACATGGTGTTGCACCGAGCCGTCGCGCCCAAGCGCGAGCACGCCATCGGTACGCAAGTGGATCCGGTGATGCTGGAGATTTTCAATAACCGCTTCATGGCCATCGCCGAGCAGATGGGCGTGGCACTGGCGAATACGGCGTATTCGGTGAACATCAAGGAACGGCTGGATTTTTCCTGCGCGCTGTTCGATTGCGATGGCGGGTTGGTGGCGAATGCGCCCCATATTCCGGTGCACTTGGGCTCGATGGGCGATAGTGTGTTGGCGGTGAAAGCGAGCAAGCATCCCCTGCAGCCGGGTAATGTATGGGTGATCAACGCGCCCTACCACGGTGGCACTCATCTGCCCGACGTCACGGTGGTAGCACCGGTGTTCGATGCGGACGGCAAACGTCTGCTGTTTTTCGTCGCCGCACGCGGCCATCATGCCGATATCGGAGGTATCACGCCCGGCTCCATGCCACCCAATAGCAAAAGCGTGGAGGAGGAGGGTGTGTTGTTCGACGATGAACTTCTCGTCGAAGACGGACGTTTTCGGGAGCCCGAAGTTCGCACGTTGCTGGCCAGCGGTAGATACCCAGCACGCAACCCGGATCAAAACATCGGCGACCTCAAAGCCAAGATCGCCTCCTGCGAGAAAGGTATTCAGGAGGTGCGAAAGATGATCGCCGAGTTCGGGTTGGACGTGGTGCAAGCCTACATGCATCACGTGCAAGACAACGCCGAGGAGCAAGTGCGGCGGCTGCTTACCGCACTGAAGGATGGCAGCTACGAGTACGAAATGGACAACGGGGCGAAGATCGTCGTTTCCATCCGAGTCGATCGCGCCGCGCGCAGCGCGGTCATCGACTTCAGCGGCACCTCGCCTCAGCAGGCCAGTAACTTCAACGCGCCTTCATCGGTGTGCAAGGCGGCCGTCATCTACGTGTTTCGCACGTTGATCGATGAGGATATCCCGCTCAACGCGGGCTGTTTGAAGCCGTTGCAACTGGTCATCCCGGAGGGTTCGATGTTGAAGCCGCGCTATCCGGCGGCCGTGGTGGCGGGCAATGTGGAGACTTCGCAAGCCATGGTCGATGCGCTCTACGGCGCACTCGGCGTGCAGGCAGCCGCTCAGGGCACCATGAACAACTTTACCTGGGGCAACGCGCGCCATCAGAACTACGAAACCATCTGCGGCGGTAGCGGAGCAGGCCCTGATTACGACGGCACCAGCGCGGTGCATACTCATATGACCAATACCCGGCTCACGGACCCGGAGGTGCTGGAGTGGCGCTTCCCGGTGGTATTGGAAAGCTTTGAGATTCGTCACGGCAGCGGTGGTGCCGGCAAGTATCGAGGCGGAGACGGCACCTCGCGCCGCATGCGATTTCTCGAGGAGATGACGGCGGCCATCCTCACCAATCACCGTCGCGTGCCCCCATTCGGATTGGATGGCGGCGAGCCCGGGGCCTGTGGCCGCAATTGGGTGGAACGCACAGACGGCAGTGTAGAGGAGTTCGGGTCGCAATATGAGATTGCCGTTCATCCGGGCGACGTATTCGTGTTGCACACACCGGCGGGGGGCGGTTTTGGGCGGGTAGAATAAGGCTTGCCGTTTCGAATCCCTGTTTGAAACACAAGAATCGTACGTTCACCAGCATTCGCTAGAGGGTTTATGGCTGACAATTGGCGTTCCAAATTCATCACCGCGGGCGTCGCCCGTGCACCCAACCGCGCCATGCTGCGCGCCGTCGGCTTTGGCGACGACGACTTCCAAAAACCCATCGTCGGGGTAGCCAACGGGCATTCCAACATGAACCCCTGCAACGCCGGTATTCAGCCGTTGGTGGATCGCGCCATGGGGGCGTTGAAGGAAGCCGGCGCCATGCCGCAGGTGTTTGGCGTTCCGACCGTCACCGACGGCATCGGCATGGGTACGGAGGGGATGAAGTATTCCCTCGTGTCACGCGAAGTCATTGCCGACGCCATCGAGACCTCGGTGAATGGCCAGATGATGGACGGGGTGCTGGTCGTGGGAGCCTGCGACAAGAATATGCCAGGCGGCATGATGGCCATCGCGCGCATGAACGTGCCCGCCATCTACGTCTACGGCGGCACCATCAAACCCGGGAAATGGAAAGGCCAGGACCTGACCATCGTCAGCGCTTTTGAGGCGGTGGGTGCTTTCACCGCCGGCAAAATGTCGCAAGAGGATTTCGACGGCGTGGAGCGCAATGCTTGCCCGACGGTGGGTGCATGCGGCGGCATGTACACCGCGAACACGATGTCTTCCTCGTTCGAAGCGCTCGGTATGAGTTTGCTGGGCTCGTCGCAGATGGCCGCCATCGATGGCGAGAAGGCGGACTCCGCTGCTCAGTCGGCGCGCGTGCTGGTCAATGCCATCAAGAACAACATTCGTCCGCGCGACATCATTACCCGCAAGGCCATCGAGAACGTCGTGTCGCTGGTGATGGCCACCGGTGGTTCGACAAACGCTGTGTTGCACTACCTCGCTATCGCGTCTGCGGCCGGTGTGGAATGGACCATCGACGACTTCGAACGCGTGCGCAAGAAGACCCCGGTTATCTGCGACCTGAAACCTTCCGGGAAGTACGTTGCGGTGGATCTGCACCGTGCCGGTGGCATTCCGCAAGTGCTGAAGATCTTGCTGACGAACGGTCTGCTGCACGGCGAGTGTATGACCATCACCGGCAAGACCATTGCGGAAGAGTTGGCCAACGTGCCCGACGAACCGCGCAAGGATCAGGACGTCATTCGGCCCATCAGTGAGCCGCTTTATCAACAAGGGCACTTGGCGATTCTGAAAGGGAACCTCGCGCCAGAGGGTTGTGTGGCCAAGATCACGGGCCTCAAGAAACCCGTCATCACCGGTCCCGCGCGCGTGTTCAATTCCGAGAACGAAATCATGGAAGCCATCATGGCCAAGCAGATCAAGGCCGGTGATGTGGTGGTGATTCGTTACGAAGGTCCGAAGGGCGGGCCGGGTATGCAGGAGATGCTGGCGCCGACCTCCGCCCTCATTGGGCAGGGGTTGGGAGATTCGGTGGGCCTGCTGACCGACGGGCGCTTCTCCGGCGCTACCTGGGGCATGGTGGTCGGCCACGTTGCGCCCGAGGCCTATGTCGGTGGTCCCATTGCATTGGTGCATGAAGGCGATTCCATCACCATCGACGCGCACAAGCAACTCATCCAGCTCAATGTGTCCGATGAAGAACTGGCCAAGCGCCGCGCGCAATGGAAACAACCTGCGCCGCGCTACACGCAGGGCTTGATGGCCAAGTACATGAAGCTGGTTTCAACCGCCAGTATCGGTGCCGTTACGGACAAGAACTGAACGCTTAGGCCAAGTTTTTTCTAGGTTGACTACTTACCGGTCCGGCGATACAGTCTCAGTCCTTAAAAGGGAGGTTAAATTGCCTATTCGCTTCCGCAGGTGCGCATGAAGAGTCCGATCGCGATCATGGCGATGCTGCTGGTCATCTTGCCGGCGGCGGCTGCCGCACAGAATGACCCGCCACAGCCCGACGCCGCCAAGGCCAAGGAGATATTCGACCAGATGTGCGCCGGTTGTCATGGTTACCGGGGCGACGGAGGGGAAGGACACCGCGGCGGCTTCAGCCCTCACATCGGAACGCTGGCCAACAAGGCTTACATGGACCAGCTCCCCGACGACTATCTGGTGCTGATCATCAAGAAGGGCGGCGCCTACATGGGAAAGATCGCCACCATGCCCGCCTGGGAAAAACGACTCAGTGATGACGAAATCCGCGACATCGTTGCGCACATACGAACGTTCTGATTGCATCCGATCCACGCTGCGTCATCCCGCCGGCCGGGACGCAGCGCCGACAGGTAATAAGAGAGGTTGTAGTGTAGGTAGTCCGGCAGGCAGGCATGCAGTGAACTCGTATTCCCCGCGCTCTTGGCGCGGGGGCAAACTTCGGGGGTTTCCAAAGGGGGCGAAGTGAATTGTACGTAGCCCCCTTTCGTCAAGGGCGGGGTCAATACCCCGCCCGCGAAGTCCCCTTTAATTAACGGAGGAGCGCAACATGAAAACATACGCGGTAATATTCGCATTGGCAGTGGGGCTCGCATCGGGATCCGCTTTCGCCCAGGATCGTGCAAAGGCGGAGCCGGGTGGCCCGGCGGGGAAATGGTCTACGCGCACGCCCATTACGCCAGACCCGAGCAAGATCAAAGTTCCAGCAGGGTACAAGGTCGGCGTGTTCGCCTCCGGCCTCGATACCGTCACCTCCATCACGGTCGACAAGAGCGACAACGTCTGGGTTGCCATTTCCGGCAATACCTTCGGCTTTCCGCCGGAAGGCATCGACAAACCGCATGTGAAGATTTACGACAAGTCCGGCAAGTTGCTCCGGGACAGCGTCGGACTGGGCATGTTCAAGTCTTTTGCCTTGAATGAAATCGGCTATTGCCCGGAGAACGGGCGTACCTACGTCGGCGACTACAGCTACGGCGTCTGGGAAATCGACGGTGTGAACGGTACACCCAAGCTAATCATGAATGAGGTTCCGATCGGTGACCACGCGCTGGGCGGCATCACGTGCCGGGATGGCTGGTTGTATTACGCAGTGGGCGCGCCCTCGAATTCGGGCTTTTCCGACCCGGACATTCATGGCTGGACCGATGCGATCGATCCCTACTGGGAAAAGCGCACGCCTGCCGGCGTCCCGGCGCTGCCGCGCGACCCGCCCTGCCGGGATATCACGCTGACGGGGCTCAACATCCGCGACAGTCAGGGCAATCTCACTGGGTCATATCTGCCTAAAGGTACACCGTCCAAGCCGGGTCAGGTGATCAAGGCGCAAAAGCCATGCGGCGGCGCCATTCACCGGGCGAAGCTGAAAGCCGACAGCAACTACTCCCGCGACGACTGGGAAGTGTATGCAATGGGATTGCGCAACTCCTCCGGTGTCGCATTCGGCCCTAAGGGTTCGCGATTTGAAAATGCACTAGCGGTGAGCGACAACGGCCATAACGACAAGGGCAATCGCCGCGTCGCGAACTCCGCCGAGAGGCTCTTTATCTTTACCGAGAAGGGTCAGGATGCGGGTTTTCCGGACAAGGATGGCATTAACTTCGTAAACATCAAACGCTCCGGGCCCGACGTCTATCGCGGCAACAAGTTCGACCCCACACGGCCTAACCCCCAGTTGTACATCGGGGACAAGCCGTTCATTCCGCAGTTGCCGCCCTATCGCTTCATCGACCATTCGATCGGGATTCGTGGCACCCCGCTGATCGTGGCCAATCCCAATCCCAACGGCTACGTCAACCCAATAATGGAATGGGACACCAATAACCCGATGGACGGATTGGCCTGGTCGCCGAAGGCCTTTGGTGCGACCGATACGATCTTCACCGCCGTGTTCGGCATCATCGACAACGGTCCGGAAAGTCTGAGGCCGATGTGGCCGGCGATCGTGAAGATCGAAATGCTCAATCCGGCCGGCGTCAAGTGGTCGATCTTCGCCGAGAATATCGAACCTGGGCCCAATGCCTACCAGAAGAAGGAAAACCGGGGCGGGTTCGAGCGCACTAACGACGTCGAGTTCAGCATGGACGGCAAGACGATGTATGTGGCGGATTACGGCGAACTCTATGTGAACTATCAGATGGAGTCGCCGTTCTATACCACCCCGAAATCCGCCGTGGTCTGGACCATCACGAAGCAGTAGGTCAAATCCGTTGTTTCCATTCCGGCGGCTTAGGCTGCCGGAATGGAGTTGTTCCCGCCCACGCAATCCCTTTCATTTATTTACCGGCTTGGTTTGGGGAGCCCCGCTTCCAATTCCCGAAGCATCGGGTCTGAAGCCAACGTCACGTCGTTGACCGTCACCGTGGCCGCAAACGTACAATCGCCCAGTTTGCGCAAATCATGCAGCACGATGCGTTTGGACTGGTGAATCATGCTGGCAAGGAGGGCGTTGAGGCGGTCTCGCACCGCAACGGAAATGGCATCCTCGCCGGGCACTCGCAATACACCGTCGGGCCGTACGCGATGCAGTGACTTCGCCAAAGGGTCGAGCGCTTCGATCCAGAAGCGGCACCAGCCCGCCGACTCGCAGCCGCGAAACTGCGCCTCCACGGGCGCGGCGTGCACCGGACCCGGTGCAGGTGGCTCTGCGCGAAGCACTAGTGGCATGCACAGCAGAGCGAACCATGCGGCGAACGCAGCGAGCAAGGTCGGGGAGGCTTTGAGCGCGCAACGCGCGGTGTTCATCACCGTGGCTTGTCAGGTGGACGCAGTGAGCGAATAAAATTTATCAGGTCCCAGATTTCGGATTCGCTCAGAACGGATTTCCAGGCGGGCATCAGGTTGTTTCCATTGGCGATGCGATAGGCGACGACTCCGTCGGGAAAAATGGGAGGCGGTGCGAGCCCGGACAAGTCATCCATAGGCGCTGGAAGCGATGCCGCTGCCGGGCCGTCGCCACGCCCCGTCGCGCCGTGACAGGTGACGCAATAGTGCTCGAACAGACTCTGGCCTCTTGCAACCGATGCGGCCGAGTGCGGGAACGGATTGCGCGCGAAGGCCGAGGCCAGTAGATCGGCATAGTAAAGGCCCAACGCACCGCAGGCGAAAGCCGCGATGGCGATGATCCATTTTCGATTCATGTCTTAATGCATTCTGCGCTGCTGGTGGCTTCCTGCCCGATCGCTGGAGTTCCTTGGAGCGAACCGCCCGATGTGTGGTGACCGATGCTGAATCCGAGTATAGCGGCAATGGAAAAAAGCGCGCGCATCTGGTACCTCGCAGTTCCCGTCCAATCCGGATTAGAATCCTTGCCGTATCGATAATTACTCACGCTGAGTTAGTTTGCCCGCCATTCCTTAGAACACTTAGAACATCGCGTAGGCTCGCTTTCGGGCCGGCGCCGATCCGCAACAAGGGTGTGCCATGAAACTCCATTTTGTTCCGATATCCCTGATCGGCTTCATCGCGTGCGCACAGGCGCTCGCGCAAGACGAGCAGCCCCGCCAAGTGATGGCACCGGTGGTGGAGGTGTCCGCTTACCGGCTTCCGACCTTGCTCACCGACACTACTCAAGGGGTTAGCCTCGTTGGCCGGAAGGAAATTGAGACTCAGAATCCCGCTTCGGTAGTGGACCTGCTGCAGCAGGTCCCCGGTGTGCACGTGGATCAGCTAGGAAGCGCGGGGGGCATTGGCAATGTTTACATCCGCGGCAGCGATCCGGAAAACGTGTTGGTGCTGATCGACGGCGTTCGCGTGAACGACTCCACCTTGAGTAGAGGCGGCGCCTACGATCTTTCCTCCCTGGACCCCTCGGGAATCGAACGCATTGAGATCGTGAAGGGTCCCGCCTCGTCCCTCTATGGGGCGGATGCCATGGGCGGCCTGATCAATGTGGTCACCAGGTATCCGACGGGAGAAGGACTGCGCGCATCCATCGGTGGAGGTGCTGGCGGTCGAGGATATCGGCAGGCTGGCGCATCAGGCGCGTTCTCTTCGAGAATCATACGGGTCGCGCTGGGGGCATCCATGTTGAAGGACGGAGAACAGTCCGATGGCGGCGATTTGGACGTGAGGTCCTTGCACGGGAGCATGACGCTTAAACCCACGTCAGCCTTCTCAGTGCGGATCTTCGGACGCCACAATGACCGGGAAGGCACCAGCTTTCCGGACACGAGTGGGGGTATTCGCTACAGCGTATTTCGCACACTCGAACAACGCCACTCGAAGGAGAACACTATCGGAGCCGACGTCTCTTTCGCACCCATCGACAATCTAACCTTGCGGGCGCTCGCCACCACCTACCGGCGCGTTGAGAATCTGAACTCCCCCGGCGTGTCTCCCCTTGACCAGGTTGGTGCCGTCGTATCGCAGACCAAATTCAAGCGCGACTCGGGCTTGCTAAGCGCGGCACTTAAGCTGCCTGCCAACTCAGACTTAATCTTAGGTTACGAGCAACTGCGCGAGGATGGTGTTAGCAACGGCACGCAGACCTTCAACTTCGGTCCGTTGGATGCTTCCTTTGATCTGGCCCGCACGACGAAATCATGGTTTGCGGAACTCAAGGCGAAACCCATCACACCACTGGTACTGCAATTCGGATTGCGGCGGGATTCCATCTCCGTGTTCGGATCGGACACAAATCCCAGCCTCGGCGCGCGCTACGATATTGGCGAGTCGGGTACGACGATCAAGGCTCACTACGCGGAAGGATTCCGGCCCCCGAGCTTT
>JANNFC010000174.1:0-8642 GCA_031379405.1 Betaproteobacteria bacterium | reverse complement strand
TTTGTTTTTTTTATCTGTTTTGCCGGGGGTTGTGGGCGGGGGGCTATTGTTGGGGGGTTACCTTGGGGGGGTTTTTGTTTTTCCCGCCGCCCCCTTGGCTCAAGGGCGGGGTCAATACCCCGCCCGCGAAGTCCCTTTTATTCCACGGTGGTTCCGTATGCGCCGGCTTAGGAGACCGAGGAAGGCGACGATATCGGAATTGATCCTACCGAATAATTGATCTAACCTTCGCCTGGTTCGTAACACGCTTTTTGCCGACGCGAGGGCTTCACTTTGGTTCTGGGTTCGTCGGCTTAAGAAGGGACTTCTATGCAACAACTCAGACTCACCACGCTTCAAACCCGAGATGTGGGAAATCCCTTCTCACGACTGCTGATTACGGCGATGGGCCTGCTGGTTGTGATAACGGTGCTCGCAGCGTCTCTTTTTGTCGTCGTACCCATACTCGGAGTCATTCTTTCCGCCGCCGTAGGGGGTGTCATTCTGGCCCTTGCTGGCATGATGCTGATGGTCCCGCTATTCCTGGTCGCGGGAACGGTGGCCGCGCTTTGGACCCGCGGACATTCGAGGCGGGCCGGCTCATAGCCACTGCGCCGGGAAGCAGACAGGTTCTCCACGCTAACCCGGTCATAGGGATATTGCTCGCCGCCGGCGCGGGCACGCGCTTCGGAGGACCTAAGCTGCTGCAACCTATGGCTGACGGCACTCCGGTTGGCGTTGCCGCGCTGCGTAATCTCAAAACCGCAATTCCACACGTCATTGCTGTGGTGCGCACGGGTGATGATGAACTGGGCCAAGTTCTAGGAGCCGAAGGCGCCGAAGTTGTGGTGAGTGAACACGCCTGGCTTGGAATGGGTCATAGCCTAGCAAGCGCTGTCGCCGCCACCCAACAAACCGAGGGATGGGTAGTCGCCCTGGGGGATATGCCAAGAATCCGCCCGCACACCATTTTGCGTGTCGCCGACGAATTGCGCCGCACTTCCAAGATCGTGGTGCCAATGTACAACTCGGAGCGCGGTCACCCCGTGGCCTTTCCCAGCTCGCTCCGAGGTGCATTACTCGCCCTCACCGGTGACGCCGGCGCGAGGGCGTTTATTCAAGGGAATGCGGAGTGGGTTACGCGAATCGCTGTTTCCGATCCTGGCATCGTTCGGGACGTGGATACCTTGCAGGACTTGGCTGCAATCGACACACCGCAATCCTAAGCCGGTCGAGCCGATACCCTGACACTCGAAATCGTGCCGCCAAACCTCATGATACCAACCGGGCTGTCCCCCTTCTATATCCCCCCGACGAGAGTGTCATTGCGTCATGATCTTCGCCAATTCAGTCAACACTTAGCCCCCGAGAGACTCAGTAATCGTTACTACGGCTTGAGCATCGTGGCTTGGTCGTTACCGGAGACACTGAAGTTGCCGCGCACCACGCCAGCACTGGAGCGAAGTTCGGCGGCAATGCGCCCGGAAACACGGCCTTCCGAGGAGATATCCACCTGACCGTTCGCCTTGAGCACGCCTGCGGTCAATTTCACCTGGCGATACTGATAGTGCCCCTCTCTCCCCTGGACATTGCCCGTCAGCTCTTCAAACAGCGTCTTGCCCCCTTGCACACCGTCACGATGGCGTTGCTGCAGGGCTCTGGGAATATCGAATCCCGCTAAATTGCCGCGACGCACGCTAAAGCTCGCGTCAATCTCGGGGCGCTGAAACAGCGTATCGAACTTCGGCGATTGCAGCCGTATGATTCCCTTGGCGTCGATTGCGCCGTCCGACACAACTTGTATTTTGAACGCCCGCAATGCAGGTTCGAGACTCACCCTTTGAATATCGAAGTTGGAATCGAGCGCCCAGGTGCCTTGCCAGCGCAGGCGCATTTCAGCCTTTCCCTGCCCGCCGAAGAAGAAGTACTCCAAACTCGATAAATGCAGTTCACCGTTGGAGAGGGTTCCCTTACCTTGCAAATCCGTTACTTCCAACGATGGTCCCACAGGCAGGGTGAAGTTGTGGCCCGTTACAGTAATGTCGATTGCGTCGCCACGCGGTAGAAAATCAACTCGCAAACGATCGTCGACGGTTGCCGCGAAAACGCCTAGCAATTCCCCCTCGCGACCCAACTTCAGATTAGCGTTGATGCTCGGTAGTGCAACACCAGGCACGTCCAGTGTGACATCCTTGATCTTGATATGGGAGACATCCACTATCCCAGGATTCGCCGACGCGCCCTTTAGCCATTGTCCGGCTCGCCGCAACCCATCGGTTCCAATGTTGACGCCTTTGATCTCTAGGGAGTCCAACACCTTGTTCGGCGAAAACAGGGAGCCCAGCTGGGGGACCAAAGTAACGGTGCTTGCCCGTACGTCCTGCGACGCACCAACGGTCACACCCTCCAAGACGATTTGAAACCCGGGGAGGGCCTTGGCGCGCACCGAAGCGATGTGCACGGGTTCCCCAATCCTTCGACTGGCAATACGTTCGATATCCGGCGCCCAAGGGCTCAGCGACGCGAACTGAATGACAAGCAGACTGACGACGGCCAACAGCGCCACGACACCGATAAGAATGCGAAACGGGGTAATCTGCACCCGACGCAAATCCTTCTGAATGCGGTCGCGCTCCAGCTTGCGAACCTCGCGCTCCTCTTGCTCCTTGCGTTGATTGACCAGATCGTCCTCGCGCTTGCGGCGTTCGGCCTCGTGCCGTGCATGCTCGCGCGCGCGACGTTCGGATTCTCGCTGTACGCGCCGCTCGGCCTCCTCCCGTTCTCGTTGCTCTTTCTCCTCGCGGCGACGACGTTCAGATTCTTCGCGAGCGCGCTCCTCGGCCTCCTTGCGCGCTCGCGCCGACGCCTCCGCGATTTCCCTGGCTTCCTTCTCAGCCTTGACCTGGGCTTCGAGTTCGGCGCGTTCAAAAGCGGCACGGGCTTCCTCTTCCATGCGCCAGCGTCGCTCCTGCTCCTCGAGAGCCAGGCGAATATCCTCTTCGGTCACTCCGATGGTGGATGCGGGGGCTGGTGTACTTGCCAGCACGATCGATTCACCCACATCGGTGATATCTTCGATGACCTCGGGTACATCAAGCCGGCTAACGGCAGCACCCACGTCCAGCGATTCCGTTTGCCTAAAGACCGCGGTGTTCAGTTCGTCAGAATTGGGGCCAGGTTTAGCCGAGGGAACCGCCACCTTCCTAATTTGAGAGTTCTCGGCCTGCTCGCGTTGCGGGATCTGCGCGACCAAGGATTCGACCGATCCCGCAGTCTCACGTCGCCTGCGATTGTTGTGACGCGCGACGGGCAACTCCACCACTTGAGCGGATTTATCAGGGCGCACGGACTCCGACCGATCCAGACGCGCCATCTCGTCAAGAAGCCATTTGTCCTCTTTCGCCTCTTTGGCCTCACGTTCGGCGGCGTCGCGCATGGGTTGTTGTGCGTCTTTGGCGTTGCTTTCCTCCTGCTCGCGACGACGACGATCCTTTTCGGCCTTGTGTCGTCGCACCTCGTCTTCCAAACGCCTTTGCTCCGCAAACGCTTCCAGTTGCGCACGCTCTGCCTGTTCGCGACGCACGCGGTCCTCTTGCGCGACGCGTTCGCGCTCGGCCGCTTCGCGCTGCAGCCGCTCTTCGTCTTCCTTGCGGCGGCGCGCCTCATCCTGCTGTCTGCATTGGTCTTGCTCGCGGAGCTTACGATCCTCCTCCTCCTTGCGCTTGCGCTCTTCGTCGACTTTGCGCTTGCGCTCCTGATCCTCTTTGAGCCTGCGCTCATCTTCCTGTTTACGGCGTTGCGCTTCCTGACGACGGCGTTCCTCTTCTTCGCGACGGCCGTGTTCCTCCGCTTCGCGACGCTTGCGTTCCTCTTCCTCTTTGCGCTTACGCTCTTCCTCTTCCTCTTCCTCTTCCTTGCGCTTGCGCTCCTCCTCCTCCGTCTTGCGGCGCTCCTCGTCCTCGCGCTGCTTACGCGCCGCTTCCTCTTTGCGTTGGCGCTCCTCTTCCTTGAGTTTGCGTGCCACCTCCAGGAGGCGTTGCTCTTCTGCCTCTTTGCGCTTTTGTTCCTCTATGGCTTGCCGGCGTCGCGTTTCTTCTTCTTGTCGCACGCGCTCCTCCGCCTCCTTGCGCAGACGGATTTCCTCTTCCTGGCGCTTGCGTTCCGCTTCCATCTTGAGTCTCGTCTGCTCCTCGAGCCGCTTTTGTGCCGTAGCTTCCTTCAGTTGGCGATCGATTTCGGCCTTGAGTTTAGCTTCGACCTCGGCGCGCGCACGCAGCGCAGCTTCTTCCTTGACGCGACGTTCCCCTTCCAGGCGAGCTTTGAGTTCGGATTCAAGTTTGACTTGGCGCTGTGCCTCTTGTTGGCCCTTGAGTTCAGCTTCCTCGCGAACCCGACGCGCCAAGCCCTCCTCCTTCGCATATCGAGCCGCCTCATCGCGGTGGCGCCGCTCTTCCTCTTCCCGGCGCTTGCTGGCCGCTGCCTCGGCCGCCTTGCGTTCGGCCGATTCGCGCTGTCGACGCTCGGTTTCGGTGCTTTGGTAGACGCTGGGACGCTTGGATCCGGCGGGCCCCAATACACCGGCGAAGTCCAGATCGTCGACGTAGTAGCTGCCTGTAATGGCACCGGCGCCCAAACCGGTATTGTCGTTGGACGACGAACTGACTAGAACCTTGATGTAACCTGATTCGCTCAACTGCGTCAGGATTTGGCGCAAGGCGCTGGCGTTCATGCGCGCGCGTTCGGCCAAATCGTCGAGATTGGCCTTACCGTCCACCAAGGACAGTACGCGATATTGCTCCTTTGTGATCCGATTCGACCGATTTTTGACCTCCAATAGGCCTTTACCGGTCTTGGAGAATACCGTCGTGTGATCCATTGCTTATCAAGAGATGAGGGGCAGAGTATTCGTCAACACTCGACCCTTATCGGCGAAGCAAAAGGGATCTGAAGATGCCGCGAACGACGCCATGCGCCACCTGGTTAGGTGACGCGCCGAAGTAGGATTAGGCTTGGGAGGCGTTGTGGCGCGTGCTGCCAGATCTCATTTCTCCCAGGGTAACCCTGCGAGAAATGTGGAGCTAGATCGCCTTGACGATATCTTCTACGACCTTCTTGGCGTCACCGAAGACCATCATCGTTTTATCCAGATAGAACAACGGATTATCCAGACCGGCGTAACCTGCGGCCATGCTGCGTTTGTTGACGAGAACCGTACGGGCCTTGTGCGCCTCCAAGATCGGCATTCCGTAGATCGGGCTTCCCTTCTCGTGGGCAAGGGGGTTGACGACGTCATTGGCACCCAATACCAGCACAACGTCCGTGCTGCCGAATTCGCTGTTGATGTCTTCCATTTCGTGCACCTGGTCGTAGGGCACCTCGGCCTCGGCCAGCAGCACGTTCATGTGTCCGGGCATCCGGCCCGCAACGGGATGGATTGCGTAACGGACCTGAACGCCCTTGTCAGTGAGTTTCTGCGCCATTTCCTTGACCGCGTGCTGCGCCCGCGCCACCGCCAACCCGTAGCCAGGGACGATCATCACAGACTCGGCGTTGGAAAGCAGAAACGCGGCGTCTTCGGAGCTGCCCGACCGTACGTTCCTCTGCGTGCCGTCGGATACGCTGGCTCCTTCGGCAGCGCCGAAGCCGCCCAGGATGACGCTGAAGAACGATCGGTTCATGGCCTTGCACATGACATAGGAGAGAATCGCGCCGGAGGATCCAACCAATGATCCCGAAATGATCAGCATCGTGTTATTCAGCGAGAATCCGATACCCGCCGCCGCCCAACCGGAGTAGGAGTTGAGCATTGAAATGACCACCGGCATGTCAGCACCGCCGATAGGTATGATGATCAGTACGCCGAGCAGGAAGGCGGTCGCGGTCATGACGATGAAGGGGAGCCATTGTCCTTCTCTGGTAGCCAGGAAGAAGGCCACGCCGAATCCGACCATAACCAGTGCAAGCAGGAGGTTGACCCAATGCTGGCCCCTAAACACGATGGGCGCACCAGAGATCCTTCCGGATAACTTGCCGAACGCGATGACGGAGCCCGAGAAGGTAAGGGCGCCGACGAAAGTCCCAATGAACAGCTCCAGCCGATTGCCGCGTGGCAACGGATCAGCGATGCCGAAGGCGGTGGGGTTGTGAACCGCCGCAGTCGCGATCAACACCGCAGCCAGACCCACCAACGAATGCATGGCTGCGACCAATTCGGGCATCTGCGTCATCTGCACCCGGCGAGCGACCAGGGTCCCAATGGTGCCCCCTACGGCGATGCCCAGCACGACGAGCATGATGTTCTGGGTTATGACAAACGTGGTGATGACCGCAAGCAGCATCCCGATCACGCCCAAAGCGTTGCCACGCCGGGCGGTTTCGGGACCTGACAGCCCTTTGAGGGCCAGGATAAACAAGACGGAGGCGACGAGGTAAAGCAGCGCAACGCTATTGACACTCATGGCAAAAATCGATTCCCGAAGATATGGTTTGGAGAGGTGATGACCTTGACTGCTAGTGCTTCGTCGCTCTGGGCTGTTTTCTCTTGAACATCGCCAGCATGCGTTGGGTCACCATGAAACCGCCGAACACATTGATGGAGGCCAACACCACGGCAACGAAGCCAAGGATAGCGGCGAAGTCCGTGTCCTTCGGTCCGGCCGCCAACATGGCGCCCACTACGATGATGCCGGAAATGGCATTGGTGACCGACATGAGCGGGGTGTGCAGGGCCGGCGTGACATTCCACACCACGTGATATCCCACGAAAATAGCCAGTACAAATACGGTCAGATTGACGATGGTTGGATCGAGCATGAAATTCTCCTTGGAAGGTGGCGTCGACGAGCGTTTGGATTACCCGCGCTTGATCACTTCGCCGTGGATGCAGATGAGGCTGCCAGCGATGATCTCGTCCTCGCGGTTCAGATTGAGTTCGCCGGTTTTGGGGTCTACCAACAGGTTGATGAAGTTCAGCAGATTGCGCGCATACAACGCACTGGCGTCCGCCGCCACCAACGCCGGCAAGTTAGTGATACCTACGAGCTTGACGCCGTGTTTGATCACGACCCGGTCGCGCTCAGTCAGAGGGCAATTGCCACCCTGCTCGACCGCCATGTCGATGATGACCGAGCCGGGCTTCATCACTTTGACAGTCTCTTCTTTCAACAACACCGGCGCCGGACGGCCAGGTATCAGCGCTGTAGTAATGATGATGTCGGCCTGCTTTGCCCGCTCGTGAACAAGCCCTGCCTGACGCCTCATCCAGTCTGCCGGCATCGGGCGCGCATAGCCGCCTACGCCTTGGGCGATTTCGCGTTCTTCGTCCGTCAGGAAAGGCACATCCAGAAATTTTGCGCCCAGGCTTTCGACCTGTTCTTTCACCGCGGGGCGCACGTCGGAGGCCTCGATCACCGCTCCCAGGCGTTTCGCGGTGGCAATGGCTTGCAAGCCCGCCACCCCAGCCCCGAGAATCATCATTCTGGCTGCCTTGACTGTACCGGCTGCCGTCATCAACATCGGCATGAAGCGCTGGTATTCGTTGGCCGCGACGATCACCGCCTTGTAGCCGGCGATGTTTGCTTGCGAGGACAACACATCCATGGCTTGCGCGCGCGTGGTGCGGGGCAGCCATTCCATGGCGAATCCTGTGAGACCCGCTTTGGCCATCGCCCCAACACCTTGCGCATCGAAGGGATTGAGCAGCCCTGCCAAAATGGCGCCGCGCTTGAACAGACCGAGTTCGCCGGCTTCAGGTGCTTGTACTTTGAGGACGATATCGGATTGCGCATAGACCTCGGTGGCACCGGCGACGATAGTTGCGCCTGCGGCCGCGAAATCGGCGTCAACAATGGAGGCGCGCTCACCGGCACCTGCCTGAACGATAAGACTGTGTTTTCCGCTTGCGCTGAGTTTCTTGACCGTCTCTGGCGTAGCGGCCACACGCGATTCTCCGGCGCGGATTTCGGCCGGGATTCCAATTTGCACTGTGAGTTCTCCCTTGCTGCTGATTGCGGTCTCGTGCTCGAACGCCATAGTCGACGGGACTATCGGCTCGCGGACGAGGTAAAAGGGCGCGGATTATAAATGAGAAACGCACGTGTTCGATATGCCCTCATCCTGCCGGCATAGGGGATGTCCAGTGCCCGTATAATTTTGCGCATGACCTCGTTGCGCTTACCCATTCGTCCTCTTCCGGATTTGCTCATCAACCAGATCGCCGCCGGTGAGGTGGTCGACCGCCCGGCATCGGCGTTGAAGGAACTGCTGGAAAACAGCATTGATGCCGGAGCGCGCGCCATCGACGTCGAGTTGGCAGGTGGTGGCATCCGCTTGATGCGCGTTTCCGACGATGGCCACGGCATCGACCGCGATGAATTGAGGCTCGCGCTGGCACGGCATGCCACCAGCAAGATCGCTACCTTGGACGATCTCGAGCACGTTGCCAGCTTGGGCTTTCGCGGCGAGGCGCTCGCCAGTATTGCGGCTATCTCAGAGGTCACTTTGGGCTCCCGGCGTGCGGAGGCGACACACGCGTGGCAACTCGACGCTTCCCATGGCACCCTGGGCGAACTGACACCGGCGGGTCTGAGTGCGGGAACGCGTATCGAAGCGAGAGATCTCTATCACAACACCCCGGCGCGCCGGAAATTCCTGCGTAGCGAGGC
>JANNFC010000127.1:0-11592 GCA_031379405.1 Betaproteobacteria bacterium | reverse complement strand
GCGTGTGGACCTTCCGCTTCTTCGCTTCGCTCATCGCTTCTCGCCCCTTAGGATTTCGCACAGCTTAAACCACTGTCTCGAATTCGGGGTCCACTATAGGCGCAGGAAGTGTCCAGGCAACCGGTGACAGCCAATAGTGCTTGGACGTGATTATTCTGGCGGGGCTAGGGTGACGGACGACGATCCTGTAAGGGAGTATATAGTGATGGCAAACACGCAGGTTCCTAATTTCGCCAACGCGTGGCGCAACGTGGGAGTCGAGATTCGCCACTACTGCGGCGATCCCCAAAAAATTACGCTCGGTGCAATCTTCGGGGGTTTCCAAAGGGGGGAAGTGATTTTCAGGTAGCCCTCTTTGGTCAAGGGCGGGGTCAATACCCCGCCCGCGAAGTCCCCTTTATTCGCTGAACAAACGCAAGGGAGAAACAAATGGCAACCATCACGGGTGATGCAGGCAACAACGTCCTACCTAATGCAGCGATGCGTGTAGAGCGCATGGAGTCCGGCCGGGCAGTAATACAAAATCCGAGAGATATCCCGCCTGGAACGTCCTGGAAAAAGACAACCGGTGTAATGATCTCCTTAGTGCTGTTTTGTGGCGGCTGCGTCAGCACAGGGGAGTTGTTTGAGCCAGCGAACATTCAGGGCCCCCTCCCTCAGGGCACACGGTCGGTAGTTATCCGGGCGATGCCTATGAATTCGGGGACAATCAAGAACGCGGAGAAGCTAAGTCTGATTGATGCACCTCCACTGTTCGCCCGCTATTTGAAAGACGCATTGGCGCTCAAGCAACCGGGCTGGCAGATCACACTTGCCGGTGAGGAAGGCGCCGCGCCTGAGCCAGACCTGACCATCAGGACAGAGCTTCTCGAGATCGAAGGGGGAAGCGCCGCTCTCAGGTTCTGGATCGGTTTGAACGCGGGAGCAACAACATCTAGCGTAAAAGTGTCGATCCTGGATGCGACGGGAAAAGATCTGGCCAACGCCAAGATCTCCGAGCGTACCGCGTGTCCGGTAGGAGCCTGTACGGAAACCAACGAGGCTACAGTCCAAAGGAATCTTCGAAGTCTAGCGGGAGACGCGGCCGAGTTCATCATGGATCCAGTGGCGTACGATAAGAAAAAAAGACGGAAACCTAACTCCTAAAATTGTTCCGCCATCCCAAGGTGCAGGCGGCGCAAGCGTTCGGCGTGCCGGACGCGCTGTACGGCGAGGAAGTGTGCGCGTGGATCATCCCCAAGCCCGGCGCGTCCGCAAGCGAGGTCGAGATCCGCCGTTCCTGCCAAGGGCAAATCGCACGCTTCAAGCTACCCAGATACATCTCATGCGTGCCGGAGTTTCCCGCTACTGTGACAGGCAAGCCGCAGAAATATCTGATGCGCGACCTCGCGCCCGGACATTAGTATCGGGTGCGAGGTCGTCTCGTCAGGCCCAGTGGTAAGGCTAACGCTACGCCAACCAGCAACAACCCGTTGGGCTCGGACACGGGCGTGAGTGCACTGCCCATCACCCAATCCGCGATGTTCATTCCGAGCTCGACGCCCTGTTCGGCATCGAAGCGCCAGTGGATGCCGAGATAGATCCGGCTGATTGCGTTCTCCACTATGGCCTCACCGAGGGAATTGTAAGAGCGGAAGACTTCAGGACGCAGAATGCCGTCGAACTCATCGGAGCCGATGGTGAAGGTGATGTCGTCGGTGCCATAGAAGGCGCCGATGGTGCTCAGCACCGCCGCGCCGAAGGCGGCGTGTCCCGAGACGTAGGCTGGGAAGGGCGGCGTGAAGTCGGGTCGCACACCGTTGCCGGGCGCGCCCAGGGGTTCCCAGTCGAGGTCGGCCTCGGTGTCGGGGTTGCCGTCGGTATCGGCCAACTGGACGCCCGAAATCGGACGCCAGACGTCGTAGACATACTTCGCACCCCAGGCGGCAATGCCGGCGTCGGCCTGCGCCAGGTTGAGTAGCGCGAACATGCGCGCGTTCTGCATCAGGGTGTTGCCATGGTCGCGGGCAATGACGGCGGCAATCTGGTTGTAGAGCACGGGCGGGGGGCCGAGCGTCGCGACATCATATGCCCAGAACAGGCCGATCTCGGTTTGCTCATCCGTGCGCGTGGTGCTGTGCTTCTCGCCGAGTGATTTCACTTCGTTGAACGCGGCGGTGTATTCGGCGGAGGTCAAACTCGGAGGCGCGACGGGCTGGAACTGATCGTTGGCCTCGAGCGTGAAGGGGGTCACCGCGCCCCACTTCGGTGTCATTGCCCCCGCGAAATCCGGTGGGGTGGGGCGCCAGCGCCCGCGTTCGAGCACTGGATCGTGCCGCGTCATGTCGCCGGATCCGTCGTTGTTGCGCAGGGCAAGCATGGCGGCGGCACTTTGGGCGCCGATGGCGCGCCCCGCATCCCGGTCGTTCACATTGGACACCGCGGACAGCGTCTGGGCCAGGGCGTTATCGAAGACCGATGTCCTGTTTGGATACAGCGAACTCAATACATCGCGGGCAGCCTGGGCGGCGGCGGCTTCCAGGGACGCGGTCTTGGAGGCCGCCGCGGCCTCGTAGGCAAAGGAATGATAGCGCTGCTCCACCGCGTTGACCGCGTCGAACATGGCCGTATGCACCATCGCCATGGAGCGGGAGGCTGCTGTGGGGCTGCCTGCCTCGAACTTCATGGTGTCGTTGACGACGCGATTCCAATCGAGAATTACGTCGGCGCCGGATGGATTGCTCCACGCTATGGTGAGAGCCATCAATGCCGCCGTCGGCGGGCGTTTGGACGCCGTCCAAACGCGAACGGCGGCGCCGAGGGTGTGGCGCGGCTTCCCTCTCTTAGAAACTCGAGTGTTCATGGGTCCCCTTTGTCTTCGAAGGATTGGTGCGTTTTCCGGGTGATTATCGCGCAGCAAGAATCATCGCCGTTCTACCCGCGATCGCGCGCGAGCCCAAAGTATTGTCAACAAATTATCGTTCGCCAGGGCGCGGACAAGCCTTGGCGCGACTGGCTTTCCCGAGGGGCGTCGTCTAAACCGGACGCCGGTGTTTCGAGGGTGTGCGCGGGGCGTTCCGATTCCCCGCCTGGCCCGGCGGCCGACAACGCCTTCAATTTCTCGCACGGATCAGTTCGGCGGCCTTCTCGCCGACCATGATGGCGGGCGCATTCGTGTTGCCGGAGGGCTTGGTCGGAGAGATGGAGGCGCCGGCCACGCGCAGGCCTTCGATGCCGTGCACTCGGTATAAAGAAAGGGGTCAGGTCTATACTTACTACTACTAAGTATAGACCTGACCGTTCGCAGTAACAGCAGTGAGTCTAGCGGGTTGAAGTCCCGTCCAAGGAGTTGTCCGTGCGCCTTGGTAGCGTGAGGAAGCGGCGTCGCGGTAACGCGGGGTCGTGAGTTTCCGAGCAGCAAAATAGCAGGCCGTAACGTAAGTGAACCCATGAGTAGCCTCGTAAACGAAATGGAGAAGCCGACCCTGTGGTCAGAAGGGGAAGGCCGCTGGACGCGTGCTGAAATAACGGAAGTGGTGCGTGGTCTCTCCCGGGGTAGCAAGGACGGCATGTTATGGAAGACCTACTGTTCAGTGCTGGAGACCCGTTTTGGAGGTGGGGAGACCACCGACTGATGCGTATAAGGAAACGAAAGCGCAGCGGCCCGGAACGGGAGTCGGAGGGGTTCGAAGTACCGTTTGAGTCCAAGGGACAACATAACCCTGGGCGAGGGAAGGGACCCTGCTTTGTTCGTGCGACCGAAGAGTGGAGGATCAGGGGATTGCCAAGTTGCTAACCACCCCGGACGCGATCAGGACGCTACAGAGGAAGCTCTATGCCAAGGCCAAGCAAGAGCCGGCCTATCGCTTCTACGCGCTCTACGACAAGATCAGCCGTGAGGACGTCCTCAATCATGCATGGCGGCTTGTGCGTGCCAACCGCGGCAGTCCCGGGATTGATGGGATCGGCTTCGAGGCCATAGAGCGCGGGATCGGGATAGAAACGTTTCTGCGGGAACTGGCCCAAGACCTGAAAGACAAGACCTACCGAGCCCAACCGGTGCGCCGTGTCATGATTCCCAAAGCGGACGGCAGTATGCGACCGCTGGGGATCCCGACGCTACGTGATCGGGTAGCGCAAATGGCGGTGAAACTCATCATCGAGCCGATCTTTGAAGCCCACTTCTGTGCGCATTCGTACGGATTGCGGCCGAAGAAATCGGCCCACGATGCCGTGGACGACATCGCCAACGCGTTATGGGCAGGCTACACCCAAGTCATCGACGCCGACCTGTCGAAATACTTCGACAGCATCCCGCACGCCCAACTGATGAGTGTGGTGGCCGAGCGCATTGTCGATGGGGGGATATTGCACCTCTATCCAAGCAGTGGCTCAAAGCCCCGGTCATCGGCGAGGACGACAACGGATTGAAGAAGACTGTGGGTGGCGGGAAAGCCAATCGCAAGGGTACGCCACAAGGTGGCGTGATTTCTCCGCTATTGTCCAACTGCTACCTGCACATTCTGGACCGGATATGGCAACGGCGGCACCTCAAAGGCAAACTGCAAGCGCACTGGGTGCGTTACGCGGACGACTTTGTGGTGTTATGCCGAGGGGGTGTAGAAGAACCGCTGAACGTGGTGCGCCACGTAGTGGATCGTCTGGGCTTAAGCTTGAACGAGGCCAAGACCCACATCGTGGACGCCACACAAGCGAGCTTCAATTTCTTGGGGTTCTCGATCAGGATGAGTCGAGGAAGGCGTACCGGAAAACCGTACCCCAATGTAAGCCCGTCGGCGAAGTCGCTGATGAAAATCAAGACGAAGCTAACCCAGCTCACGGGGCGGGAACTGACTCCCATCGCCTTGGATAAGATCGTGGGAAACGTGAACCGCAGCCTCAGCGGCTGGGCGAACTACTTCCACTATCGGAATTCAAACCAGGTGATGGAAAAGGTCAAGACTCACGCGGAACACCGGCTACGCACGCACTTGATGAAGCGCCATAAGGTGAAAGACAGAGGCATCGGCGAAGGCCGGTTCCCGAGTGTGGATCTATACCGGCGCTACGGGCTGTACAAGGTTCCTACCGCAGCGGGCTGGAAATCCGCGCATGCCTTGGCGTGAAGAACATCGGAAAGCCGTGTGCGGGAAAACTGCATGCACGGTTTGATGAGGGAGGGCAGGCGCAAGCCTGTCCTCTACTCTACCCTTTTGACTCCCTCAGGTAACGTATCACCATAACCTATATGGTGATACCTTTATTTATTTACGACGCCTAAGAGCCTGCTTTCGATCTCACTCCACGCACCCAGCGTAGCGTTTCGCGCGCGATGCCGCTGGAGTCATCGGACACGGCGCCCATCATGAAATCCACGCCCAGGCGGTAGCGTTTGTCCGCCTCGGCGCGCGTGTCGCTGCTCCAGAATTTCCACTTCTCCGAATCGAACAGTGCGCTGGCATACACACCCTGCGTGGTTTCGCTCGGACGAAGGAGGGAGGCGAGTTCCTCAATCGTAGGCAGGCGCCAGTCGTTGGCGCCCGCATAGAGTTGAGAGTTGAGTTTTTCGATGTGATCCATGGCGTCTTCCGGCGGGACACTGTCGTTGGATCCTGACTGTTCCCAGATCAAGCCGCTGGCATGGTCGACAACCACTTGGTCCTCTTCGATCCTCAGGGTTTCGTAATTGGGTTGATAGTTACCGGCCACGCCGTGCGGCAATCCTTGCAAGCGAGCGCCCGGATGACTGAATCCCCAGTTCTGAATCGCCTTGGCAATGTCGCGTAGTGACACGGTTGCGGGGTCGCTTCGCAGCACCATCATCGCCTGGGTGTCGATGGACCAGCTTTCCAGAACGTAGCGCAGAATCACCGCCGGCAGCGCATGCGCGAAAGGACTCCTGGCTGCGAGCAGGATGCCGATGGCCTCGTTGCCCTTGATCAATGGACCGCCAGAGTTGCCTTCGTCGATGGCGGCTGCGACATCGATGGTTTTTCCGCGTCTCCCCGCGACTTCGCCGCGCACCACGGAGTAAGGCGCTGCACCCTGCGGAAATCCGATGGTCACAATGGGGTCTCCCGCTCGCACGGGCAGTTGCGAGTTGAGGGTGAGTTGTTTGGCGGTGGCAGGTGGCGTGGATGGGATCACCAAGGCCGCTACACCATTGGGATCGTTGCCCTCGATGCCAACGATTCTCGCGGGCACGAAGCGATTGCGTTCGGCAAAGAACTCCACTTCCACCTGCTCCGCCCCCTCCACGACGTGCGCCGCGGTGGCGATGAAAGCACGGTCCTTTTGCAGGCGCACGATGAAGCCCGCGCCGGTCTTGCGTTTGCCCTCCGCGATGGCGACTACGCGCACGATGCTGGATTGCAGCGCGGCGATATCTTGCGCGCGCGCCTTCGGGACCGCGATAACCGTCCAGAGCAAAACGGCAAGGCAAATAAGGCTTTCAACGCAAAGACGCAAAATTCGCATGGTCTGGACTGTTCTAAGCCCGCGATCCACCCGTCCAGCGCATCAAGTTCAAAAACTCACGTCGCGTCTTCGGTCCGTAGGTGTTGAAGTGCGGTTCCGGATGGTCCAGATAGGCCACGCGCTCCTGGGCGATCCGATCGCGCTTGGCGTACTTGCGCACTTCAGCGGCGCTGACGGCATAGGGTTTGGTGGCATTGAGTCCGAACACTTTGGCGCGAATCTCGGGTGTAATTTTCGGGTAGCCGAAGCGCTCTTGAAATTGCGTCGAGATCTGGAAAGTACGAAAAGCTTGTATCTGATCCTGTGGCGAACCATACCAAAGGGAATCAGTGCCCCACAAGACGTTGTTCTCGCCGACGTACTTCAACAGCTTGCCCAGGGTATGCGCGGCATTGTCGGGATCGCGCATGGCAAAGCGCCAAGTGCTGCCTAGCTCGGCGTACACGTTGCTGTTGGCTCCGATACCGTTATCGATGAGGGATTGAACGAGCGTATCGATGCCGTCGCGCCTTGCGCCAGGCGCAAATCCCTGCTCGGCCTTGCTCGGCACGAATCCCGAGTGATATACGATAAAACTGATGTCCGGGAAGCGCTTGGCCACCACGCCGATGTCCCTGCATTGGCTATGCTCATAGGATTTCTGGCCGAAGGGCACACCTTTGTGCACGCAGATCACCTTGACATTCAGTGCGCGTGCTTTCTCGATCAGGCGCGTACCGATGTCGTCCGAGAGAAAGAAACCATTGCCGTCCGGACCCCACTGCGTATAAGTCTTCCACGCACTTACTTTCCAACGCCGCGCGAGTTCGTCCATGCCCTCCACATCGCCGGGCTGGTTGGGATTGACTCTACCGTGCAATAGCAGCCGGTGCGAGCCTTCCATTCGCTCCACGATCTGGCGCGTGGCGTCCGCCCCCGCGATGGTCAGTGGTTCGGCATCGCGCCTGGACGGCACGAAGGACAGCACCATCATGTCCGTGTCGCTGTCGAGGAAGACATCCTTGATGAACTCTTCCGAACTGAGGCAGTTTAGGTAACTCAGATCTCCGGGTCGAGTCGAAAGGGCGCATTCGGTCTTCGGTGAAAACGTGAGGGGCCGCGCGCCGGGCGGCAACTTCTTCACCCACGCGCCGTTGGGATCGACGAAGTGGCCCTGCACATCGAAAATAAACTCGTCGCCTTCCACTGCCGCGGCAGCGAGTTGAGGATCGAGCGCCGCTTCGGCGTGAATATCGAATTGCCCACCACGCTTCCCCGCTGCGGCGAAGGCCGTGTTGAAGGCAAGCAGCGTGCTGGCCACGCCGCAAGATGAAATCAGGAACTCGCGCCGCTCCTGGCCTCGCCGGCTGGCGTTGGCCGAGGCCATGTCATGGGCGTGTCGATTGGCGGAGATCGCTGTAGGCGGCAACGCAATGGGTGTGAACTCACCATTGCTCGTGCTGTCGAGTTTGATGGGTAGGCGAGTGCCTTCGGGGTCGATAAGATGTTTCATTTGAGGTGCCTTCCTTGGGGCCAATCTGGGTGGACGCACGCTGGGTTACGGTGTTGCGCACCTAACCCACCCTACGGTATACGTCGTTCCTGCATGGGCGGGAATGAGTTCAGCCTACGTGTTTCTCGAGAAATTCCAATGCACGCGTGCGTGCAAGTTTGGAAGATTCGGCATCAAAGGATCCGCGCTGATCGCAATTGAAGCCATGTCCCGCCGGGTAGAAATTGGCGATGGCGTCTGGATGCGCGGCGGCTATTTTCCGCGCTTGCTCCAGGCTTGGCATCTGGTCCTGCTCGCCGAATTGGAACATCACCGGGCAGCGCGGTTTTTCGTCGATGAAGTTGGGGATGCCGCCGCCGTAGTAGGGAATGGCGCAGGCCAATCCTGTTACACGCGAAGCCGCCAGCCAGGCGACGGTGCCGCCCCAGCAATAGCCCACGATGCCCACTTTCTGTGATGACTTCAGGGTATCGAGCGAAGCTTGAATGTCCTTCATCGTGTTATTCCAGTCCAGCTTTTGCATGATCTCGACGCCGGCCTGGATTTCTTCCTGAGAGTAGCCGGTCTCGTAGTCGCGCTTGGCGCGGTCATAGAGGGCGGGGGCGATGGTGAGATAACCATCGGCGGCGTAGCCGTCAGCCACGGAGCGGATGTGGCTGTTGACGCCGAAAATTTCTTGCGCGACGATCATCGCGCCGCGAATCTTGCCCAGGGGCTCGGCGCGATAGACGCTAAATCGATGCCCATCGCTGGCGGTGAGTTCCAGGAGGTTTCCCATGTATCGGTTTCCGGTTAATTGTTCGAGTGCCTATGATATCCGCATTGCGATGTTCTCATTGGGCGCCCGGTGCGACAGCTCGGGTAACATCGTCCCTATCAAGTAACCAAACCAGTGAGTATGACTACAACAAGTGAAACAGCGGTGCTGCGATTGCCTTCATTTCGGCTCGACGGGCAGACGGCCCTGGTAACGGGCGCCGGCGGCGGACTGGGCGCGGGCATCGCCATGGGATTGGCCGAGGCGGGCGCCGAAGTTTTGTTGGTGGGGCGAACCCAGTCCACGCTGGAGGAAACCGCAATGGCGATTCGTGCGCTGAAGGGACAAGCTCGGGTGATGGTGTGCGACGTCACCAATTCAGCGCAGATCCGCAAAGTGATTGCCGATTGCGAGAGATTGGACATCCTGATCAACAATGCCGGAACCAATTTTCCCGAGCCGTTCGTGCAGGTTTCGGACGAACATCTGGATAACATGCTGGACCTCAACGTGCGTGCGGCATTCGTCGTGGCCCAGGCTGCGGTCAGGAAAATGCTGGAACATCCTGATCGGCGTACCAGGGGCGCGTGCGTGATCAATATCTCTTCACAGATGGGACACGTCGGATCGCCCGATCGAACGGTGTATTGCATGAGCAAGCACGCCTTGGAAGGTTTGACCAAAGCCATGGCGGTGGAGTTGGCGTCCCAAAAAATACGAGTTAACAGCATCGGTCCCACGTTCACCGAAACGCCGCTGATGCGCAAGATCATGAACACGCCCGAGAAACGCGAATTCATGTTGGCGCGCATTCCAATGGGGACACTATCCAAGGTGGAGGACATCATGGCCGCCGCCGTTTTCCTGGCCTCGCCCGCGGCCGCCATGATTACCGGCACTCACTTAATGGTAGATGGGGGATGGACTGCGCAATGAACCTGCTAATTTCGATAGCCTGTCTATGGGGTCTAATGTTTTCGGCACAGGCGGCGGATACCTACCCGTCACGCGTGGTGACGCTGGTGGTGCCCTTCACCGCCGGCGGACCGACGGATGTATTGGCCCGCACGTTGGCGGCGTCCATGAGCAAGACTTTCGGACAAACCGTCGTGGTGGAGAACAGAATCGGCGCCGGTGGCACCATCGGCGCGGGTATCGTCGCCAAGGCCGCACCCACCGGCTATACGTTTCTGTTACACCATACGGGGATGGCGACCGCGCCGGCGTTATATCGCAAGCTCAGCTACGATCCCCTGAAGGACTTCGAATATGTGAGCCAACTGGTGGACGTGCCGATGACCTTGGTGGCGCGTAGAGATTTCGCGCCCAAGACCGGCAAGGAACTGCTCGACTATCTCAAAACCCAGAAGGAAAAAGTCAACCTAGCCCATTCGGGCCCCGGCGCCGTCTCGCATTTGTGCGCGATGCTGCTGCAGCAAGCGCTGGGCGTGCAGATGACTACGGTGTCCTATCAAGGCACAGCCCCGGCTTTGACGGCATTGGTGGGCGGCCACGTCGATGTGCTGTGCGATCAAACCACGCAGACCATTCCACACGTCAAAGCCCAACGCATCAAGCTCTATGCCGCCGCCACCCGCAAGCGCATCGGCGCGCTGCCCGATACGCCGACCTTGGACGAGTTGGGCCTTAAAGGATTTGAGGTGGTGGTATGGCACGGTGTCTATGCGCCGAAGGGCACGCCGAAGGAGGCCATCGATAAGTTTGGCGCGGCCTTGCGCGCGGCTCTGAAAGATCCGGTAGTGACGAAGCGGCTCGTGGAGTTGGGGGCGCAGATCGTCCCGGAGTCCAAGCAAACGCCCGCGGCCTTGCGCGATTGGCTCAAGGCGGAAATTGATAAATGGACGCCGATCGTCAAGCAAGCTGGGGTGTACGCAGAGTAATGCACCGTCGTGCCCCATTCGGCGGAAGCCGGGTGAGTGCGCTTCATTGAGCGGAAAGCGTGGTATCCCCAATGAACGATAGGGTGGCTTCCCCGGTATTGTCACTATCGCCCGCCACCGCGATTGCCGAGATCATCGGAGGCTCTTCGCCAAAGGCGGATTTGAAGTCTTGATAGACATTTCGCTCCTGCGACCTCCATCGCCCGTCGTCTGCGCTACGAACTACGATCATCCTGAGGCGGTTGGTATAGGCGTTCCAGGCGGAGGTACCTGCCGGAAGTGTCGGATCCCAGACATAGCATAGGGCGGCGCCGGGTACGTCGTTGCCGTAGAGATTGCGAGCTATTTTGAGCTTGATTCGATCCAGGAATCGCAGCTTGGCAAGATCGTAGTCAAAGATAACGTAGAGGCGGGCCGGGAAGTCATCGCCGGCTTTTTTGTGCAAGTTGGTTTTCGCATTGTGCTTGGGGATCTTCCATTGCCAGCGCAACCACGGACGCTGCTTCGGGTCCACGGCAATGCGATGGATGAGCGTGCCGGCCGAGGCCTTGGCGTCGATCCTTAGCGCTTGTCGTTGGTCTTCCTCGACGATGCTGAAGCGCGTGTGTTGCTTTACGCTTGGAATGAACGTTGGCGTCCAGCCCGGAATGGGGGCGGCGCCGAGGGGCGCGGTTGAGAACGGAGCAATTTCGCTTGCCGAATCGAGAGCGGCGACACTCGTTGCCAGTAAGAGTAGGGCGGGTGAAAACCACCGTAGGAACGTCGCTGCGGTTCGGTGGGTGGAACCCACCCTACAACCCTTGGGATTGTGTTGGGTATTCGTTCTGCATGCGTGTGTAATCTTGCGGGCGATCCACATCCCATTTGGTGGCTAATTCCATCCAACGCCATCCTAAATCGTGAAGGCGTTCGCGCGTTTGTGGCATCACGCGTTCGGTACTCCAAGCGATGTCTTTGAACAGCGTGGGATCGACCCGGGCCCGCTC
>JANNFC010000082.1:0-2946 GCA_031379405.1 Betaproteobacteria bacterium | reverse complement strand
GATAAGTTTCACATCATAAGTCACTTGGGCGAGGCGTTGAATCTCTTCGGGTCCAATTCCCCGCGGCTTGCCGCGAAGAAGCTGCTGATTCGGGGTTTCGATACCCCGCCGCTTGCGGCGGGGTAGTTCATTTACTGTGTTCGGCGCATCCGAAGGTGGCGCCGGGGCAGATTGTGAGGGTTTTCAAGAGCATCACGGCACGCGAGATATTTCGGCGCAAGCCGGTGGTGAAGCGCGCGCTGTGGGGTGGGGAGTTTTGGACCGATGGCTACTATGTGGCCACAGTTGGCGAAGGTGGCAGTTGGGAGGTCATCGAGAGGTATGTCCGGAATCAAGGCAAGCCGAAGGAGGAGCTACGGCAGTTAAAGCTTTTCTAATACCCCGCGCTCTTGGCGCGGGGCTATTTACGTGTGCCGAGCATGTTTGACAGCTTGGAGGTGCAAGTCCTCTATCCAACCTGATGGTGGTGAAGGATTAGCGAAGCGCAAGGGCGTCACCGCGAGGTGAGGTCTGAAGGAAGCGCGGAGCAAAGCCATGACCCGACGAACAGAAACCAGATACGAGGCCTAGCGCCGGGACGAGCGGGCGTATGAGCGCAAAGTCCATAGCCATCAAGAGGCGGGACGGTAGATCTGGCGGGTGTGTGGGGAAGGCGGTCAAACTTACCTCGGGAGATTCTCGCGCTGCTATCCGGAACAAGGGACTGAGGATGTCGCGAGGCATGCTGAACGCGGGGTAGAAGTCAGCAGAGGGCAAGAAAGAACGAGGCAGGCGAAGCTATTGAGGCACTCCGAATCCGAAAGGTGGAGAAACAGATATGCCGAACCGCAGCGCCTTGAACAAACGGCCCGAACGGTGCCCGCAAGGGCTTGAAAGGCAAGGCGAGTAAGACGAGTTTCTCATGGACGACAAGCGGCAGAAAACCCAGGTAGGACGGGCCTTGGCGAATGAGTCGAAGGGTGAAGCCCCGAAGCGCATTGGCGGAGGGAGCGAAACGTCCACGGCGGAGCACGACACTGAAAGCTTGGCGGAAGGGCAGTTAATGGAGCAGGTGTGCGAGCGCGAGAATCTGAAGCGCGCGTTAGCACGGGTCAAGCGCAACAAAGGGAGTGCGGGAGTAGACGCGATGAGTGTGACGCAACTCTCGGGCTACCTGAAAGTGCATTGGCCAGAGATTCGAGGACGGCTGCTTGCGGGGCAGTACCCACCGCAACCGGTCAGGCGAGTCGAAATAGACAAGCCGGGGGGAAAGGACAAGCGAAAGCTCGGCATCCCCTGCGTGCTGGACCGCTTCATTCAACAAGCGATGCTGCAAGTATTGGGGCCAATCTTTGAGCCGACATTCTCGGAATTCAGTTACGGATTCCGTCCGCAGCGCTCGGCGCATCAAGCCGTGGCGCAGGCGCAAACCTATATTGCCGAAGGCTATCAGTGGGCACGGTAAATTCGTTCTTGCTGAATTAAGCGGCATGCGCATGGCCGGTAGAGTTTTTGGTCATGAGCAGGTAGTCGAAGACAAGGCGGGTGTTGGCCGCTAGCCTGCGAGTCATGGAGGCGATCGAGTCGCCGGGTTTGGCGTGCAGGTTGAGCACGCTGATGGCGAAGCGGCGCAGTCGGGAAGTATTCTCGGGACCGTGGCCGGTGCGGATGCGGCAGCGGTCTTCGTCCCAGGTCATGTCGAGCACATGGTGACAGCTGTTCTCTATGGCCCAGTGACCACGGTTGTCGCGCAACACGGTGGCGGGGCTGGCTTGCTCGGGGGAGCAACTGGTCACGCCCAAGGCCACCTCAATGCTGCGCTGGCCTGACTTCTTGTCGATCACCTCGCGTTCGATCAGAAAGACCTGGCCGGCGTGCGGGAAGGCTACATAGTGGTTGAGCTGGCTCGAGCACCCGATGCGGCGCGTTTCAATGCGGCCATGGTCTGGGGGTGAGACTTCGGTATGGTGAGCCGCCCCGCGCTGGGCGAACAGTGCCCGGATGTCTTCTTGCAGCGTGGGCTGGTTGCCCTTAACAGTGAAGTGGTAGTGCGCCCCGCGCGCGACCAGGTAGTGGGCCAGATCGCGCTGGGTCAGCAGTGCGTCGGCGGTGATGACGCGCCCAGCGATCTCGATGGCATCGAGCATCGGGGCGGCCGTCTTGATCTCGTTCGTGCGCTTGAACTCATCGCTGTAGTCGACGCTCAGGCCGTTGACTTTTTTTGGGTGTAGGCGGCCTTCGACTGGTGGCCCACCGCGCTCATCACGTGCACTTGGTTGCCCTGCTCGTCGGTGGCGTTACGCAGAGTCTTGCCGTCGATGGCCAGGCTGCGGTCGCGCGCCGCCCACAGGACATTCCAGGCGCCCAGGGCCCGGTCGAGTTGCGCGGGATCGACCCGCATGAGCACCTCGCGGATCACCGTGACGCTGGGGATCAGATACTCGCGCGTGTCGGGATCACGCCGACAGCCGATGCGCTGGGCGCCCTTTTGCCCCAGGCCCTGGGCCCATTGTCCGATGGCCTTGTAGCCGCGCATGCCGCACAAGGTGGCCCCTGCGGCAATGGCCAGCACCGCACGCATCGGGTGGCGCCGGCCCTGGGCGCGCCGAGGGTCGCTGATGCTGCTGAAGCTTTCGGGCAACGCGCGCATCTGTTGGGCAGTCAGGGTCATCGTGGGGTGCTCCTCGGTGTGGTCGCGGGGGTCAAGAACGCTTTGTGCCAGGCGCTGGCGTGCACGCGGATGCAGCGCACGCACGAAGACTTGCTTGGGCGACTGCGGCGCTGCACTGTAGCCGCCCGCGGTGCGCCGAAAGCCTTGGGTCAGGCCCACGCAGGTCCAGTTCGCCGCGCGGTACACCGTGCCGTGAAAGCGCTGCGGATCGACGAAGGTCTCCAGCAGCAGCAGCGGATGACCAAAGCGCTCCAGCCAGTCGCCGGCCAAGCGTCGCTCGCACAGCGCGAGCACCT
>JANNFC010000040.1:0-13736 GCA_031379405.1 Betaproteobacteria bacterium | reverse complement strand
GTCCTTAATCGCCACCGTGCCGTGCGAGTTGATCGAGCGAATGTGCGAACCGGCGATGCCGGCGTACACCGATTGAATCTGACAACCGGCCATGAGCTCGGCCTCTTCCACGGCGCGCTGGATGGACTGCACCGTGGATTCGATATTGACCACCACGCCTTTTTTCAGGCCGCGCGAATGACTGACACCGAAACCGATGACGTCGAAGCCGTTGTCGGCTTTGATCTCCGCCACCATCGCCACCACTTTGGAGGTGCCGACGTCCAAACCCACGATGAGATTCTTGGTTTCCTTCACTTTGCTTGCGCCTTCATGGCCAATCTAGTCGATGTTCTTCTGTTCACTAAGCACCTTCCTTGGCCTGCACCGCGAACCCATTCTGGTAGCGCAAGTCCACCCGTTTGGGCTGCGTTCGCAAGGTCGCGATGGCCCGCGGGTAAGCGGATACAAAGCGCGCGAGGCGTTCATGAAAATGCTCTCGCCCCAACTCCAGCACCATGCCGTTGTCCAAGGTCAGTGCCCACGCGCGCCGCTCGCTCAACTTCAGCGCGCGCACTTGACTCGACAGCGGTCGCAGGATTTCATTGAACTCGCGGAAGCGCTCGGTCATCTCCAGGGAAGTCCCTTCGGGACCGTTGAAAACGGGAAGCTGGCGGTCGCTGGCAGCTTCGTAGGTTTCGCCGAAGGAGTTGACCAGCGCATGCTCGCCCCACCGCCCCAGAACGTTGTGTTCCTCAAGGGAGACTTCCAGACGATCGGGCCAAACGCGCCGCACGGCGGCGGTGCGCACCCAAGGCAGAAGCGAGAAAGCGTCGCGCAAACGATCGAGGTCGAAGGTAAAAAAATTGCCCTTGAAATTCGAATGCAGCAGAGCGCCAATTTGTTCTTGAGATGTATGCAGGACTTGGCCTTGTATCTGCACTTCTCTCAATGGAAAGATGGGCAAGCGCACCGCGAAAACGATGAGAGCATACAACGACAGCACCACGAATAGAAGATGCAACACGCTCGAAAGGCGATTTAGTTTTCGATGGTCATCCCACATGCGCCAACTCCAGGATTCGCAGCACCAGTTCGTCGAATAAAATGTCCACGGCCTTGGCCGCCATGGGCACCAAGCTGTGCCCCGTCATACCGGGCGAAGTGTTGATTTCCAAGAGCGCGAAGCTGCCATCGGCGCGCCGAATGAGATCCGCACGTCCCCATCCTTCGCAGCCCAAGACGTGGGCGGAGCGCATCACGGTTTCTTGAATCGCCGATTCCACCGCCGCGCTCAATCCGCTGGGACAGTGATAGCGTGTCTCGTCGCTGAAATACTTATTGTGGTAGTCGTAGTTTCCCTGTGGCGCTTCGATGCGAATCAAGGGTAAGGCACGCTCGCCGAGGAACGCGCAGGTCAATTCGATGCCGTCCACAAACTCCTCCGCCATCACCATGGGATCGTGACGGGCGGCGCCGTAGTAGGCTTCCTGAATCTGATTGGCGTGCGTGACTTTGGTCAAGCCGATGGTGGAACCCTCGCGCGCCGGCTTCACGATGAGCGGCACTCCGAGCTTCTTAGCCACGTGATCCCAATCGCTTCTGGGATAGAGGACTTCCCAGCGCGGCGTGGGCAACCCCGCCGCAACCCATACCATCTTGGTTCGCACCTTGTCCATACACAGGGCGGAGGCCATGACGCCGCTACCCGTGTAGGGTATGCCCAGCAATTCAAGCGCGCCTTGCACCGTGCCATCTTCCCCATAGCGCCCGTGCAGCGCGATGAACACGCGCGAGAATTTCTCACTCTTCAGTTCGTGCATTCCACGCTGGGCCGGATCGAAGGCATGGGCATCCACACCGGCGCGCTTCAATGCGGCCAGCACGGCGTTGCCGGACAGAAGCGAAATCTCTCTTTCGGCCGACTTGCCGCCGAAGAGCACCGCCACCTTCCCGAAATCAGTGACGTTCATGGTGTCTCAAGCCCTCTCTCCGATGATTCTCACTTCCCTCACCAGCATGACACCCTTCCTGGTTCTGACCGTTTCTCGCACCTCTTCGATCAGCGCTTCCAGATCCGCCGCGCTGGCGCGGTTCGCATTGACGATGAAGTTGGCGTGTTTGGGCGAAACCATGGCGCCGCCGATGCGCCGTCCCTTCAATCCGCAAGCCTCGATGAGTCTGGCCGCGTAGTCGCCAGGTGGGTTGCGAAACACCGAACCAGCGTTGGGCATTTCTAAGGGTTGCGAGGCGATGCGCCTGTGCAGAAATTCCTTGATGCGCGCACGCGAGCGCTGGCCATCGCCCACGGGCAGGCGCAACCACGCCGCTACGAACCATTCTTCGGTGGCAAAGCGCGGCTGCACCATACGGTAGCCGATGTCGAAATCCTCGCGTGTTCGCGTTCTCAATTCGCCGTCACGGCCAACGGTAAGCACGCGTTCGACGATTTCCCAAGCCTCCGATCCATAGCAGCCGGCGTTCATGGCGAGCGCGCCGCCCACAGTTCCGGGAATCCCCGCGAGGAACTCAGCGCCCTCGAATTCATGCACGGCCGAGAAGCGCGCCACCTTCGGGCTTGCCACGCCTGCCTGCGCATAAATCAGCGCACAGTCCGCGGCATCGAGCGCAAGCTGGCGTAACGCCCAATGCGTAAACACCACGGTGCCGCGCAATCCACCATCGCGCACCAGCAGGTTGCTGCCCAAACCGACGAAGTAGACCGGCTCGTCGCGTGGAATAGTGCGAATGAAGCGCGTCAAATCGGCCAGGTCCTTGGCGAAGTATCCGCGATCGGCCACTCCTCCGGTGCGCCAACTGGTGTGGCGGCGCATGGGCTCGCGCAGGCGGAAGTCGCCACCCAAACCGTACGTCGCGATTTGGTCGATTTCCGCCATGTTCATGCGGCCTCCTGAGCAAGCTGGCCGGGAACTCCACCGATGGAGCCAGCGCCCATGGTCACCACCACATCGTCTGGGCGCGCAGCCGCCAACACGGCGGCAGGAAGCTCACTCACCTGCTCGACAAAAATCGGTTCCACCTTTCCGGCGACACGAATCGCGCGCGCCAGCGCTCTGCCGTCAGCGGCGACGATGGGCGCCTCTCCCGCCGCGTAGACTTCCGCCAGAAGCAACGTGTCCACTGTCGAGAGCACCTTTACGAAATCCTCGAAGCAATCGCGTGTGCGCGTGTAGCGATGAGGTTGAAAGGCGAGAACCAAGCGGCGGCCGGGGAACGCGCCACGCGCCGCTGACAAGGTGGCTGCCATTTCCACCGGGTGATGACCGTAATCATCGATCAATGTGAAGTGGCCGCCACCTGGAAGCGAAATCTCGCCGTAACGCTGGAAGCGCCGGCCGACACCCTTGAAATCCGCAAGCCCTTTGGCGATCTTGTCTTCCGACACACCGAGTTCGACACCCACGGCGATGGTTGCCAATGCGTTCTGGACGTTGTGCACGCCCGGCAGATTGAGCGTCACCGGAAAACTTTGCTCGTCGGTTCCAGCGGCGTTCTCTGTGCGAATGCGCACTGTGAAGCGCATGCGCAATCCATCGGCTTGAATATCCACCGCCCGCACCTGAGCCTGTTCCGACAAACCATAAGTTACGACCGGTTTGGCGATCAACGGCAGCAAACTACGCACGTTTGCGTCATCCACACACACCACGGCAACGCCGTAGAATGGCAAGCGCTGAATGAAATCGAGAAATGCTTGGCGCAGCCGGCTGAAGTCGTGGCCGTAGGTTTCCATGTGATCGGCATCGATGTTCGTCACCACCGCCACCACCGGTTGCAGATAGAGGAAGGAAGCATCGGACTCATCGGCTTCCACCACTATGAACTCTCCGGTGCCCAGACGCGCATTCGCGCCCGCTGCTTCGAGCCGCCCGCCGATGACGAAGGTCGGGTCCAATCCGCCTTCGGCCAGCACGCTAGCAATCAGACTGGTCGTCGTGGTCTTGCCGTGCGTCCCGGCTACCGCCACGCCCTGCTTGAGTCGCATCAGCTCAGCCAGCATCAATGCGCGCGGCACCACCGGTATGCGACGCGCGCGTGCCGCGGCCACTTCGGGATTGTCGATTTTCACCGCGGTGGACACCACCACCGCGTCGGCGCCTTCCACATTGCTCAGATCGTGGCCGCGAAACACGCGAGCCCCGAGTTGATGCAAGCGCTTGGTGGCGGCGTTCTCGCCCAGATCGGAACCACTCACCTTATAGCCCAGGTTCAACAGCACCTCGGCAATGCCGCTCATGCCGGCGCCGCCAATTCCAACGAAGTGAACATGCTTGACTTTATGCTTCATCCGGCCAACCCTTCACACACACGCGCCACTTCTTGCGTCGCGTGAGGGCGCGCCAACTCTCGTGCGCGCTGGGCCATCGTGAGCAGTTTTTCACGCGTAAAACTCATCAACAGATCCGCGAGTTTCCTTGGCACCAATTCAAGCTGCGGCACCAAAATCGCCGCGCCTGCATTTTCCAGAAAGCGCGCGTTGTGGGTCTGATGATCGTCCACGGCATGGGGAAACGGCACCAGCACACTGGCCACACCCGCGGCCGCTAATTCCGCGCAAGTCAGCGCGCCAGCGCGGCAGATCACCAGATCGGAGTCGCCGTAGCATTGAGCCATGTCGTCGATAAAGTCCACCAGCTGCGCGTCCACCTGCGCCGCTGCGTACGCCGAGCGCAAGTCATCGATATGCTTCTTACCTGCTTGATGAGTGACGACCGGACGACTCTGCGCATCGATCAGCGACAGGGATTGCGGCACCGTTTCATTCAATGCCTGGGCGCCAAGGCTCCCGCCCACCACCAGAACCCGCACCGGACCCGTGCGCGACGCATACCGTATCTCCGGCGCCGGCAATTCGGAGATTTCCGAACGCACCGGGTTGCCGACCCATTGCGCCTTCTTCAACACTTCAGGAAAACCGCTCAGCACGCGATCGGCCACTTGCGAGAGCACTCGATTGGCCAAGCCCGCGATGGAATTCTGTTCGTGAATGACCAGCGGACGATTTAGCAACGAAGCCATCATTGCGCCGGGAAAAGAAATGTAGCCGCCCATTCCGAGCACCACATTGGGACGCACGCGGAAGATGGCGCTGGCGCACTGCCAGAACGCGATCAACAAATTCATGGGCAACAGCGCGATTCTCAGCAGCCCCTTGCCGCGCAAACCGGAGAAGCGCACCCATTCCATTTCGTAGCCTCGCTGCGGAACGAGCGAGGCTTCAATACCCGCTTTGCCGCCTAGCCAGACTACTCGCCAACCGGCGTTGCGCAGATAGTCGGCCACCGCCAGTGCGGGAAACACGTGCCCACCCGTACCGCCCGCCATGACGAGAATAGTCCGATTCATAGGGGCCTTCCCCGCATGAGTTGGCGGTTCTCGAAATCGATGCGAAGCACCAGTGCGAGTGCACAACAGTTGGCGACCAACCCACTGCCGCCGAAGCTCATGAAGGGAAGCGTGAGTCCCTTGGTCGGCACCACGCCTAGATTCACGCCCATGTTGATGACCGTTTGCACGCCCAACCAGATGGCGATGCCTTGTGCCGCCAGCGCGGAAAAGTAACGCTCCAGCCGCGCCGCTTGCGAGCCAATGGCGAAAGTGCGCCATACCAGCCAGGCGAATAACGCGATTACCGCGCACACCCCAATGAATCCGAGTTCCTCACCAATCACCGCGAGCAGAAAATCTGTGTGCGCCTCGGGCAGGTAAAACAACTTCTCCACACTCCCGCCCAACCCTACTCCGAACCACTCGCCACGCCCAAAGGCGATCAACGCATGACTGAGTTGATAACCCTTGCCCAGGAAATCATCGAAAGGATCCCAAAACCCGACGAATCGTTTTAACCGGTAGGGCGACGACACCGCCACCACCAACAATCCGGCCACCAGCAGTACCGAAAGCGAAGCGAACAAACGCCAGTTCAATCCACCCAGGAAAAGAATCCCCATGGCAATGGCGGCGATCACGGCCAAGGCACCGAAGTCCGGCTCCATGATGAGCAGCACGCCCACCGCGAACATCACGCCGAACATGGGCAGAAATCCCTTCCTGAAGCTGTGCATCCATGCCGCCTTGCGCACGCTGTAGTCGGCGGCGTAGAGCACGACAAACAGCTTCATCAGTTCCGAAGGTTGAAGGTTGACCACGCCCAAGGGTAGCCAGCGCCGGCTACCTTTGACCTCTTTGCCCAGGTAGGGCACCAGCACGATCACCAACAAGATGGCCGCGATCACGAACAGATAGGGTGCTGCCGTCTGCCAGTAGCGCATCGGAATCTGAAACACCATATAAGCTGTCAAACCGGCGATCGCAACGAAGAATCCGTGTCGTATCAGATAGAACTGGGGGTGGTAGCCGGTACCGCGAGCAGCCTCCGCAATGGAGATGGATGCGGAGTAGACCATCACCAATCCGATCCCCAGCAATAGCATCGCTGTCCACAACAAGCTGAGGTCGATATCCCCCGCTTCATCGGGCTTGCGCAGGAAGCTGTAGGCAAGATTCACGGCGCCCGCTCCAATCGTCGCACTGCGTCGACAAACACTTGCGCACGATGTTCATAGTTTCGGAACATATCGAAGCTGGCGCAGGCGGGCGAGAGCAGCACCGCGTCGCCTGCTTGCGCCTGGGCGAACGCCGCTTGCACTGCCTCATCCATACTGGCCGCGCGGGTCAACGGGACGCCCGTTGCATGCAGCACCGCTTCGATCCGAAGCGCATCGCGCCCTATCAACACCACGGCGCGTGCACGCTCACGTACCGCTTGCTCCAGCGGAGAAAAATCCTGACCCTTGCCGTCGCCGCCGGCGATGAGCACGGTGCGCTGAGTGAATCCGGAAAGGGCCGCCACCGTTGCACCGACATTGGTGCCCTTGGAATCGTCGAAGAAGCTCACCCCTTTCACTTCGGCGACCTTCTGTACGCGATGCGGCAATCCCTTGAACTCACGCAAGGCGGCGAGGAGCGGTTCATAGGGAAGATCGATACTTCGGCAAAGCGCCAGCGCCGCCAAAGCATTGGCGGCATTGTGCATGCCGGCCAGCCGCATGCCACATACCGGAAACAGACATCGGCTGCCCTCGGCCAACCATGCTTGCGAATCCCGCATCTGAATACCCCACTCGTGCGCACGCAATGGAGCGTCGAGGCCGAAACCGTACACCTGCCGCCGCGGCAACGCCATGTTTGCGCACAACGCATCCTGACGGTTGATCACCTGCACGCCATCGCCGTGAAAGATGCGTGCTTTCGCCTCAGCATAGGCCAACATGTCCGCGTAACGATCCAGGTGATCTTGACTTAGGTTCAGACAGGCCGCGCCAGCGGCATTCAACGACGAGGTGGTTTCGAGTTGAAAGCTGGAGAGTTCCAGAACAAACACGTCCGGTTAGGTGGATTGCGCGTTGGCCAAGGCGTCGAGCACCGGGATCCCGATGTTGCCGGCCAAGACCGTGCGCTTGCCCGCGCTTCGGCACATGGCGCCAGTCATTTCCGTCACCGTACTTTTGCCGTTCGATCCGGTGATTGCGAGCACCGCCGCGGGCGCAACCTGGCGTTGCGCTTGGGCGAAAAGCTCGACATCGCCCACGAGAGGGACTCCGAACCGCGCAGTCTTTTGGATAAGCGCGTCTGCCACCGGCACACCGGGGCTGATGGCCATCACATCCACCCCCGCGAAGGATGATGCCGTGAACGGACCGCAATCCAGTACCACGTCGGGATACTCGGCACGCAGTTGATCGGCATTGGGCGGATTCGACCGTGTATCCGCGGCCCGCACACTGGCCCCTGCGCGCTTCAACCAGCGAACCATGGACAGGCCCGTCATGCCCAATCCAAGTACCAGTGTTTGTTTGCCGGCGAGCTGCATCAACGTAGCTTCAAGGTCGACAGTCCCAACAGCACTAGCATCATGCTGATGATCCAGAAGCGAACCACGACCTGATTCTCCTTCCAACCTTTCAATTCGTAGTGGTGATGAATCGGCGCCATGCGAAAAATACGCTTACCGGTGAGCTTGAATGAAGCGACTTGCAACATCACCGATACGGTTTCCGCGACAAAAACGCCACCCATGATGAACAGCACGATTTCCTGGCGGACGATGACAGCGACGGTGCCCAGACCCGCACCGAGTGCCAAGGCTCCGACATCACCCATAAAAACTTCCGCTGGATAGGCGTTGAACCAAAGAAATCCCAGCCCCGCACCTGCCAGCGCCGCGCAGAACACGGTCAGTTCACCGGCCCCCGGAATGAAGGGAAATCCCAAGTATTTGGAGAACACCGCATTACCTGCGACGTAGGCAAATACACCGAGCGCACTACCGACCATTACCGTGGGCATGATCGCCAGACCGTCCAGTCCGTCGGTCAAATTCACGGCATTGCTGGTACCGACGATAACGAAGTAGGTCATGGTCATGAATCCCACAACGCCAAGGGGGTAAGTCACCTGCTTGAAGAACGGGACGATGAATTCCGTCTGCGCCGGAAGATTCGTACTAAAGGCGATGAAAGCTGCCGCCGTGACACCAACCATGGACTGCCAGAAGTACTTGGCCTTGGCCGGCAGTCCCTTGGGATTTCGATGCACAACCTTCTTGTAATCGTCCACCCAGCCGATGACGCCGAATCCCATGGTCACCGCCAGCACCACCCAAACGAAACGATTGCGCAGGTCCGCCCACAACAAGGTAGTGATCGCGATGGACACCAAAATCAGGGCGCCGCCCATGGTGGGGGTTCCTGACTTTGCGAGATGCGTTTGCGGCCCATCGTCACGCACCGACTGCCCGATCTTGTAGGCGGTGAGTTTGCGAATCATGAGGGGACCGACAAGAAAGGAAAGCAGAAGTGCAGTCAGGGTGGCGAGTACCGCGCGCAAGGTGATGTACCCGAACACGTTGAACGTGCGCACTTCCTGCCCTAACCATTGCGCCACTAGCATCAACATCAGTGCAGCCCTCCGCTGGTTGCCACGTCGTGTTCCGAGAGCGCCTCGACCACCCTTTCCATGCGCATGAAGCGAGAGCCCTTCACCAGCACCGTGGTTGTCGCCGTAAGATCTGAGCGCAGTGCGGCGACCAACTCGTCGATCTCCCGAAAGTGACGAGCGCCGCTGCCATAGGCATCGCTGGCCTGCGCGCTGGCATCGCCTAACGTGTACAAGCGCTCCACTCCCGCCGATCTGGCGGCCAGTCCCACTTCGCGATGTAAATCTTTGGACAGGGCACCCAGCTCGCCGAGGTCGCCCAGCACCAATAAGCGCTGACCACCGACCTGCGCTAAAACATCGATGGCCGCCTTGACCGACTCGGGATTGGCGTTGTAGGTATCGTCGATGATGGTGGCGCCGCCGGTACCGTGCTTGCTCTGCAGTCGCCCCTTTATGCCTTGATAGTTCGCGAGTCCCGCACGCACCGCTTCGCCGGGCACCTGGAGTGCAAAGGCGACGGCCGCCGCCGCCAGCGCATTCATCGCGTTGTGGCGTCCGGGGGCGGGCACTCTGACCGCAACTTTGCCTTGCCGGGTGCTAATCTGCATCTGAACTTCCGGCGAAAATGCGTTGACGGCGGCGGTAACAGTAGCTGTGGTGCTCGCCCCACCATCCAAGGCGAAATCCACCACTTGCTTCGCACCAAGGAGATCGCGCCAGTAGGGGGCGAAGACATCGTCGGCGTTCAGGATGGCCAGTCCCTCGCCGTCCAATCCCTCGAAGATCTCGCCCTTGGCTTGCGCGATGGCCAGGCGTGATCCGACCTCGCCGATGTGCGCCGTGCCGGCGTTGTTGATCAGCGCTACCTGTGGCCGTGCCAGTCCGGTGAGATAGGAAATTTCGCCCAGGTGATTCATTCCCATTTCGATGACGGCGTAGCGATGCTGCGCGCGCAAGCGCAGCAGCATCAAAGGCATTCCGATATCGTTGTTGAGATTGCCGGTGGTGGCCAAGACCGACTCCGCGCCCGCGTGCGCACGCAGAATCGCCGCGATCATTTCCTTAACCGTGGTTTTGCCGTTGCTTCCGGTAACGCCAATGAGCACGCCGTGCCATTGCCGGCGCCAGTGAGCGGCGAGCTGCCCAAGGGCCTTGCGCGTATCGGATACGACGATGAGTGGACCGCTTGCAATCTGATCGACGCCGATTTGATCGACGATGGCGCCGGCGGCACCGCTTTTCAGTGCATCAGCCACGAAGCGATGTCCGTCGAATCGCTCACCGCGAATGGCGACCAGCAAGTCTCCGTCGCTCATCTGACGAGTGTCGGTGGTGACGCCCACGAACGGCGCGTTCTCGCCGATAAGTCGTCCGTTCAATGCCGTGGCGGCAGCGCGCAGTTCAAGCATGATGCCGCTCCAGTGCTTTTTGTGCGACTACCACGTCGTCGAAAGGCAGTCGCTTACCCTGAATTTCTTGGTAGGTCTCGTGCCCCTTGCCGGCAATCAACACGATATCGCTCGGTCTCGACTCGTCGATCGCCATTTGAATCGCGGCGGCGCGGTCGGCTTCGATGCGACAGTTGGCGTGCGCACCGGCAATGATTTCGTCGATAATTCGCCGCGGATCCTCACTACGAGGATTGTCGCTGGTCACTACTGCGCTATCGGCCAGGCGGCTAGCGATTTCACCCATGAGCCGACGCTTGCCGGGATCGCGATCGCCTCCGCAGCCAAATACGCAGATCAGCTTGGCGTCGCGCGCCTTGATGTTTGCCAAGGTTTGCAGCACCTTTTCCAAGGCGTCCGGTGTGTGTGCATAGTCCACCACGACCAGAGGACCAGCGGCCCCCTCTGGTGGTAAGACGACCTGCAACCTTCCAGGCACCGGCTGTAAATCGGATAACACGCGGGTTGCGTCGGAAAGAGACACGCCCGCCGCCAGCAGCATACCCAGAACGCCAAGCAAATTGCTGGCATTGAAGGCGCCAAGCAACCGACTCTCGATTTCACTCTTGCCCCACGGCGTTTCGATCTCCAGGTGCAATCCGCGGCTGGACAGGTCAAGACGATGAGCGGAGATTTCGCCCTTACCAATGCCGTAGCCCATGACATCCAGCGCGCCGCGATCCAAGCTCGCCGCCAGCTTCACACCAAACTCGTCATCCAGGTTCACCACGGCGTGCTTCAGCGACGGCCACTGGAATAGCTTTTTCTTGGCTGCACCGTAGCGCTCCATGCTGCCGTGATAATCGAGATGATCTCGTGTCAGATTGGTGAACAAAGCCGCGTCGAAACGCACACCATCCACGCGGCCTTGCTCCAAGCCGTGAGACGAAACTTCCATTACCACGCCGTGGGCGCCTTGGCCGAGATATTCCGCCAGCAGATTGTGCACGGCCACGACGTCGGGCGTGGTGTGGGAAGCAGTCGAAAGCGCTGCCGGGAATCCATTGCCGATGGTACCGATCACTGCCGTTCGCTTTCCCAGCCACGTGAGGCTTTGCGCCAGCCACTGGCTGCATGATGTCTTACCGTTCGTGCCGGTAACAGCGCCGACCCAGAGTTGTTGCGATGGATGCGACAGCGCGTGCGATACCATTTCGCCCAAGACTTGCCGTAGACCTTGTACTGGCAAATTCGGCACGCGCCATGCGTCGCGCCACTGAAATCCGCTTTGTTCCCAGATAACCGCGGCCGCACCCGCTGCGATCGCTCCCGCAATGTCGTGGCGCGGATCGTGGCGCGCTCCAGGCATGGCGACGAACACATCGCCGAGGGTAAGGCGCCGGCTATCCGTCACGAGCCGCCTCAGATCAGCACCCAGATCGGCGAGACGGACCGGATCGAATGATGGATTGGTGGTAGCGTTGCCTGTCATGCAGCGTCCTTCGGCAGACGAGCTTGCACGGCGTTACCAGGCACGCTCAGGGCATCAGGCTGAACACCCAGCGCGCGCAGGGCCGCGCCCATGACCTCGCTAAACGCCGGGGCCGCGATCAGCCCGCCGTAGTATTCGCGCCCGCCCGGTTCGTCGATCATCACCGCCACGATCAAACGCGGATCCGATACCGGTGCGAGCCCTATAAAGGATCCGATGTAGCGCGTGGCCGAATAGCGACCATTTTCAATCTTGTGGGCGGTGCCGGTTTTGCCGGCGACGCGATACCCTGTGACCCGCGCTCTAAGGGCGGTGCCTTCCGCGCTCACCACGGATTCCATCATCTGACGCACGATGTTCGCGGTAGCCCCCGACAGCACCGGACGGCCGACCACGGCATCCTGGTGACGCACCAGTTTCAATGGCTGCAGATTGCCATCCGTAGCAAATACCGTATAGGCCCGCGCCAACTGCATTAAGCTCACAGAAATGCCGTGACCAAACGCGATGGTGGCGTGCTGGATGGGTTTCCAGTTTTTGTAATGCCACAGCAAACCTCCCACCTCGCCAGGAAAGCCGCTGCCGGGCCGCGAACCGAATCCCGCGTTGGAAAGCACACTCCACAGTTTTTCCGCCGGAAACCCGAACGCAATTTTGGCTACGCCAACATTGGAAGATTTCTGGATCACCTGCGCAACCGTCAACAGGCCTTCGGGGTGAGCATCATGGATGCGCCGGTTGCCCACCTGCAACACACCAGGGGAGGTTTCCACCAACGTCTCGGGCTTCACGCTACCAGCTTCCAGTGCGGCTGCCACGGTGAAGGGCTTCAGCGTTGAGCCGGGCTCAAACAAGTCAGTGACGGCGCGATTGCGCGTTCGATGAGGGTCGATTTTCTCGCGATTGTTGGGATTGAAAGTGGGTACGTTTGCGAGCGCGAGGACTTCGCCAGACTTCACATCCAGAACAACTATGGCGCCGGCCTTGGCTTGGTGTTTGGAAACCGCCGCTCGCAGTTCGCGATAGGCGAGGTATTGGAGTTTGCTGTCGATACTCAAGGTCAAGTCGCGCCCGTTGCGTGGCGGACGCAAGTTCTCCACATCCTCCACGACGCGGCCTTTGCGATCGCGAATCACATGGCGGCTTCCCGGCGCGCCGGTGAGCCAGTCCTGGTAGGCGAGTTCCATTCCTTCCTGGCCGTGGTCGTCGACATCGCTGAAGCCCAGGAGTTGGGCAGCAACCTCTCCCGCGGGGTAGTAGCGGCTGTATTCGCGCTTGAGAAATACGCCGGGCAAATTCATCTCCATCACCTGGGCGGCGGTATCGGGAGGCAAGCGGCGTTTCAGATAGACGAAATCGCGATCCTCGTTCGCCAGTCGCTTGCCAAGTTCGAGGTAATTCACATCGAGTATCTTGGCGAGTTTGCGCTGCTGCTCTTCGTTGATTTGCACGTCACCAGGGCTAACGAACACCGACTCCACGGGGGCGCTGACACCCAATGGCTCGCCGTGCCGGTCAGTAATCATGCCGCGATGCGCGGGCAGCGAGATGACTCTGCTATAGGCGGTCGCGCCTTTCTTCTGCAACCACTCGTCATGCATGATCTGCAGGTAGAAGGCGCGCCCGCATAGACCGACGAAGGTCAATAGCATGCAGCCCAGGACGAATCGTGCGCGTCCGGCGGGCAACCGCAAACGTAGGGCGGGATTGGCGGCGGGCTTCATTGCTGAGTTGGATCAACGTTCGGCAGCAAGGGTTGCAATTCACCCGGCACCGTTGGTGATAGGTCGTCGATCGACAGCGGTTGCAGCATCTGCAGCTGGTCGGCCGCCGGAGTGGTCATGTGCAACCGCGTGGTGGCGACTTTTTCGATGCGCGAGTGCATGCTCCAGGTGCTTTGTTCGATCTGCAACTGG
>JANNFC010000712.1:0-3574 GCA_031379405.1 Betaproteobacteria bacterium | reverse complement strand
CACCGCCAGTCCCAAGTCCTTCGCCATCAAATCGGTCGTGAAGCCCGGGGCGTAGTCCCGGGTGGAGGGGGCTTTCTCCACGATGCCGGGTACCGGATGTGCGTTTTGCATCATCCAGGTATTGCCAGACGATTTCGAGATGACGTCGGTGAGAGTCTTCGGATCGACCCCAAATCCCTCGCCGATCCGAAAGGCTTCCGCCACCGCTATGGCCGCAACACCTGCGATCAGATTGTTGCAGAGTTTCGCTGCCTCACCTGCCCCGACGTCACCCACGTGAATAATGTTAGCCCCCATCTTGCCGGACCCGCTTTGCCACACCCCGGCACCCATCCCCGAACCGGCCGCTGTATCCGCCACCTCCTCCCCTGCCACCGACTCCCGCAATCCCGCGCGATGGCATCGGGCTCAGTGGCTCGCACGTGTCTTCGAATGTGTCCCCTTGCTTTGCCCGCACTGCGGCCAGCCCATGCGCATCATCGCCTCCATCACCGACCCCTTCCACGCGACCCTTCCAATCCTTCGCCTTTGCCACCGCGAAAATCGTCCCTCATCCGTCCAGTCTCGTCATCCCCTCTTATCTGGAAATCGCCGTTGGATTTCCCATCCTTATCCTTTGGTGTGGGCGGCCAGGTTCTGCTTGCTAGGCATGGCACGCGAGTGTCTGCAAGGTATGACTGATACCGCAGCTTCGAGTACTTGGACATGCTGGCGAACGTATCCGGGGTCGTCTTCGGGCTGATTTTGGCGTGCACACCGTTGCAGAATGGCCTCAGGATATTGGAGGGAACGTTGCTGCGGAGGTTGGGCAGGCCTCTTCCTTAGCCTGTGGTGGCCTTTGCCCGCGGCTCATTGAAGCGTGGTGAAAACCTAGTCCACACCACCAGTGACCAGATCAGGTGAAGATCGAGAAATCCTCCGCCTTCTCCGTGATGAATTCCAATAGCGCCGGTGTGCCTTCGCGCGTTTGGGCGATGGCACGTTTGATGGCAGGCAAGATGGCATCAGGCTCGCTCACGCGTTCTCCCCAACCACCCAGCGCGCGCGCAAAGTCCGCATAATTGCCGCTGATATCGGTAGAGCGATATTTTTGCGTGGCCACCTTCATCACCTTGAGTTCGATGGCCATGGAGAAGTTGTTGAGCAGCACCGACAGGATCGGGATGCGCTCGCGCACCGCTGTTTCGAAATCCATGCCGGTAAAGCCGATGGCGGCATCCCCCCACAGATTGATGCACAGCTTCTCCGGCTGGGCCAGCTTCGCGCCCATGGCGAGCCCCAGACCGTAGCCAAGCTGCGTGGTCTTGCCCCATCCCAGGTAGGAAAGTGGCGTGCGCGTTTCCCAGAAGGGCGAGAGTTGATCGCGCGGACTGCCGGCGTCGTGCGTGATGATGGTGTTGGACACGTCCACCGTGCGCAACAGATCTCGGATGACGCGATAGGGCGATAGCGGGGTGGAGGCCGCGGCGAGCCGAGGTTCCCATAGTGCGAGCCACTCTTCCTTCAGTCGGCGAATTTCAGCGGTGACACCGGCCGCACGTCCGCGCGCTGCGCCGCGCAGCCGGTCGCGCACTTCCAGCAGTAGCGCATCGAGCACCAGGCCGGCATCTCCCACGGCGGCGAGTTCCGCGCGAACATCCTTATTGATATCGACCGGGTCCAGGGTGGCGTGAGCGATGCGCGCACCCTTTGGCATAGCCACACCAAAGCTGGTGGACGCGAAACTGCAGCCGATGCCAAAGATCAAATCGGCGTTGTGCAGGAAATGATGCAACGGTTTCGAGATGGCACGTCCGCCCGAGCCCAGCGACAAGGGATGTGTCTCCGGAAATGCGCTCTTGCCTTGCAAGCTGGTGGTGACCGGTGATTCCAGTAATTCGGCCAGCGCTTGCAACTGTGGCCAGGCTTTCGCGTAGTGCACACCTTGGCCCGCATAGATCACCGGCCGTTGCGCCGCCACCAGTGCCTGTGCGATACGCGCCACGTCGCGCGGATCGGGTCCGCTTAGCAAGCGCGGCGCGGGGGTGTAGGTCCATCCTTCTGGCACTTCCTCTTGCATGAGATCGAAAGGAATCTCCACCAGCACCGGGCGCGGCCGTCCGTTTCGCACCTGAGTGAAAGCGCGCCGCATGGCATCCGGCACGGCCTCGGCCAGGATCACCTGCTCGGCCCACTTCGTAATGTGCTGGTAGTTGTGATACGAACTGAAGTTGGGCGGCAGATTGAGCAGCCGCTTTGGATAGCCACCGGGCAGCACGACCATTGGCACTGAATCACCGAAGGCCTGCGCGACGCCGCCGAACGCGTTTTCCGCCCCCGGCCCGTGCTGCATGGCGAATACGCCAATGGAATCGCCCGATGTCACCCGACTCATGGCATCGGCCATGTGTAAACCGGTGCGCTCCTGTCGCACCATGATCGTGCGAATGTCTGCAACCGCAGCGGCTTCGATGATGGGATTGACGGGGTAGCCGATCAGCGCATTCACCCCTTCGCGTTTCAAGATCTCCGCAACGACCGCTGCTACCTTCATGGGCGTTCTCCTTTGTGGGTACTGGGGCAGTTACATCGTACCCTTAATTTGCTTAACAAGCTAAGCACTGGATTTCAGAAATTCGTCACCGCATTGAAAGGTGGTCGATATGTGGAACGCCCATCGTAGACTGGAAATCTAATCATGGTTGCACACGCTTGCACGTCGGGATTCGCTGCGCGCTTCCCAACCTACGATGTCCGCGGCAAGGTAGGATGGTTAGAACGCAGCGAAACCCATCGGCATCGTACACACCGCAACAATATAGGGTGCGCTTGCGCACCAGAACGCGGACGCCCTGTAACGTTCGTCACTTCAGCGATCTATGCGTGCCCGTCATAGATCCCTGCGCCAGAGCGCAGTAACATGCTGGTTGGCACGATACACCGACCCGAATATGAAGAACGCATGAGCAAATCTGGACAAACTTTATAGTTGATCGCGATTCTCGCTGCTGACGTGGCGGGGTACTCCCGCTTGATGTCGCAGGACGAAGCCGCGACGCTCAACACCTTGAACGAACGTCGGGCGCTGTTCGACCAGCAGGCGTCCACGCACGGCGGCCGCGTTATCGACATAGCGGGCGATAGTGTACTGGCCGAGTTCAAAAGCGTGGTAGAGGCGACTCGGTGCGCGACGCTGCTACAGGCGGCCATACAGTATTGCGGTCTGCCTGGAATGCAAACCTCAAGGTCTTTGTTGACACTAGAAGTTGGTGGCTGGTCTGCCATGGTCTGAAGAACAGCTATCTTCTGCGATTGGGGCGCTGTGTCGTGCTCAATCCCGTGCGCGCCAAAATGATTGGCGATGCCGACCAATGGTAACGGAGTTCGTACCACGCCATGATCGGTACGAGTCCTGCGCCGACTTGGCTGCAGACGCATTGGTTGCTGGGACAGTTCGGAAGCGATCGTACACCCAAGCCCTTGCGCCGAGCATCCTTGTTGTCTCCCACACTGATTCGCGATTCACCGCAGTGTTTATAGCGGTTTAGGCCACCGCTGAGAGGGCGTGTGGGGTGGAACAATCAGAATGATGTTG
>JANNFC010000692.1:0-1738 GCA_031379405.1 Betaproteobacteria bacterium | reverse complement strand
AACGATTCCAAGCTCACCGTGGAAACGATCGCCGGCCGTATTTCCGCGCTGCGCTTCTTTTTCGTGAAGGTGCTTGGCAAACCCTACCGTGAGATTGATCTCGTTTGTCCGAAAGTTCCCGAGCGATTGCCTGTGATTTTGAGCGAGGAGGAAGTCGCACGGCTCATCGAGGCAGCCACCACGTCGTACCACCGCGTGATTTTGATGACGCTGTACGGAACGGGATTGCGCCGAGAGGAACTCTGTCGACTGAAAGTGACAGATGTGGATAGCCAGCGCATGGTGATTCACGTTCGCCAAGGCAAAGGTAATAGGGATCGAGATGTAACCTTGTCTCCCAGGCTGTTGGAAGTTCTGCGCGCGTACTGGCAATGGCGGAAACCCAAGACCTATCTGTTCCCAGGCCATTACTGTTGTCGTCGGGAACTACCGATTAGCTCCCATACGGTGTGGTATGCGGTGCATGAAGCAGCCCGGCGTGCAGGTATCAAGAAGAAGGTTTCGCCACACCTGCTGCGTCACGCATGGGCAACACATCTGTTGGAACGTGGGACGGATCTGAAAACGATCCAGGTACTGCTCGGTCACGTCGATCTGGAATCGACGACTATTTATCTGCACCTATCGCAGCGTCACCTGCAGGCTATCAATAACCCCATCGAAAGTCTTCCCGTTTCCGGGCTCGGTGCCAAGCCCAGTCTTCGAAAGAAAAAGGGAGAATGAGCCGGCCCACCGTGGAGGTGGCCGACATCTTTCGCGCGCAGGGCGACAACTTCATCGACCGTCATCGCCACCGAATCGATTTTCAGCAGATGAAGGTGATGCGCGCGATCGTGAATTGCCGCACCGCGGCGATGGGCGGTCATATCGACAAGTGCCTGGGATGCGGTGAGGACTGGGGACTCTCCTTTAACTCTTGCCGTAACCGCCATTGTCCCAAGTGTCAGGGCCAGGCACGGGCGCGTTGGATCGCGGCCCGGGAACGAGAGCTTCTGGACACCCCTTACTTCCATGTGGTGTTCAGCCTGCCCCATGAGTTAAATGCTCTCATCCTGCAAAATGAGGCAGAACTTTGCGGCCTGCTGTTCCGCGCCGTCGCCGACACCCTCGTCGAAGTCGCAGCGAATCCGGAACATCTTGGTGCGGAAATTGGCTTCTTCGGCATCCTCCACACATGGGGACAGAACATGCTGTTTCATCCTCACATCCACTGCGTGGTTCCGTCGGGTGGACTTGCCCCTGGCCGCAAGCACTGGATACGCGGATCGGAGCGATTCTTTCTACCATTGGAGGTACTGAAGCGCGTATTTCGTGGCAAGTTTGTGGAGGGCCTCAAAGAAGCCTATGCGCAGCAGCGCCTGCACCTTAATGGACAGATCCAACACCTGACTCGGGCGAACTGCTTTGCCGCATTCGTGCGAAAGTTACATCGGCACAAATGGGTCGTCTATGCCAAACCACCCTTCGGCGGTCCCGAACAGGTCCTGCGTTATCTCGGCCGTTACACGCATCGTGTCGCCATCTCCAATCATCGCTTGCTCGCTTTCCCTCGCCACGCCATCGTCTCCCCGATGCAGCCAGAAACGGGACAGTTGGGTCTGCCTTACAACGCGGCAGGAGTCGTTTGCGACCGCGCAGATTGCGTCATAGCCGCCGAGCCGTTCATCGAGTGTCTTCTCCCTCGGATGATCCTCTCGTTCCTTGCTACGTTCACGGCAATTGTCGTCGCTCGCGACGG
>JANNFC010000638.1:0-20356 GCA_031379405.1 Betaproteobacteria bacterium | reverse complement strand
CTTATCGGCGGCGTTGGCGTCGATGGCGCCGCCCAGCACCATCGGATTGTTTGCAATCAGACCCATCGGTCGGCCTTCGATGCGAATGAACGCCGTAATCATGTTGACGGCGAAATCGCGGCGCAATTCCAGCACAGAGTCCTTATCGGCGAGAATCTCGATGACGCGCCGCACGTCGTAGACACGCAAACGGTTCTCCGGGATCAGGTGACGCAGTTCGCGCTGATCGGCACACGCCCAGGTCTTGAGCTGCCCCTGAAAATAAGACAGGTATTGTTTGGCCACGCGCACCGCTTGCTCTTCATCGGCCACAACGATATCGATCACGCCGTTGCGCTTCTGGATTTCGGTGGGTCCGATCTCGTCCGGGTGAAACACGCCGAGACCGCCGCCTTCGATCATTGCCGGCCCGCCCATGCCGAGCGAGGTTTTCTCAGTGGCGATGATCACGTCGCAACATCCAGCCACCACGGCATTCCCCGCGAAGCATCGACCCGACACCACGCCGACCAAGGGCACCAGTGCACTTAATCTCGCCAACAACGTAAAGGCTTTGATGTGCAAACTACCGGAAGTGATGGTGTCCGTATCTCCGGGCCGCCCACCGCCGCCCTCGGCGAACACCACCACGGGCAAGCGCCATTGCGCAGCCAGTTCGAACATACGATCCTTCTTCTCGTGATTCTTGCTGCCTTGTGTGCCCGCCAGCACGCTGTAATCGTATGACATCACCACGGATCGCGCATCGATGTCGGGAAACAGATCTCCATTCACCCGTCCAATCCCCATCACCAGCCCATCGGCCGGCGTGCGCGCAATCAGATCTTCCATAGTCCGACGGCTGCGCTGCGCCGCCACCACGAATGCACCGTACTCGTGAAAGCTCCCCGCGTCGCATAGGTCGGAAATATTCTCACGCGCGCTACGAGCGCCGCTCTGATGCCGCCGCTGCATCGCGTCGGGTCGCGCCGCGTCCAGCGTGGCCGCGCGACGTTGCTGCAATTGTGCGAGATCGTCGCGGACATGATCGAAGTCGATGAACGCATCTGCTTCGCCAGCGTCAGACTGTGCATCGCCGATATCGATCACCACCAAGGCAGTGCCCTCCAGCACAGTGTCGTGCCGTGCCACGCGAATCTCTCGCACGATTCCGCTCGCATTGGAACGTATCACATGCTCCATCTTCATCGCTTCCAAAATCGCCACCTGCTGCCCGCGCTTGAGGGCATCGCCGATGGTGACGTCGACACTGACCACTGTGCCAAGCATCGGCGCGCTGATGGCTATCGTGCCTTCTGGAACAGGCACGGTATTTTTCTCCGAATACTGTTCGGCTGATCGCCGCCCATGCGCAAGAATAGCGAGCGGATCCGCCGGATCGATCTTCTTGACGGGTTGCGCACTCACGCCATCAGCATAGAGACGAGGGTGCTGCTGCATCGCGCTGAGCGCCGACAAATTCGAGTCGATGAATTCGGTGTGCCATTTACCATCGAGAAAATCAGGATGGGACAGTAGATTGAGCAAGAACTCGCGATTGGTAGCTATGCCTTCGATTCGAAACTCCGCCAGCGCGCGTCGCGCTTTCCCCGTAACTGCTGCGAGATCTGCGGTGGGGACGTGCACAATGACTTTTGCGAGCAGAGAATCGAAGCGCGGATTGGCGCGATAGCCGCCATGGCCGCAGGTATCCACGCGCACGCCTCGCCCCGATGGTGGATCGAATGCCTCCAACACACCGCCCGCTGGTCGAACCTCACCGTCAGCGGACATGGTTTCGGCATTGACGCGAAGCTGCATCGCCATGCCGCGCGGGGCAGCCACGCTGTCGGGTGTGAGCCCCATACTTCGTAGCGTTCGTCCACTCGCCACGTCGAGTTGCGCGCGTACGAGGTCGACGCCCGTGACCTCCTCGGTCACGGTATGCTCCACCTGTAGACGGGGATTGGCTTCGATGAAGACGAAGTCAGCGGACGCCGGCGTCGATGCATCCACCAAAAATTCGAAGGTCGCCAGGTTCGTGAGTTTCGCCGCGCGCGCCATCTTCAGCGCCGCTTCGATGAGCCGGTCACGCAAAGCTTCGGGTAAATCCGGAGCCGGCGCGATCTCGACAATTTTCTGGCGATTGCGCTGCATACTGCATTCGCGCTCCCACAGGTGAGTCACCGCATGGCTCGCATCGCCGATGATCTGTACCTCGATATGGCGGGCATGCGAGAACAGCTTCTCGACGTACACATCGGCATTGCCGAACGCTTGCAGCGCCTCGGAGCGACAACGCTCGAAGGCTAACGCCAACTCGGACACAGCGCGCACCGGCCGCATGCCGCGACCGCCACCGCCGGCAATGGCCTTGAGCATGATCGCTTCGCCGGAACCGAGCGAGCGCAGGAATCGCTGCACCTCTTCAAGCGTGGTGGCAGCGTTGGTGCCCGCTAGTATGGGCACTTCGCAGCGTGCGGCCAGAGCGCGTGCCTTGCCCTTGTCACCGAACACGTCCAACACCTCGGGCTGCGGACCTACGAAACATATTCCAGCATCGCGACAGTGGCGCGCAAAATCCGCGTTCTCGCTCAGGAATCCATACCCCGGATGGACGGCATCGCACTTGGCATCGAGCGCCAATTGAACGATCCGCGCGCCATCCAGATAGGCGGCTGGCCCGGAACCGGCCAGCGCCAGTGCCTCGTCCGCCTTTCTGATGTGATCGGAGTGTTCATCGTCGCGCGAGTAGACGGCAATGGAACGAATGTCCATTTCGGCGGCGGCGCGGGCAATGCGAATCGCAATCTCGCCGCGGTTGGCGATAAGAAGTCGCTGGAGGGTCATGATTGGACGTTGTGGTGAGCCCAAAGCTCGCTGGGGTCGGCCCTCATTCTAGAGGCTGTTCTTGCGCCCGCCCGCCGAGCACTCATCGTTGCCGCGATGCTGGGTTACGACGCGAGCGCGTCTTACCCGCCCTACGATCATTGACGGAATCCTACTGAGCGTCTTGAAGAATCACCCCAAGGGTATGCCGATGCCCATTGCGAACCCGGCTCACAGCATGCCGAAGAATAAAAGGGACTTCGCGGGCGGGGTCTTGACCCCGCCCTTGACCGAAGGGGGCTACGTGAAAATCACTTCGCCCCCTTTGGAAACCCCCGAAGTTTGCCCCCGCGCCAAGAGCGCGGGGAATACGAGTTGACCCGATACACGCTGCGAGTGCCTCGAACGGGCCGATGGTGCACGGCGAATACCACCGCGTCCGCTGACTTAGAGGGATCACCTTGTGACGCGAGTGCATGCACTCGCCTCTCGTTCGAGCAAGGCACGTTTGCGCTCAACACCCCAGCGATAGCCCGAAAGCGCGCCGTCGTTGCGCACCACGCGATGGCAAGGGATCGCCACCGCGATGGTATTGGCGGCGCACGCTTGAGCCACAGCGCGTACGGCTTTCGGTGAACCAATGCGGCGTGCGATGTCAGTGTAACTGGCCGTCGAACCAGCAGGGATTTTTTTCAGCGCCTGCCATACTCGCTGCTGAAATGCCGTACCGCGAACGTCCAGCGGAAGGTCCAGACCCAATTGAGGCGCTTCGATGAAACCGACTACTTTCGCGACCAGTTGTTCGAACGCCTTATCGCCTCCGATCAAATTGGCGCGAGGGAAGCGGTCTTGCAGATTGCGCAGCAATGCGTCAGGGTCCTCCCCTAGCAAGATCGCGCACACGCCGCGCTCGCTGGCGGCCACCAGTATCGAATCCAGAGAACATTCACCCACGGCGAAGCGAATGCTCGTGTGGGCCCCGCCAGCACGAAAGGCCGTTGGCGTCATACCCAATATCTCAGCGGATTGTTCGTAGAACCGTGCATTGGAGTTGTAGCCGGCATCGAAGATGGCTGCGGTGACGGTCTCACTTCGATCAAGCTCCGTGCGCACGCGTTTGGCCCGATGCGCCGTGGCGTACATCCTGGGCGTGACGCCGGTGGCGGCCTTGAACACACGATGAAAGTGATACGCGCTCAGACCCGCTTGGCGCGCCAACTCCTCCAAGCTGGGGACCGTTTCGGCGCTTTCAATATAACGGCAAATGTCGGCGACCTTCATCGCATGTTGCTCGACCAGTGGCGGTTGGTTCGGCCTGCAGCGCTTGCAAGGACGGAACCCCGCCTTTTCCGCTTCAGCGCAGGAGACGTGAAAGGCCACATTCTCCGGTTTCGCCGGACGCGCTGCGCAAGACGGGCGACAGTACACGCCAGTGGTCTTGACCGAATAGAAGAACTTGCCGTCATAGGCGGCGTCGCGCGCCGTCACGGCGGCCCAGCGCGGATCACCTGGCGTTGCGCTGGCCAATGCTTTCGATGAGTTGTTCATGGTAGTGCCTCTCAACATTTCAATACTTGTCATAGCGTAGCGCTTGTGACGAGGCTTTGCATCCCGGGTCTTGCTTTTGAATTCGGATGGGTGAGCGTGAGAATAGCGCGACTTTTGCTGTTCGGTGCTTCTTGTGAGTTGGATTCCCGTTTCATTTCGGCGGCAGGCGCTGCGCTTTTCCGCCCTACATGATGTCACGCCGAAGCCATTGCATGGTGCGTGGAACGCACCCTACGGATCCGTGACACGTATGGCATTGCTCGCTAACTCTTCCTGAATCGGGCAATCACCTCAGGGTCAGGATCCAGTCCAAGGCCGGGGCCCATCGGCACGGCAACCTTTCCCTGCTGTGGAACGATCGACTCGCCGTAGAGCGTGCATTCCATATCTACGAACAACCACTCCACCGGTGTCACCTGCGCGAGGGTGGAACTCATATGCAGTCCGGCCACATACCCTGGTCCGAAATACGGCGTATGAGGGATCACCTGTACGTTGTGGGCGGCTGCCAGGGCGGCCACCTTGCGCAACTCTGATATGCCGCCGATCTTGGTGGGGCTGGGCTGTGTGATGTCCACCGCGCCGGCTTCGAACATGTGCTGAAAGCTCATGACGGTAGGGCAATTCTCTCCCGAGGCTATGGGGATCGCGCAGGTCTTGCGCACATAGGCCAGCGCGGCGTAGTTCTCCGGAGGCCACACCGGCTCCTCCAACCAATGCAGATCGAACTCGGACAAACGCCTGCCCATGGCCACGGCCTCGCTTTGTGTCCACGGGCAATTGGTGTCGAGCATCAGCTTGACATCAGGTCCGGCAACCTGCCGGGCGGTGCGCACTTCGGGCACCGCGATCTCGTGCAACTTCACGTACCGGTAGCCGAGATCGACGGCGCGCTGGGTCGCGGCCGCCACCTTGTCGGCATTGTGATAGGGCATCAGGCTGGCGTAGCTTGGCAGCTGGGCGTGCGCGGCGCCGCCGAGCAATTGATGAATCGGAAGGCCCGCTCGCTTACCGGCGATATCCCACAGCGCGATGTCGATGCCGGACAACCCGTAGATCACCGGACCGCCGCGGCCGAACAAGTGCAGCTTCTGATGCATCTCGGCCATGAGCGGTCCTATGGCCGTTGCATCGCGACCGATCAGTAACGGCGCGATCATCTGATCCACGGCGGCCTTGGTGGCGGGAATGACGTTGTATCCGAAGGCCTCACCCCAGCCGGTAATGCCTTCGTCGGTGTCGACCTTCACCAGCAGCGTGTCGACGCCTGACCAAGTTTTGCCGCCGAATCCGCTCGGGCCATCGATTGGCAAAAAGGGAATAGAAATGACAATAGTCTCGATTGCGGTGATTTTCATGGTTTGGATGTGGACTTTCTGGTCAGAGTTTTCGGGGGCGGGAACCGGCGCACAGTATAGAGACATGCAGTGCAGGCGCGAGAGCACTAAGCTGAAGTTCCCCCTGCTCGAAGTGCGCGGTTTCCCTTACGGAGCACACCGTTAGATCGACCTCTCGTGTGCTGGGGCTGGCGTAGTCAGTCTAGACAGATGCGCATCATAAGATCAACATTGTTCGTGGCGAAGCTGATCACCTTGTGGTGGAAGGATGCAAAATCAGAAGGAGCACTGATCCGGGGCAATGGCACCGGGAACGCGAAGTGCATTGGCGCCGCTGGAAACCGACCGGCAATCATAGGGAACAGCCATGAGGTTATTACTCACGCTTACGTTGGCTTTGTTTATTTGGAGGGATGGCATCGCCGCCGAGGACGCTCAGCAGCTCATCTGGGTCAACGTTCCCTTTGTGAAAACCGGCAGTTACTTCGAGTTCAACGCCGAGCTTTCCAAGACGCGCGCCGAGGCGAGAGGTGAGCTGTTGGGCGATTTCGCCTTGCTGCTCATGCCGTTGGCGGCGTCCAGCGATGATGTGGCGCGTCTGGCGCAAATTCTGGCCAATACCATCGTGCGCTTCGACGCTCTGGTGCGCCAACATGCGCAGGAGGTGCATGAGGGCATTCCCGTCGCGCTGACGGAGGATTTCAAGTCAGGCATGGACCGCATCATTCTGGAGCATCGCCTCAACGGCGGCGAACAGCGCACGGGATTCACGCAGGTTTCTAAAGATGATCTGCAGAAGATGTCGCAAAAGAAAATGCCTTCGGACAGCGCGCTTAAACTCATCAAGGATCTGCGCTTCGTGGCCTATGGGAGCTACGCGATGGTCGATCGCACTGTGGTACGAGCTGTGCTCACCCTCGAGGATCTCATCACGCTGCGCACCAGGAGCTTCAGCGCTCAAGGCCCCATTGAGGACGTCGGCTCCCGCTTGGCCGCCAAAGTCTTCGAGTTCCTGCAGGGAGAGGAATATCCCGACTGGCACAACCCGCAGCCGCAGTTGGAGTGGATCGCGCCGGGGTTTCCGCAAACCAAAGTGCGAGCCGAACTGGCCGTGCGCTACTGCCAGGGTCAGAAGGCTCGTCTACCTTACACGGTGGAACTGCTGCAGGCGGCCCTCGGCGGAAACTACCGGAAGGGCGGAATCGGCCCGCTCATTAAGGACGCCATCTATATCGTGGCGGACAGGAATCGCTACGACGAGCAGTACTACTACAGCACACGCGAGGACGCTCAGATCCAAACCGGTGGACCGATTCATACCAGCGCCGGTCACGGCCCGATCACCGGCTACTATTGGTGTGTGCGCGGCGAACCCTCAAGGGACACGTTGTTCGATCAAGCGGTGTACCGATTGATTCGGCAAAACCGGCAACAGAAGCGGCAAGAAGTTGCCTTCGCCTTGGAGTACGTACTGGCCGAAAGAAACGATCTTGGCGCGGAGCCCTCGGCTGTCGGGCCCAACGGCAAGTCTTATGAGGAGTCTTTTCGCTCTCCGGAAGGGGCGATTCGCTTCCTATCGGAGAATGGGGTGTTCTTGCAGTTTCCTTGAGCTGTGTAGCCAAACTCCCGCGCCCGGTTTTATCGTGCCGCCGCGATAGGCCCTCTTGAGATGATCAGTTCGTCGAACCACATGTAAGCGTCGGGGTGAATTTCCGTGGGATCCTTGCCGGTCATGAAAGGCAGCAGCCAGATCTTGCCGTATTTCATAAAGGACTTTTCAGGTGCCATGAGATTGCGGTCATAGTCGATGACAAGTTCCGGAGTGCGACCTTCACGCGCTATCCAGAGCTTCACGTTGCTGCTGCGTCGGGGGTCGCTCAGTTTGTTTGCCCACTGGCCGATGGTGACTTGTTGGGTCAAGGTCAACCACTCGTCGGCAACCAACAAGGCGCATCCAGAGGGCTCGTCTTCGCGCAACTTGGAGGAAGACGGCTTTGAGTTAAGGCAGACCCTTAGCTTATCTGCCTTATTGCGTAGCTTGGGTTGTAAATCAAAAAGATTGCTGCCGGTGCGTTGATCTAAGCCAAGATACTGTCTGTGACCATCATACAATCCGCACGAGTGGTAACCCTGGATGACGCCACGGCGATCCCCAATCAAAACGAGATGCTGATTGGTGCACGAGTTGACGGGAAATTCGAGTTCGGCGTGATCGCCGGCATTGATGATGGAAAGCTTGTAGGCGGTTGCCTGCTGGTGGGAAGCCCGAAATGCTCGACGCAGTTTTTTGTACTGCGGGCTTTGCGGATCGCAAACCAGATACAGTAATTCGCAAGAAAAGCGCACCCGATACTGCACGTAAAAAGTTTCGCCTTCGCCGAACTGAACGGAGTTGTTCGGCGTGAAATTGATCTGGCAATAGCCGGAAGCGTCCTCCTTGCTCTGGCTTGGCACGGTGAACTTCAAAGAACCGGAACCCGATGTTTTGATCGCTTGGTCGATCGCTGGAGGTTGACGCGAAGCACGATTGCCTCGACCGCACCATCGCCAATCCCCGTACTTGCCCTTTAGCGCCTGCGGCAAAGTGGCTCGGGGTGTTTTTTCGTTGATGGCAATACCTTGTACGCGGCCCTCGTCGAGCGGATCGCACAGGACCACGAGTGGATCGGCGCAGCGTTCCTCGAAGGTGAGGGCCTGATGTGACGGAGACTGTGACAAGCTTTGCCCCGGTACCAGGATGCCGCATATCAGAATGCAACAGGCCCAGAGGTTGGATGGTGTCCGGATTGGGTAAGCCCTTGGTTCACCAATGGTCCACATGGTTTAGCCCTTATCGCTCGCGGTGCGCCCTCGGGATTCCTCCTCGGTCCAGGCGTCGAGTTCGGGGCGGGCGGTGAGTTCGACACGCAATCTTGTAGGTGTGCTCAATTGCTCGCGCGCCAAGGCAATGGACTCCTGGACCGAACCTTCGTTCCCGAGCCGGTTGGCGAGAACGAAAGCGAGCTTGGTGAGAAACAGCCCTTCGTTGTTTGGGCCCACGTCGTCGATGGCGAGCGCAAGTTGGTCGAATACTCGTTCCAATGCGTCTACGCTGAGCATGCGATTCTCCTCAAGCGCCACAGGCGCGCGCCAGCGCCGCGGCAATGCCCGCCGGTTGCAGTGCACGCCAACGTGCGCACACGTGTGCGTCGGGCCGTACCAGATAGGCGGTGCCCGCTTTGGCGTCGCAGCGCTCGTGCACATGGCCGGATGCGTCGTGAATCATAACAGTCTCTACCGCATTCGATGGCAAGGCATCCGATCGTACGATGATGATTGGCTTTAAGCGCTCGCGCCATGCGGTGGGTATCAGATCGTGATGGAAATCGCGGGCGTTGAGCACGAAAACGAGAAGGTTAAAGTCCGGCCCTAGATAGTCAAGCAGAAAATTTGTGGGCTTGTGCCGATCGCTTAGGCACACATTCACCAGAGCCGCGCCCGGACGTGGACCCGAGCGAAAATCCGATTCATCGGCGCCCACCGTGGTGAGTGGACTGCTGAGGTAATCGTAGGGCGTCGATTGGCGTGGATTGATGAGTGGCTTCACGAAAGATTGCGTCACCGCGAGTTGCAGCACCGCATCGCGCACCATCCGGTATCCCCGCGTGGGTGGGGTCATGAAGATGGTGCTCTTGCGGGCGTTGTCGAAAATATCCAGGGTCGCAGCACGGCGTTCAGGTGTGTGGCTATCGAGCAGCCGCTCTGTAGCCAGTCCTTGTAATACGTAAGCCAGCTTCCAGCCGAGACTGTTGGAATCGGCGATGCCCGAGTTCATGCCGCGCACGCCGAAGATGGGCACCAGATGCGCGGCATCACCGGCGAACAGTACGCGGCCGTGCCGGTAGTTGTCCAGGCACAGGCAGTGGGCCTTGTACAAGCTGACCCATTCCAGTTCCCAAGGTGTGGTCTCGCCGATCCAATCCAGATGCTGCTGAATGCGGCTGCGCACCCGCGCCTCTAGCAATTCGTAGTCTTCGTCGTCGTTCGGATCCAGTTGGTAGTCTATGCGCCAGATGTCGTCGGGCTGCTTGTGCATGAGGATCGTGTTACCTGGATTGGACGGCGGATCGAACCAGGCGCGGCGCTCGGTGGGATAGCGCGACGCCATCCTGATGTCGGCGATGAGGTAGCGTCCGGAATGGGATTCGCCGGCAAGGCGCAAGCCCATCAGCTCGCGAATGGTGGAGCGCGCGCCGTCGGCGGCGACCACGTAGTCGGTGCTCAGTTCGTATTCTCCGTTGGGGGTGTCGATGGTGAGTGTGACGTTGTTAACGGCGTTGCGTATTCCGATGACTTTCGATTGCCAGCGAATATCCACGCTGGACAATTCCTGCGCGCGATCGACCAGATACTTCTCGAGAATGCATTGCTGGATGTTGGCCATCGGATGGAAGCGCTCGTCTTGCGAGTGCGGCATTTCCAGGCGGTAGACCAATTGGTTTTTGTAGAAGGAACTGCCGTGGGTCCACATTAACGCCTTGGCGAGGAAGGCTGCGTCGGCTTGATTCTGTTGCAGGATTTCCATGCTACGGCGTGAGGTGCAGGTGGCGCGGCTACCTGGCGATACGGTTTGCGCTGCTTCGACGAGGACGGTTTGGATGCCACGCCTGCCCAGTTCCAGGGCGAGGACCAAGCCTATCGGTCCGCCTCCGACGATGATCACCGGGTGGCGTTTGGTGGCGCCTTGCATCTCCGGCGGGGCGCGAAATTCGTAGTACGGGTAGTCGAAGTAGCGTGAGTGGGCCTGGGGGGAATTAGGGGTGTGCATGGGGTAGTTGCAATTGCGTCGTGACCATTGCGCGTCAGAGCGACTCGACAAACTTCACCAACGCCTCCCTCTGCGTTTTGGACATTTTCTTGAAAGCCTCACGAGAGGTCTCCGCCTGGCCGCCATGCCAGAGTATCGCCTCGGTGACATTGCGCGCGCGTCCATCATGCAATAAATCGCTGTGACCGTTGACCGTGCGCAGCAAACCTAATCCCCACAGCGGCGCCGTGCGCCACTCGCGTCCACTGGCCTTGAAATCGGGCCGGCCGTCAGCCAGTTCCTCGCCCATATCATGCAGCAGCAGATCCGTGAACGGTCGAATGACCTGGTTGCCAGCGGCGCGTATCGCGGGTTTGGCGTCGGTCTTCAACTCGGGGACGTGACACACACTGCATTGTGCTTGCGCGAACAAGGCATCGCCTTGCTTCACGACAGGATCGTCGATGTTGCGGCGAGCGGGTACGGCCAGGGCCTGTAGATAGAGCGTAATGTTGGACAGTCTGCTGGGGACCACCTCGGGGCGAAACTGGTTACCCGTACAGCCTCCTTGCCCGCCGCACTTAGACGCCGATGGTAGTTCTAGGCAGGCTTTCTGCATCGGCGGACAATTCTCTTCCGGGAACAAAAAGGTGGTGGCGCCGACGTCACCAAAAAACGCGGCGGCGGTTTGTTGGCGAATGTTGGGTTGGTTGGCCTTCCAGCCAAAGCGGCCGAGCACGGTCTGTTCGTACTCCACGTCCCATACGTAGTTGGGTTTGCCTGCCATGCCCAACGGCTCCTGGGTCTTGGCGAGCGCGAGGATGGTTTTTTCAGGAATGGCTTCCAGCAGACCAATGCCCACCATGGCCTGCGCAGTACGCATCGAGTAGAGGGTGTCCTTGCCCATGTCACCAAACTGCAGATTGGTGAATTGCACTTTCGGAACACGCAGGCTTACTTTCTCGCCGTCGGCAAGTACGACTTCCTTGGCGTCGTAGGTGATGACGGCCTGTCCTTCGTCCGGCACGCGGCCGGGAACGCCGCGGTTCTGTAGCTGATCGCCGTAGACGGGGTGGGGTAGTGGTGCGCCGTTCTTATCCGCGCCCGGAATACTCAGGCGCACCAGCACGCCGCGCTGCGCCGCCTGGCCGCTTTCGGTGGCGCGGGCGCGGCCATTGTTCTCATGACAATGCGAGCAGCGATCCTCGTTGAAGGTCGGCCCCAGACCCCAGACACCATTCTCCGGTGCCACCACCCATTGCTCGTGGAACTGTTCCTTGCCCTTGGCGAAGATAGCCATTTGCTCCTTGTCCAGCATGGCGACGGGCAATTCGAAGGCGCCGGGTCCTGCCTCGGTGGTGGTGAAGGTGCCTGCGGTCAAGGCGGCGGGATCCAGGGTTGTGGAATCGCCAATGGCGACAGACGCCGACACAATTGCCGCTAGGCTGATGTACTTCGTTAGCGCTTTGCATCGTTTCATCCTTATCCTCCTCCACGATTCATAGGGTGCGCCAGCGCACTCTATGGGTGGCTTGGCTCAATGCTCATCCCAAGGGCTGTGCTTGACCTCTTCCGGGATCCAGATGGATTGATAGACCTTCTGCAGCGCGGTTTCCCGCCTGATCTCGTCGCTCTCGGAAAGTTTGGCGTACTTGGCTTCGGTGGGGCTGCTGTAATTCTTGGTGTTCAGGTGCGGCGCGCTCATGACCTTGCGCAAGTCACCCTTGCACTGGGGGCATTTATCAGGACGCGGATCGTTGATGCCATGTCGGGCCTTGAAAATGGTGAGGCATGGATCGCAAGCATATTCGTAGAACGGCACTCTGGACTCCTCCACAACTCGTTAGAACAAATACTCTACTACAAATAAAAAAGGCCGATCCGGACGGGATCGGCCTGTCAGGAGACCGTTGCTTATTAGGCGAACGCGGTCTTCATGATTTCGGCTTTGGCTGACATCGCCTTGCTCTTGTCGATGTTCCAGATACGCGCCGCGTTTTCGCCAAAGACTTTACGGCGAATTTCGGGCGTGATCTTGGGATAACCGTGACCTTCGACCAACTGATCCGGAATCTGGAACTTGCGGAAGGCGTCTATCTGCCACTGCGGGTTGCCCCAAAGCAGCGAATCGGTACCCCACAACACATAGTCCGGACCCAGATCACGCAACAGGCTACCGATGACGTGGGCGCACTCCAACGGACGGCTTGACACCGTCGCGGCGAAGGTGGAGCCCACTTCGCAGTACAGGTTCTTACGCTGCGGCTTGAAGCCCTTCATGGCGCCTAATTCCGCGTGATACGGCCAGGCGGAGTGGTAGGCTATGAAGTTCAGGTCGAGGAAGTCGTCCGCCGTGGCGTCGAAGTCCTCGGCGTGGGCGTAGCGTGCGTAGAACTGGCCGAAGGGGATGCCCTTGTGGCAGCCGACGTTCTTGATGCCCAGTTTGCGGCACTCTTCCCACATCGGGTAGGCGAGCTTCTCGTCGTCGAACCACCAGCCTTTTTTCTTAGTGGAATCGAAGGTGTAGAGCTTGAGGCCCGATACTTTGTACTGCTCGGCATACATGCGCAGGCGATCCAGGGTGACGCTCAAGCCATGGTTGGGGGTTAAACCGCCCGCCAACATCATGGTGGAGTTTGGCCACGCATCGCGTACCTTGACCTGGTAGTCGATGGGGATCATGTCCTGGTTGCCGTAGTCCTCGCGGAAGCCGAACGGGTTGAAGATGCCGTAGGTGGTGTCGCTTTCCTTCAGGATCATCTTGCCGTAGTTCTCGACGTTCATGTCGCGCGTGCCGTTGGCCATACCAAAGGCCTTGCCTAGATCGTCCAGTAACTGCACGAACCACATACCACGCGTGCTGGCATTCACGCCTTCCACATAGTGGCCGGGGCGGGTGCAAACGTGGGTATGTACGTCAACGATGAAATCGCTGCTGGCGCGAGCGAGTTGAAGGGCTTCACCTTTGGCGTCGACGTCGGCCGCTTCTGCCGCGCCCACTTCGAAGAACTTCATGCCGGTGACTTCGTTGGCAGCAGCCATCGCCGCCGTGAAGCCGAGGGAGGACTTCAGGAAGTTGCGGCGCGACATGCCCGCCTTATTCGCGTAGTCATCCATCTTGTCGGAGATTTTCGGTCCCATGTTCCCGGCGAGGAACATGGAGGTACCGACTTCGTCTCCATTGAAGGGATCCATGGGCATATGCTCAAGGCCCTTGAAGTGCTGAAGGATGTTGTACTCCATAGTTGAACGTCTCCTCCTCGTTGATTGATTTGGGATGCTGCAAGTGCTGAGGCGTAACTGCGGTTCGTGTACCCGTGCTTGCGCTGTTGGCGCACGAAATACTCAGGCTCGTGGAGCGTAGGCTGATGACATAACGGTGTCAATAGCAAGCCCGTAGGAGCGCGCAAAAAGTTTCCAAGTTGGCATGCTGCTTTGCACAATGCTAACTCGTATTCCCCGCGCTCTTGGCGCGGGGGCAAACTTCGGGGGTTTCCAAAGGGGGCGAAGTGATTTTCACGTGGCCCCCTTTGGTCAAGGGCGGGGTCAATACCCCGCCCGCGAAGTGCCCTTTATTCATGCGGTCGTGACGTGAGCATCGGTGCGCAATCGCATCCTGTTCCCCGAAGGACTTGACCTCCACGCCTCGTACAGGCACCGTGCGCGCCTTGCCAACCCATTAGGATTTGATTGTGTCTCTTGCCGAAACCCTGCGCGCTCAGATGAGGCTTCCCGTCATCGGGGCGCCACTGTTCATCGTGTCCAATCCCAAGCTCGTTATCCAGCAATGCTTGTGCGGAATCATCGGCTCTTTCCCGGCCTTGAACGCCCGCCCGAAGGAATTGTTGGAGCAATGGGTGGTGGACATCAAGACCCATCTGGAGGACGGCCGCCGCCACCATCCGTCCGCCAAAATCGCCCCCTTCGCGGTCAATCAGATCATCCATCAATCCAACGACCGGCTGCAGCACGACCTCGACGTGTGCGTCCGCCACAAGGTCCCCGTGATCATCACCAGCCTGCGCGCGCCCAATGAAGTGGTGCAGGCGATCCACGGCTACGGCGGGGTGGTATTCCACGACGTCATTTCCATTCGCCATGCACACAAGGCGCTGGAGGCGGGCGTGGATGGTTTGATTCTGGTGTGCGCCGGCGCTGGCGGACATGCAGGAATGTTGAGTCCATTCGCGCTAGTGCGAGAAGTACGGCGTTTCTTTTCCGGACCGATTTGCCTATCGGGTGCCATTACCGACGGCGCTGGAATCCTGGCGGCGCAAGCGATGGGTGCGGACTTCGCCTATATGGGCACGCGCTTCATCGCCAGTCAGGAAGCCAACGCCAGCGATAACTATAAACAAACGATCATGGATAGCACCGCTGCCGATATCGTCTACACGCCCACCTTTACCGGCGTGCAGGGCAACTACCTCAAGAAGAGCATCGTGGCCGCTGGTCTGGACCCGGACAACCTGCCGGCGGCGGACAAGCAGTCCATGAACTTCGGTTCCACGCGACCGGTGAAAGCTTGGAAGGATATCTGGGGTTCGGGGCAGGGGGTAGGCAATATCGATGATGCACCCGCGGCCCGCGACCTGGTGGCGCGCTTGGTGGAGGAATACCAGGCTGCCCGCCGGCGGATGTGTATCGAGGGCATAGGTTGACGTTTGCTGCCGGTTTCGATAGGACATCAGGAGGATACGGTGTTCCGCGCCGTCACCAAAACCGGTGATCGTGGCGCAGAGTAGATCACCGTCGTTGTGGTAGCGCGTAGGGCGGAAAAGCGCAGCGCCTTCCGCCGTAAAGGATCAGGTGCCCCTAAACATCCCAAGGATTAGGTGCATCCGCATTCAACCCATACTTCTCGATTGCCTTTTTCACCAGCGTGCGATCCACGCTGCCTTCATCGGCCAGCGCATTGAGCGCCGCGACTGTGACGTGATGGCGATCCACCTCGAAGAAGTTGCGCAGCGCGGCGCGTGAATCGCTGCGGCCGAAGCCATCCGTACCGAGGGTCACGTACCGGCGGGGCATCCAAGTGCGAATGAGATCCGGCACGGTGCGCATGTAATCGGTGGAGGCGATGATGGGACCGGAGGTCTTGTCGAGACATTGCTCGACCCAAGTCGTGCGCGGTTTCTGATCGGGGTGCAGGCGGCTCCAACGTTCGGCGGCCAGACCATCACGGCGAAGCTCCGTGAAGCTGGTCACGCTGAATACGTCCGCGGCGACCTTCCAGTCGTTCTCCAGCAATTGCGCTGCCGCCAAAACTTCGCGCAGTATTGTTCCGGAGCCAAGCAACTGCACGTTCGCCACTCGATCCTTGCTGGACGCAGCACGAACACGATACATCCCCTTGAGAATGCCTTCCTCCGCCCCCTGCGGCATGACAGGATGGGCGTAGTTCTCGTTCATCACCGTTACGTAATAGAAGACGTCTTCCTGTGCGTCGAGCATGCGGCGCATGCCGTCATGGATGATGGTGGTAAGTTCGTAGCCGAAAGTCGGGTCGTAGGCCACGCAATTAGGGACTGTGGAAAATAACAAGTGGCTGGATCCGTCTTCATGCTGCAGACCCTCGCCGGAGAGCGTCGTGCGTCCGGCAGTGGCGCCTAGCAAGAAGCCGCGTGCACGAGAATCGGCCGCCGTCCACACCAGATCGCCAACGCGCTGAAAGCCGAAGCAGGAATAGAAAATGTAGAACGGCAGCATCGGCACGCCATGGGTGCTGTAGCTGGTGGCCGCCGCGATCCAGGACGAGATGGCGCCGGCTTCGGTGATGCCGTCTTCCAGGATCTGGCCGTCTTTCGCTTCCTTGTAGTAGAGCAATTCGTCGCGATCTTCCGGCTCGTAGAGTTGGCCGACGGGCGAGTAGATGGCGACTTGCCTGAAGAGTGATTGCATGCCGAAGGTGCGTGCCTCGTCGGCGACGATGGGCACCATGTGCTTGCCGAAATTCTTGTCGCGTAGCAACTGCGAGAGCATCTGCACGAACACCATGGTGGTGGACTGTTCGCGCTCACCGGTGCCTTCGAGCAACTTGGCGAAACTGGACAGCGCGGGTACATTAAGGCTCTGCGACTTAGGCTTACGCTCGGGCATATAGCCGCCGAGCGAGCGCCGCCGGGCATGCATGTACTTCATTTCAGCACTGTCGTCGGCGGGTTTGAAAAAACGCAACGCGCTCACGTCCTCATCGGAAATGGGTACGGAGAAGCGATCGCGGAAAGCGCGTAATGCCTCGTCATCGAGCTTCTTCTGCTGGTGTGAGATCATCTTGCCCTGCCCCCAATGCCCCATGCCGTAGCCTTTCTTGGTTTGGGCGAGGATAACGGTGGGGCGGCCGCGATGCGCCATGGCGGCGTGGTAGGCGGCGTAGACTTTGACGGGATCGTGGCCGCCGCGTTTGAGACGGTCGATGTCTTCGTTGGAAAGGTGGGCGACCAGCGCCTGCAATTCCGGATATTTGTTGAAGAAGTGCTCGCGATTGAATTGACCATCGGTGGCGGCGTACTTCTGAAATTCACCATCCACCGTTTCGTGCAAGCGCTTCAAGATCATGCCTTCGGTGTCGCGCAAGAACAGCGGATCCCAATCCGAACCCCACAGCACCTTGATCACGTTCCATCCGGCGCCGGCGAACATGCCTTCCAGTTCCTGGATGATGGAGCCGTTGCCGCGCACCGGTCCGTCCAAGCGCTGCAGATTGCAGTTCACCACGAAGATCACATTGTCCAGACCCTCGCGCGCGGCGAGCGCAAGGCCGGCAATGGATTCGGGTTCGTCCATCTCGCCATCGCCCGGGAAGCACCACACTTTGCGTCCGGAGTTCTGCAGCACAGCGCGATCTTCCAGGTAGCGCATGAAGCGCGCTTGATAGATGGCGGTGATCGGACCGAGGCCCATGGACCCCGTGGGAAATTGCCAGAAGTTGGGCATCAGCCACGGGTGGCAGTACGACGACAGTCCCTTACCCGCCGTCTCGCGCCGATAGTTGGCCAAGTGCTCATCGGTGAGCCGGCCTTCCAAGAACGCACGTGCGTAAACACCGGTGGCGGAGTGCGGCTGGAAATACACGACATCGCCATTCTGGCCGGCCCGGAAAAAATGATTGAAGCCGACGTCGAACAAATCCGCGGCGGAGGAGTAGGTGGCGATATGTCCGCCCAATTCCGGATTATCACGGTTGGCGCGCACCACCATGGCCAATGCGTTCCATCGCACCAAGGCGCTTAAGCGTGCTTCCACCTCGAGGTTGCCGGGGAATTGCGGTTGCTCCGCCAGCGAAATGGTATTGCAGTAAGGCGTATTGAGCACCGGTGGCAACGGCACGCGCTTGGCGCGCGCGTGATCGAGCAGCGTGCGCAACAGGAAGGTCGCTCGTTCCGGACCTACCTCCTCCAGTACTGAATTGAAGGCGTCGAGCCATTCCTTGGTTTCGGTGGGGTCGAGGTCTTTGGGCAGCACGCGCCAAAAGCCCGAGAACACGGCTTCATTCAGATGGGAAGGTTGCGACAGGTCCGTCATTGATAACTCCGCTGGGGTGAGCGCCGATGGAAGAAAGGCTGTTTGGCAAAGGGGGGTTCCGCAGAGCGCGGATCGTACTCTTTTCGGCGCAGGACATGGTTTTGTTACCTTGATCTTTGTACGTACGCAGGTACGCAGGGGTCAAGGTACTCTACCCCACCGTCCCTTTGAGGGCGCGCTGGTTTGGCGAGAGACTTCGGCCGAATTCAGCGAACTACTGTGTGACCCTATAACCGGCCTTCGCAATGCTTTGCATGTAGCGATCCCAATAGTCCTTGGGAAAGTTCCACAGGCGACCGATTTCGCGCAGCCGGTTAGCGGACCACTTCGGATCCAATTCAAGACAGTTGTTCCAATATTTGCGCGCCGACTCCATGTCACCCAGTTCGGCGTATACGGCCACGTATTTCTGTTGATTCTCCACGATGCCCTGATTGGGATGTTGCTTGATGATCTCTAGTGCCTCGCGATACTTCCCCTGTCGGTAAAAGTCGTAAAACAGGGCGGCGTGGTACCAGCCCCCGGCGGATGCCGCGTTCAGGTTATGCCCCTTCGTGGCCATTGCGATACCGTGTGCCCATTGACCGCTCGCGGCGTAAAGAAATCCCAATTGTCCCAATAGCTCGGCGTTGTTGGGTGCCATCTCCAAAGCGGTTTTCGCCTCGCGATCAAAGGCCGCCAATTGATGGTCGTAGAAGTACGCAAACGCTGCCGTCCGGTGATTCCAGGGATCCGACGGATCGAGTTCAAGGGCGCGAATTGCGTTCTTTTTGAGTGTTTCCGGCGGAGCGGGCGTGGGTTCCCATCCGAGGATCCAGCCTAACAGCATTAAGTACGCGTATTCTTGTTTGGCTCTCGCATAACCCGGATCGAGTTCGAGAGCTTTTTCCAGGTAAGCCTTGGCCTTGGGATATCCCGCCTTGGTCCACCATCCATCGAACATGATGCCAAGGAGCACGTAGTCATAAGCTTGGAGTTGCGTCGGCGCCTTGCGGCTGGCCGCCTGTCGACCAGCTATTGTAATTGCGGTGAATTGGCCGCCCCCGATCGTTGCGGCAATACGATCGGCGATCTCCTTCTGTACAGCGAAGATATCCTGCGCGGGACGATCGTAGCGCTCGGTCCAAACATGTGCGCCGTTTTGCACATCGATCAACTGCGCGGTGATGCGTACCTGGTCCACTGATTTACGCACACTGCCTTCCAACACATATTTCGCGCCAAGTTTCTTACCGATCACCGGCACGTCCACCGCCTGGCCTTTGTACTGATAGGTCGTGTTGCGGGCAAGCACATACAAATCCTTGAAGCGGGCCAGTTCGGTGATGATATCCTCGGTCAATCCATCGCTGAAGTATTCCTGGCTGGTGTCACCGCTCATGTTCACGAAGGGCAGCACCGCAACCGTCGGACCGCTAGGCATGGCTAGCACCGGATCGGCGGCGGTCAAGGTGGGTTGTGAAACGGGCTTGCGCATCGACTGCCAGGCCACCCCTCCAACCACTACAGCGGCGGCGACGGCAGCGGAAATAACCAATCCGCGCCGAGAAGAGGATCGCTTGGTGGTGGCAGGCGGAACGCTTAGCCCCTTGCCGTGCACCCAGTGATACACCCGCACCGGTTTGGCGATGTTCTTGACCGCCTGCTCACCCGCCGCCTCGAATTGGATGGGCAACTTGCCGTCGACCTGGTCGAAGACGGTTCCGGAGATACAGACACCTCCCGGTTGTCCCAAGGACTGAAGGCGCGCCGCGATGTTCACCCCGTCACCGTAGAGCGCACCGTTCTCTTCCATCACGTCGCCCAAGTTGATGCCGGTGCGCCAGCGCATCTTGCGACTCTCCGGACGCATGGCGTTACCCTCGGCGAAGTTGCGCTGAATTTCCACCGCCGCCTTGACCGCCTCGAGGGCACTGGGGAATTCGGCGAGCATCTCGTCGCCGGGAGAATCCACCACGCGCCCGCCGTGCTCCGCTACCAGAGTCCTCATCGCGTCCTTGCAAGCGTTCAGGGCTTCCACCGTGGCGCGGTCATCCTCGCCCATCATGCGCGAGTAACCAAAGACGTCGGCACTCAGTATCGCGGCAAGCTTACGGGTGGAGGGCATCAATTCCTCACGCTGAGAACGGGTCGTTCAAAGGTGTCAATGCGTGGCCAACGGCTGCCGAGCTATCTGTAAGCGTCGAAGTCATAGCGCCTGTACTGACAATTCTGGAATTTTCTTCGCCCGCCGGACCAGCTTGTCGTCGAAGGTGGCAAATCTCTCAGCAGAGCCGCTGAAGGCTATATGAAGCGCGTCCGCGAAGTCCAATCCGGCGGCGCACCAACCGAATGCTTTCTCGACCTTATCGGC
>JANNFC010000596.1:0-8345 GCA_031379405.1 Betaproteobacteria bacterium | reverse complement strand
CGGTGACAGCATGTACGTTCACACCGCCTTCCCCAACAAGGTCTTCGCGTTAGATGTTGCAACGCAAAAGATCAAGTGGAAGTACGAGCCCAAGCAAGATCCCGCCGTTATTCCGCAAATGTGCTGCGACACCGTTAACCGTGGCGTCGCGTTCGCCGATGGCAAGGTCATCCTGCAGCAGGCCGACAGCATGTTGGTCGCACTCAACGCCGTCACCGGCAAAGTGATGTGGAGCACCAAGAACGGCGACCCGAAGCTGGGCGCCGTCAACACCAACGCGCCGCACATCTTCGGCAATAAAGTCATCACCGGTATTTCCGGCGGCGAGTGGGGCGTGCGCGGCTACATCAGCGCCTACAACCTCTCCGACGGCAAGCTGGCATGGCGTGGTTACAGCGTCGGCCCCGATGCGGAAATGCTGATGGACCCCGCCACCACTACCACCTGGGCAGATGGCAAAGTAACACCTGTGGGCAAAGATTCTTCCCTGAAGACCTGGCAAGGCGATCAGTGGAAAATCGGCGGCGGCACCACCTGGGGCTGGTTCAGTTGGGATGCCGAAACCAATCTGATGTACTACGGTACCGGCAACCCCTCCACCTGGAACCCCTCCCAGCGTCCTGGCGACAACAAGTGGTCGATGACCATTTGGGCGCGTGATCTGGACTCCGGCAAGGTCAAGTGGGTCTATCAGATGACGCCGTTCGATGAGTGGGATTTCGACGGTATCAACGAGATGATCCTGGCGGACATTCCCCACAAGGGACAAACCCGCAAGACCGTCGTGCACTTCGATCGTAACGGTTTCGGCTACACGCTGGACCGCGTCACGGGCGAACTGCTGGTGGCCGAGAAGTACGACCCGACCGTCAACTGGGCGACCCATGTCGATATGAAGTCCGGCCGTCCGCAAGTGGTGTCCAAGTACTCCACCGCGCAAAACGGTCCCGATGTCGACACCAAAGGTGTTTGCCCGGCAGCCCTGGGTTCGAAAGACCAGCAGCCCGCTGCCTTCCATCCGAAGACCAAGCTGTTCTACGTGCCCACCAACCACGTGTGCATGAACTACGAGCCCTTCAAAGTGGACTACGTTGCGGGCCAGCCCTACGTTGGCGCCACGCTTTCGATGTTCCCCTCGCCGAACAGCCATGGCGGCATGGGTAACTTCATCGCCTGGGATGCCGGCACCGGCAAGATCGTCTGGTCGAAGCCCGAGAAGTTCTCCGTATGGTCCGGCGCGCTGGCAACTGCCGGTGACCTGATTTTCTACGGAACCTTGGAAGGCTACCTCAAGGCCGTGGATCTGAACGGTAACGAGTTGTTCAAGTTCAAGACCCCGTCCGGCATCATCGGCAACGTCTTCACCTACATGCACGCCGGCAAGCAGTATGTCGGCATCTACTCAGGCATCGGTGGCTGGGCCGGTATCGGCATGGCGGCTGGTCTTGAGAAAGACAGCGACGGCCTCGGCGCCGTGGGTGGCTACAAGGAACTTCAGCAGTACACCGACCTCGGTGGCACGCTGACGGTCTTCAGCCTGAACTAAATACCCGTACAGCAGCACTAAATGGGACTGGCATCCTGGATTTCCAGGGTGCCAGTTTTTTGTGTGTCGCCCATTTTCAATGTTGAGTGACTCGATGAATCTATTTGCATGGGTGGTTGCGGCATCCCTTACGACCTTCGCCGGTGCGCTGGGCGCCGAACAGGTCAAGACTGAGCTTTATACGGTCGTCGATGGCGTGCAGGTCGACGATAACACCATGACCGGTTTCCGCACCTGGCGTTCGGCGGCCTGTGACCGCTGCCACGGTGCGAATCAAGAAGGCATGGTCGGCCCTTCGCTGATCGAAGGCTTGAAGAAACTGACCGAGGAAGAATTCCATCTGACCGTCAAAGAGGGCCGATTAGAGAAAGGCATGCCCGCCTTCAAAGAAAGCGAGCAAGTGGTGAAAAATCTCGATCACCTCTACCGCTACCTCAAAGGTCGCTCCAACGGTCACATTACCAAAGCGAAAGTGCAACCCATCAAGTAGGTTTCCGCCTGTGGCGGAAACCTTTATTTTTTGAAGGTCGTTATGCGCAATTGGAATCAGTATTTCGTCTGGGTCGCTGTGCTTGTGGCGGGGTCGCTATGGGGCGCGGCGGCCACACATGCGCAGGAAGAGTACATGCCCGATGGCGTGCTCAAAGTTTGTCAGGATCCCAACAACCTCCCCTACTCCAACACCAAGGCCGAAGGCTTCGAGAACAAGATCGCCGAGCTGTTCGCCAGGAAACTGGGGTGGACGGTGGAATACACTTCCTTTCCCCAGCGCATGGGTTTCATTCGCAACACCTTGCGATTCAAGTTGCCGGGAGAAAACTATCGCTGCGACCTGGTCATGGGCATCCCGCACAACTACGACCAGGCATCGCCCACTCTGCCCTACTTCCGTTCCGTTTACGCTTTAGTCATCCCCGACAGTGGCGAGACAAAGGGCGTGACAACCGAAGCCGGGTTCCTGGCGCTACCCAAAGAGGCTTTGGGCAAATTGCGCATCGGTGTGTATACGCGATCCCCCGCCGCGCAGTGGATGGTGCAGAACGGTATTGTCGACCAAGCGGTGCTCTACCTTTCGCTGAACGCGGATCCCGATCAGTATCCGGGCGAAATCATCGAGCGCGATCTGGCCGCGGGGAAGATCGACGCGGCCTTGGTCTGGGGACCCATTGCCGGCTTTTTCGCGCATCGCGTTCAATCCAAAGTGCTCAAGTTGATTCCCCTGCAATCCAAGCCCGGCAGCATGCTGGATTTCCAGATTGCCATGGGTGTGCGGCACGAGGACAAGGCGTGGAAGGCCAAGGTACAAAACCTGATCACCGAGAACCACAAAGAGATTCTCGACATCCTCCGCCAGTACCGCGTGCCGCTGATCGACAAGGATGGCAACCCGATGCCATAGGATGCGAGTTGTCCTAAGCAACCGCCCGAGCGCGCCGTAGTTGTATCTACGACGGATTCCAAAAGAGACAGTAACCATGAACGCCATCCACAAGATGATGCTTTCAGCAGCGGCAACGGGCGCATTGTTGGGTGTTGCAAGCACAGGCTGGGCGGTACCGGACCGCGCCGAAGTCATCCAACGGGCGGCCAGCGTGGTCAAGGTGCAAGCCTTCGACCATCGCAACCAAACGTTCTTCGGTACCGGAGTCGTGGTTGCCCCTCACCGCGTCGCCACCAGTTGTCACGTCACGCGCCACAGCGCGCAGATCGTCGTCATCTATCGCGGAGAGTCCTTCCAAGTCATGGGACAGGCCGCCGATATCGATCATGACACCTGCGTGCTGGATGTTCCCGCACTGAATACGCCCGCCTTGGCGCTGACTCGCAGCCATACCCTGCGTGTGGGTCAAGCGGTGTGGGCGATGGGTTTCGAAGGCGGTGCCGGACTTCAATTTCGCACCGGCATCGTGCGTGCCCTCCACAAGCACGACGGCGCCTGGGTGATCGAGTCGACCACGGCGTTCACCTCGGGATCAAGCGGCGGTGCTCTCATGGATGACTCCGGCCATCTGATCGGCCTGCTCACCTATCGCCTGCGGGGAGACCGGCGGTCCTATTTTTCCGTGCCCACTGAGTGGCTGTCCAATGCCAGCACCACGCGAGAAAGTCTCCCTCAGGTGCAACCGGTGACACAGGGCCTGGCCTTTTGGCAGCGCGGCCCGGAAGAATTGCCGTACTTTATGCGCGCGCATCGTCTTGTCATCGACTCCGATTGGCGCACCCTGTTGGTACTGTCCGATGCTTGGCTCCTAAGCGACGCCAACAATACCGAAGCATGGTGGTATCGAGGCGCCAGCCTCGAGATGCTGACCGAGGCTCGTGGCGCGGCGAGCGCCTATAGGCAGGCGCTTGCGCTCGACCCCGGTTTTATTCCCGCCCTGTTCAGCTTGGGTAGGTTGGTGGCACAATTGGGGGACAGTGACGAGGCGCTGCGAATAATTACAATGCTTTCCGCTATCGATATTGAACTTGGAACTTGTCTTTCGCATCGAATAACTCCTACGGCGGAGTCCCCGCCAACCGAGACCTCCAATGAAGCTTGTTCTGCCATGTAGTATTGCCGTTGTCATCTTCGGATTAATCCAGGCGTCCTACGCCGATCAGCCCATTTCCGCCGCCGAGCAACACCTGTTCCTCGACAACCATCTCGCCAACGTCGGCAATGCCAAGGCGCTGAAGTACACTTTCCAGCGCTCAGGTTCACTGGAAAGCCAGATCTCCGATCAGGTCCAAGTCAAGCTCGGCAAAAAGACCCAAGCCGGAGGCCGTCAAACCCAAGTGGAATTCCTCACCGGCGAACGCGCGGTCAACCTGCCCGCGGTGGAAAGTGCCAAGGGCAACCCCGTGATTCTCTCCTTCCTGGAGCGTGACGTGCGAGAGATGCAGCGCCTGACCAAGGGTCAAGCCAACTATTTTCGAAAACGCGTGCGCATGGCATTGGCTGAATCGGCCAAGGTCGACCAGACCACCATCGACGTATCGGGAGAAAACCTTCCCGCCTGGCGCATTCGCATCACGCCCTACTTGGACGATCCGATGAAGCCGCGCTTCGAACGTTACGCCGGCAAGACGTATAGCTTCATCGTCTCCGACCGGGTGCCGGGTGGGGTCTACGAATTGCGCACGGTCGTGAAGCGCGGCGCTGATGCACCACTGATGGAAGAAAGCCTCATCTTCAGCGGAGCGGACAAATGAGAGCACGGTTCACTTGGTTGAGAATCGCCGTGTTATTGATGTTCGTCAATCCGGCTGCCTTCGCACAGATCACCGACTACCCGACCCTCGACCGCGTGCTTTTCGTCGAGGATTGCGTTCGCGCGCACCCGGACCGGCAGCGCCAGGAGATGATCTACAAGTGTTCCTGTGCCATCGATGCGCTCGCAGAAGACATTCCCTACGCGCAGTACACGGACGCAGCTACCGCCGCCAACGCTGTCACTATCGCGGGGGAACGCGGCAATGCGACACGCGGCGACGAAACACGCGATCAGGCCAAGCGATTCCGAGCCTCGCTGGCCAAAGCCTACAAAGCCTGCTTGATCTCTCCCTAGGAGCCGCCATGTTGCGCCCGCTGATTCTTGCCCTTGTTTTGCTGCTACATATTTCCAGTGCACGGTCCGCCGAAGATCTCGAAGGCGAGAACTCCGAGGTCTGGCAAAAGGTAAAGAGCAGCTTCTTCCGCGATCACGCCATCCAGCCCGACCTCAACGGCGAAATCCTCACCCTGCGCGCACCCCATCGCGCGCAGGATGCTGCCACCGTACCGGTCACCATCTCCACGCGGCTGCCGCCATCGGCGCAGCGCTATGTCGAGAAACTCTATCTCATCATCGATAAAAATCCTTCACCCATCGCCGGCATCTTCACCTTTACACCGGAGAGCGGCAGTGCCGAAATCGAAACCAGAGTCAGGGTGGAGGAATACTCACACATGCGAGCGGTGGCGCAGTTGAATGACGGCACTACCTATATGGTCGTGCGCTACATCAAAGCCGCGGGAGGCTGCTCATCACCAACGGGCACGGCGCCCGACTTCGAAAACTTCAAAGCGCGCGTGCGCATTCGAACCGAAGACAAGGTTAAGATCGGAGAATCCAGCGTCGCGCAATTAATGATTCATCACCCGAATACGTCGGGCCTCGCCAAGGATCAAGTCACGCAACTTTTCATACCCGCGTACTACGTACGCACCGTCAACGTCACCTATGCCGGCAAGCTCATCTTGTCCGCGGACGTGGATTTTTCCATCAGCGAGAACCCCAACTTTCGCTTTCACTTCGTACCAAAGACAGCGGGCGAGTTGAAAGCCGTCATCATTGATACCAAGGAGCGCGCATGGGAAGGTGCGGTAGAAGTCGTTCCAGTACCGCCGTCTTAGCGCGAACACCGGCCTGCGTTGGCTGATGTCGCACAAGGAGCACTCCATTCTCCGCATCGCGCTCGTGTACCATCGCCTTCCCAATCCGACGGCGCCCAGCGGCCCGCAAATAGGAATCAACTCGATGCCCAACGTTCTCCGCAGTTTGCTCTGCACGCTACTCCTCACGCACACGATCCACGTCCGCGCCGCCGAGGAACCCCTTCCTAATCCCATCTTGAACCCCGACACACCCTGGGTATTCTCGGGCTTCTCGGTAAACGTCCCCGCCGACGAAGGATGGGTCAGTTTTTTCCGCACCGGCAACACCGCTGCCCTGGGCAAGAACTCCGACGACGCTACACACGTCTACGGCATAAACGTCCTCGCCGCGCCCATCTCAGAGACGGTGAATAGTGCGGAGGAACTCGTTGCTCAACTAAACAAGAACAGGCCGATATTGATCGACCTCGAGGAATATTCCATCACCCAGCGTAAAGAATCGCCGAAACAGATCAATGGCTACTGGTGCAGCCAATATTCCATCAAGGCCGATGCGAAGAAAGACCAGCAGTTTAGTCATCTCTACATTCAGGGAATCAGTTGCGCGAATCCGATCAATCCCCGGCAGCTCGTAGACATTGGCGTTTCCGACCTCACTGGCGCCGATTCCATGGCGTTACAACTGTTCCCGGTAGCCGATCGCATGATGAACAGCATCAAGTTTCTGCCTCGCATCAGCAAACAGCAGTCTGAAGAAGTGGGTAAATTCATCTCCTCAAATGACATGCAAGGCGCACTGTCGATGCTGCAACCGCGAGCGGAAAGCGGAGACAGTCGCGCGGCATTCTTGCTGGCGGATATCTATATTAATGCCAAGGACCTAAAAGACTATCGTGCCGCGCGCAAGTGGTTGGAATTGTCCGCCGCGCAAGGCGAGCGCGACGCGCTCTACCAGATGGGCGTCATGTACGACAAGGCGCTCGGTGTGGAGCGCAACCTGGAACAGGCCGTAAAGTGGTTCAAGCTGGCCGCCGACCAGCGTGACGCACAAGCGCAGCTCAATCTGGGAATCCTGCATGACCCGCGCGCCGACGGCATCGCTAAGGACATACAGGTTGCCGCGCAGTGGTTGGTACTCGCGGCCAATAACGGAAGCCAAAGAGCCAAGCACCTGCTGGAAAAACAGTACAAACGGAAAACGGAGTCGGCGCCGGATGCACGGTAATACCGATCGAACTATTTGAGCACTTCTACAAGGGATCCAAGGGACTGCGAACGCCTCTGCCACCGCGATTGAGTACGTGGGTGTAGATCATCGTTGTACTCACGTCGCTGTGGCCCAGCAATTCCTGCACCGTGCGAATATCGTATCCCCGCTGGAGGAGATGCGTCGCGAAGGAGTGCCTCAAGCTATGAGGCGTAGCTGGCTTCTGTATACCTGCCGCGCGCAGCGCAATCTGCATTGCGCGCTGAATAGATTTTTCGTCGATGTGATGCCGCCGCATCGTGCCCGATCGGGGATCCTTTGAGATCTTCGAGGAAACAAAAATGTACTGCCACATCCAAAGTCGGCCAGCGTTGGGATACTTTCGATCCAGGGCATACGGAAGGTAAACCTCACCGGTCCCGCCCGAAAGGTCTTCAATATGCAAGTCTTTGGTGCGTTGCACATGACGCGCGAGAGAAGCCATCAGGCTTTCCGGCAGCATCGTTACTCGATCTTTGGCGCCTTTGCCATCCCTGATTAGAATTTCTCGCCGGGAAAAATCGACGTCCTTTACCCGCAAACGCAAGCATTCCAGTAGCCGCATTCCCGATCCGTACAACAGCCGCGCCACAAGCGCAGGAGTACCCTTCATTTGTTGAAGCAGATCACGAACCTCTGCCTCGGTAAGGACAACCGGCAGTCGTCGGGAGACTTTGGCCTGAACCACCCCATCGAGCCAGGGCATCTCGCAACCCAGAACCTCCTTGTACAGAAACATCAAGGCACTTCTGGCCTGTCCTTGTGTCGACGACGATACCCGTCCTTCCACGGCAAGATGCGTTAAGAAAGCCTCAACCTCGCGTGCCCCCATGTCTCGCGGATGCCGAAGACCATGGAACCGGATAAAGCGACGGGACCAGTCGACGTATGCCTCTTCTGTTCGAATACTATAGTGCTTTACCCGAATCCGGTCTCGCAGTTGCTGCAAGAGGCGGCCAGGTTTATGATCCGCCTCGTCGTGCTGTGGCGTAGGATCTGGTGTCATTTTCCACACCTTATTGGAAAAGTATAGGGAAATTAATGGGTTCCGTTTTACCTTGGCTATTTATACACCATAATGGGGTGTTTTTAAACACCCCGAAGGTGCTGTTTTGAACACCTTTAGGGGGCCTACAATACGTTAGGCGCACTCATATCACCAACTCCTGATAAAGTATCGCGCCATGGAATTT
>JANNFC010000074.1:0-10920 GCA_031379405.1 Betaproteobacteria bacterium | reverse complement strand
GAAGCCCGTGATGCCGCCACACACGGTGACATCGGGTTCGGGAAAGGTCACGGCGCCGGCGTGGATCATCTGCGCGAATTCGTAGAGCGTACGCAAGTTTTCGCCGGTGGCGACAGGAAGTCCGCCTTCGCGCACGACGCGCGCGTGCCCCGCGACGTCATCGGGAATGGTGGGTTCCTCCAACCAATAAACGTCATATGCCTGAAATGCCCGTGCCGCGCGGATGGCCTCATCGGGCGACCATTTCATATTGGCATCCACCATCAAAGGAAAGTCAGCGCCCAAGTGCGCGCGCATGGCTTGCACGCGGGCCACGTCTTCCGAAAGCAGCGGCCGTCCGACCTTCATCTTAATGGCACGGAAGCCGCGCTTCAGGTTCTCGTCGGTTTGCGCAAGCAATTTGTCGAGTGTGAAGTAAAGATCGATCCCACCGGCATAACAGGGCACCTTCGGATCGAACCCGCCCAAAAGTGTCCAAAGTGGCACGCCGAATTTGCGCGCTTTAAGATCCCACAAGGCGATATCGATGGCGGAAATGGCGAAGGCTGCCGCTCCGCCGCGACCGCCGTAGTGCGTGGCCCACCACATTTTTTGCCACAACGCCTCGGTGAGATCCGAGCGCAGCCCGCCAATGCGAGGGGCGAGTTCGCGCTCGATCGTAGCGTGAATGGCGGCGCCATTGCAGCCTGTTGTCACGGTATACCCGATTCCTTCAACACCCTCGTCGTCTTGAACGCGCGCGGTCACCAACTCGAAATGCGTCATGTCTCCGTGTGTGCTATCGGAAAGGGTGGTGGGCAATGCGATGCGATACAAATCGGAGCGGATGGAATTGATGGTACTCACGGCGAATAGTTATTGTTTGGGTTGGGTGGGAGCGAGTTCGGGCGTCGCGGCTGGGGCGGATGGCTGCGGCACCGCGGCGGGAGGTGGATTGACCGGCAGGGGCGCGGGTGATTCCTCGATGCTCTTCACGCCTTTGACGAAATGGCGAGTATCGCCGAAACAAGATGTGGGCAGTCCGATATGCTCCTCATAGTGCAGGGCCACGCGCTTGCCGATAACGCCATTGATTTGGTCCGCGACCGCGTTGTCGTATACGGTGAATGCGAACTTCTCGGGTAGCGATCCGGGCAGGGAGACCATGGCCATCTCGCCTTCCCACGTCTTACACAACCAACCTTTTTTCGACAGCTTCTGTATCCAACCGGCACGCTCGCCCTCGGAATAACTCCATGTCAGCATGAGCCAGACATAAAGGCCGAACGCGAGACCGGAAACGATGATGATGCCGAGCAGCCAAACGATGGCCGCAGCGCCACGTTGCTTGCGAATAAGATGCATGGATGAGGCCGATTCCAAATTGAAGGACGGACGCATTATAGGCGGCAACTTACATCGATAGCATGCGCAACTGTTCGATGTCATTAAGTATTCCGGCCAGCATTGCTTCGACCACGATGCGTCCTTTCTTTTGAGTGGCGAGCGTGGCGTCGCCATATACGCCGGAAGCGGAGTAGACACCTTCGCCGTCGCCATTGCGAGTAAGAGGTCCCTTGCCTGGGTGAAAGTCACGCACGGCTTTCTTCATGTCTACACGGGTAGCGTCCATGTAGAGCATCATCGAGGTCTCTATCTCATCAGCGTGTGTGCCGCCTTCTTGTTGCTCTACCGAGCGGGCACGCGTTCCCCCGACGCTAATAACGTTGGTGTAGTGCAGCGTGATTCCTTCGCTTTGCAACAGGACCGATGCGGGATCGAGCGCCCGCAACGTGGATACGCCGGTATTGAGAACGTAGAACCTCCGCGGGCCGAAGCGCGCAAGACTCCGGCAGATATCGAGCAACATGTCTCGCGCGGTTTCCAATCTCAGATGAATGGATCCGGGATACTCGACGAAAGCAGGATAATAACTGAACGTGACCGTTGGCGTTATGATCACATCGCATACGTCCGCGACGCGGCGTGCGAAGTAGTCCGCCATGCGGGCATCGTTGTCCAGCCGCAAGTGCGGACCGTGTTCTTTGGCACCGGCGCCCAGCGGTATGAGCACCACCGCGTCTAGGGTGAGTACCTGTTCCGCTTCTAACCAAGTCATATCGTTAAGGTAGAAGCTTGTCGACATCTGTCTTCCTTGCCGAGGGCGATTGGTTCATTCTAGGCGTATCGTGTGGCGGATAGAATCCAGGCTTCAAACCCAATGACCACTCATCCATGCGCCCCTCCGATAGCGGCCAGCCCCTAACACGCCGCCGCAACGACTGGAAGACCATCCGCGGCTTGCTTCCCTATCTTGCGGAATTCAAGGGCCGCGTCTTCTTGGCACTGGCGTGCTTGGTGTTGGCCAAGTTCGCTAACGTCAGTGTTCCACTGGTGATAAAGGGTATCGTTGATGATCTGAGTGTGGCCAATAGCGTGCTGGTGTTACCGATCGCGTTACTGGCGGTTTACGGTGTGCTGCGCATGTTTGCTTCAGCATTCGGCGAATTGCGCGATGCGATTTTCGCCAAAGTGACGCAGCGCTCCATCCGTCGCGTGGCCATGCGGGTATTTCAGCATCTGCACTCACTTTCTCTGCGGTTTCATTTGGAGCGGCACACCGGAGGCGTGTCACGCGATATTGAACGGGGCAGTCGAGGAATTTCGTTCCTTCTCAACTTCATGGTGTTCAATATTCTGCCCACGTTGGTGGAGATCGCCCTGGTAGCAGGGATCTTGATCGCCAAGTACCACTACCTGTTCGCCGTGGTGACGTTTACCACGCTGGCGCTCTACATCGCATTCACGCTCACCATTACCGAGTGGCGCATGGAGTTTCGCCGTGCCATGAACGAAAGTGATTCCAAGGCCAATACCAAGGCCATCGACAGTTTGCTGAACTACGAGACCGTGAAGTACTTCGGCAACGAAGCATTCGAGGCCAAGCGCTACGACCGCAATCTTGAAACATGGGAGACCGCTGCCGTGCGCAGCCAAACGTCCTTGGCCGCGTTGAACGCGGGGCAAGCGTCGATCATCGCCGTGGGCGTGACTGCGTTGATGGTGCTGGCCGCTGACGGCGTTGTAAAAGGCAGTATGACGCTCGGAGATCTGGTGTTGGTCAACGCATTCATGATTCAGCTCTACATGCCGCTCAACTTCCTCGGATTCGTCTACCGCGAGATTCGCCACGCGCTGGCGGATATGGAGAAGATGTTCCGCTTGCTGGACGAGAACATGGAGGTGCAGGACAGCCCCGGAGCGGAGGCGCTTCGCGGCGATTCGGCCTATGTGCGATTCGAATCGGTAAATTTCAGCTACGAAAGCCGCCGACAAATCCTGTTCGACGTGAGCTTCGAGATTCCCGCGGGCAAGAGCGTGGCCGTCGTCGGGCATAGCGGATCGGGTAAGTCCACTCTGGCGCGGCTATTATTTCGCTTCTACGACGTCAGCGACGGGACCATCAGTATCAATGGCAAAGACATTCGCGAGGTGACGCAAAAGAGCTTGCGGGCAAGTCTGGGCATCGTTCCCCAGGACACCGTGCTGTTCAACGACACAATCTTCTACAACATTGCCTATGGCCGGCCCGATGCCAGCAAGGACGAAGTCATCGCAGCCGCCCAGTCTGCCCACATCCACGACTTTATCCAGCGCTTGCCCGATGGATATGAGTCCAACGTGGGAGAACGCGGCCTCAAACTATCGGGTGGTGAGAAACAGCGTGTGGCAATCGCCCGGGCGATTCTCAAGAATCCGAGCATATTCGTCTTCGACGAGGCCACTTCCGCCCTGGATTCGAAGTCCGAGCAGGCTATTCAGGATGAATTGCAACGCATCGCACGTCAGCGCACCACGTTGGTGATCGCTCACCGGCTGTCGACTATCGTCGATTGCGATCAGATTCTGGTGATGGATCAAGGCCGGGTGATCGAGCGTGGCACCCACGAGCAATTACTGGCGCGTAACGGGGCCTATGCCCAGATGTGGGCGCTGCAGCAAAGAGAAGAGGCCAAAGAAGGCATTAACCTAGCCATGGCCGAAGTCCCTTCATGAGGGTTGGCCGGCGGCTAAAGATGCCGCCGATCCTGCCGTGATTCCTAGCTCGCCAGGAATTGCCGAACTGTCGACGCCGCGCAGAGCCTAGCGTGAGTCCGTAAACTACCCGATCCGTGAGGCCGCGTCGGCCGATGGTCGTAATCGTGATTAAGTCCGTTGCCTTAGTACCTGATTTTTGTTACTTTCCCCACTTCCTTGCAAAAGCGCCAGGAACACCCGCCCCAGGTAAGTGCCAAAGGCGCGGCGGAAATTCCCTTGAATCGGAAAAGGCACGGTAGTGGCTCGTCTGAGCCAGAGTGCCGAGCAGCAGCATCGGTAAAAGGAAAAAGGGTTAGGATCTTATGTTGAGGAAGTTTGTTCTACTGACAGGTTTGGCCGTCGGGCTCCCCGCCCAGGCGGATACCTTCGATTCGGTACTGGCGGTGATTTCGTCGGCCCTCGATCCGGCCAAGACAATGCTGGCTCCGGGGCATGGGCTGGATGCCAACGCCGATACGCCTTCCGCGGCGGAGTTTGCCAATAAATCGTTGTTGGCCGGTACCAAACAGGCCGCCTACGATTCCTTGGATCAAAGCACCTTGGCCCGCAGCGCGGATCTTCATCTGGCCTCCGCCGCCGCCATGGTGATCGACCAGGACAAAGGGCAGTTGCTCTACGCCAAAAATACCCAATCTGTCCAACCTATCGCTTCCATTACCAAGTTGATGACCGCCATGGTCGTCCTGGACGCGCGTTTACAACTGGATCAGCAGATTCGCATCGCCTACGGCGACGTGGATACCCTCAAGGGGACCCGTTCGCGTTTGCAGGTGGGCACCATTTTGACGCGCAGAGAGTTGCTGAAGCTGGCCTTAATGGCCTCGGAAAATCGAGCGGCTTCCGCGTTGGGGCGCGTGTATCCCGGTGGTGACCTGGCCTTCGTGGAGGCAATGAACCGCAAAGCGCTCTCCCTGGGGATGCGTGACACGCGTTTCCTCGATGCCTCCGGCCTGAATCCCGGTAACGTCTCCACGGCGCACGACCTCGCCATTATGGTCAACGCCAGCTATCAGTACCCCCTTATCCGGCATTTCACGACGTCGGAGTCCTATGAAGTGGAGATGGAGTCCCCCCGCCGCCATCGCACCCGTCTGGTGGAATTCCGCAACTCCAATAGCCTGGTGCGAGCCGGCAGTTGGGATATAGGGTTGTCCAAGACCGGGTACATTTCGGAAGCCGGCCGCTGCCTAGTCATGCAGGCCACCATCGGCGCCCGACCCGTGATCATCGTATTGCTCGACTCCTGGGGCAAAATGACCCGTCTGGGTGATGCCAACCGCATCAAGCGCTGGTTGGAGGGCGTTCCCGCCCGCGGATTCCGCAACCGGATGGGTTAGTGTCTGCCACGTTTCCGGATTCGCCGGCTTAGGTTCGTTACGATAGCCGAGCATAGTGGGGCCTCGCGGCCCCATTTGCTTTTCCGCATTTGATTTTCATTAGCCCCATCTGCTAGCCTCCCTTGGCCAAGGGAGGGGTCAATACCCCGCCCGCGAAGTCTCTTTTATTCAAGCGTAACTGAGCTTTTCCCGATGAAAGTTGGATTATTCGTAACTTGTCTGGCCGATCTGATGCGGCCTCGCATCGGCTTCGCCGCACTTAAACTCCTCGAGTCCGCGGGCTACCAAGTTGTCGTGCCCTTGACCCAGACTTGCTGTGGCCAGCCCGGCTATAACTCCGGAGATCGATGGTCGGGGCAGACCCTTGCCAAGAAGGTACTTGGCGAGTTCAAAGGCTGTGACTATGTCGTCGTGCCATCCGGATCTTGCGCAGGCATGATCAAGGTCCACTACCCAGAGTTGCTCGCAGCGTTTCCCGAGCTGGCCAAGGACGTGGACACGTTGGTGGGCCGCACCTACGAACTCACCGATTTTCTGATCAGCATCGCGAAGTTGGACAAAGTGCCGGGACGATTTCCCGCCGCCGTCACCTATCACGACTCCTGCTCCGGATTGCGTGAGTTGGGTGTCAAGCAACAACCCCGAACTCTGCTGGCTAAAATTCCGAACCTCGTACTCAAGGAAATGACCACACCGGAGCAATGCTGCGGATTCGGCGGCACGTTCTCGCTGAAGTATGGTGACATCTCCGCCCGCATCGCCGATCAAAAATGCGATGACGTCACGGCGACTGGTGCCGATGCGTTGGTGCTGGGCGATTTGGGTTGCATGCTCAACATCGAAGGGCGCCTGCGCCGCCGCGGTGATCACCGGACGAAAGTGCTGCACATTGCCGAAGTACTGGCCGGTATGACGGACTGAGCATGCAAATTACCTCGCAGAATTTCAAGGCCACCGCCGCTCTCAAACTGGAAGATCCGCATCTGCGCAAATCCCTCTCGGGATTGCGCGACCGCATGGTCGTGGGGCGCACAAAAGCGGCCGCCGAGGTTGGCAATTTTGAAGATCTACGCGAGGCCGGCAAGCAACTGCGCGATCACGCGCTCAGCCATCTCGATATTTATCTAGAAGAATTCGAGCGCAATGCCCTCGCCAACGGTGCAAAGGTGCACTGGGCCGAGAACTCCCAGCAGATGAACGAACTGGTGCTGCAAATCGCGCAGCAGGCCAAAGTGCGCAAGATCATCAAATCCAAATCCATGCTGGGTGAAGAGAGTGGGCTGAATCACTTCCTGATCAAGTCGGGTATCGAGGTCCGCGAAACGGATTTGGGCGAGTACATCATCGAACAATCTGGCGATGTCCCGTCACATATCATCGCGCCGGCCGTGCACAAGTCTAAGGAAGAAATCTCCGATCTGTTTCACGCCAAGCACAAGCTGCCGCGCAAAACCGACATCGGAGAGTTGACGCGCGAAGCGCGCATGATGCTGCGCCCGCACTTCCTGGACGCGGACATGGGCATTACGGGTGCCAACTTCCTGGTGGCAGAAACCGGTACCACGGTCATCGTGACCAACGAGGGCAATGGCCGCATGACCACGACCATGCCGCGTGTGCACGTGGCCATCGCCGGCATTGAGAAGATTGCACCGACATTGGAAGATGTTTGCATGCTGTTGCGTTTGCTGACGCGCTCCGCCACCGCGCAACCCATCAGTAACTACATTACCTTCACCACTGGGCCTAAGCGACCGGGCGATCTGGATGGACCGGAAGAGTTTCATATCGTCATCGTGGACGCGGGTCGCTCGCGCGTGCTCGGTTCCGAATTGCGCGAAGCGCTGCGCTGCATCCGTTGTGGCGCGTGCATGAATCACTGCCCCGTCTATCAAAATATCGGTGGCCATCCCTACGGCTGGGTTTACCCTGGTCCCATCGGTTCGGTATTGACGCCGGCCTATGTCGGTTTGGAGAAAGCGATCGATTTGCCCAACGCCGCCACTTTCTGCAATCAATGTGGCGTCGTGTGCCCGGTAAAGATCCCGCTTCCCGATCTGATGCGCAAGCTACGCCAACAGCAAGTGGAGAAGGGCTTGCGCCCATGGCAGGAAAGGTTAGGCCTGAAGTTGTGGACTTTCACTGCCAGTCATCCGGGGCTGTATTCGTTGTTCTTTAAACTCGCTGCGCGCGTGGGCAAATGGATGGGCGGTTCGACAGGACTGCTGCATCGTCTTCCCGGAGGCGGCTGGACCAAAGGTCGCGACATGCCGGCACCGAAGGGCAAAACCTTCCGCGAACTCTACGCCGAGCGCAGACCATGAGCGCACGGGAGAACATCCTGCGTCGCGTACGATCTGCCCTCGGTGCATCCTCATCGCAAGATTCAAATCGAGCGGCGGCCACGCGGACCAACTTGTCCGCGCATCCCCGCGGACCTATGCCTCGCATGGAATGGGATTGCGTCGTGCGTTTCAAGGAGCGCTGCATCGGCTTATCCAGCACGGTCGATGAGGTGGCATCCATGGAGGCCGTGCCCGCCGCCGTGGCGAAGTACCTGCAAGCCTATTCCCTTCCCAACGTGGCTTCCTGTTGGCAGAGCTTGATCGATCTGCCGTGGAAGGAAGCTGGTCTGGACCTGCAATTCCGCTCCGCCCATGGTGATGACAAGACCGGCATCACAGGTTGCTTCTGCGCCATCGCAGAAACGGGAACGTTGATGTCGCTTTCCGGAGCGCCCACGCCGCTCACCAACAGTTTGCTTCCCGATACGCACATTGCCATCGTGCCGCGATCCAGGTTGGTCGCATCCATGGAAGACGCTTGGGACCTTGTGCGCAAAGAGCGTGGCAAGCTGCCAAGGCAAGTGTCCTTCATATCGGGTCCGTCGCGCACGGCCGATATCGAAATGACAATGGTCCTGGGTATTCACGGCCCGTACCGTGTTCACATCGTGTGGGTGCAAGACTAGTACGCTGGCGCAAACTTTCTGCGCGCCCCATTGTTCCAAACCCGGATCGTCCATGCTGTTTGCATAAGGCGACGCATCGTGCATTTTGCAAGCGCAGCGCGCATGATGTCAGTTGCCGGCGAGTAGGCTCGCTTGTTTGTCTACGTTCCCGAGCAATCTCGGGAAAAGCGCCCAATGGACTTCCTGCCTAACTTACCGTTGAATCTCAGTGGCATCACGCAATTCGGCCTGATCCTCGCGCTGGGCATCGGCGGGGGGAACTCGTTCACAGGCGCATGGACTTGCCTCGCATCACGGGCTATGTCCTGGTGGGTTTGCTGGGCATTGCCCTCTGGCCCATGTCCGCCATCGCGGTGGTGATGACCGAATCCCTCGACAACCTCTACCCGGAGCTGGGGCAGGCACTGTGCTCTGCGCGGTGCTGTATATGGAACTGCTTGGTCCGCTGGCGGTTAGGGCGGCCCTTTGGATAGCGGGGGAAGAGCGAGTGGGCGCATGAACCTTGAATTCACCCGTTCGCAACCCCTCACGCTTGGAGTCGAACTGGAACTGCAACTGGTCGACCGGCGCGACTACGATCTGGTCGGCGCGGCGGGCGATGTGCTGGCCATCGCCAAGAAGAAAGCCGCTGGATGGGAGATCAAGCCGGAGATCACCGAAAGCATGATCGAGATCAGCACTTCCATTCACGCCAATGGTTCGAGTCTGTGGCAAGAACTGGAAGTCATGCGCGAAGTGATGGTGAAGTCCGCCATGCGCATCAACGTTGGCCTATGCGGCGGGGGCGCCCACCCTTTCCAGCAGTGGAGCGACCTGCGCGTCTACCCAACGCAACGCTTTCATAAAGTGCACGAACTCTACGGCTACCTGGCCAAGCAGTTCACCGTCTTCGGGCAGCATGTTCACTTGGGGTGCGAAAGTGGCGATGAAGCCATCGCCCTGTGTCACCAGCTTGCGCGCTACATACCGCACTTCATCGCACTCTCGGCATCTTCTCCCTACTATCAGGGCGTCGATACACGCTTCGAGTCCTCGCGGCTCAATGTGGTGAGTGCCTTTCCGTTAAGCGGCCACCTGCCGGATCTGCAAGGGTGGGAAGCGTTCAACGCACACTTCGAGCGCTTGCGCAGTCTCGGAGTAGTGGAAAGCATGAAGGATTTCTACTGGGATATTCGCCCCAAACCCGAGTTCGGAACGGTGGAGATTCGCATTTTCGACACGCCGCTTACGTTGCGGCGCGCCGCCGATCTGGCGATCTACGCGCAGGCCCTTGCACGCCACCTCACGGCGAATGCACCTCCTATCAGCGAGGATACTTACCTGGTGTATCGCTACAACAGGTTTCTCGCCAGCCGCTTCGGATTCGATGCGCAGATCATCGATGCCCAGAAGCGCACGCCCGTTCCCTTGGCCGACGACATTCGCCATACCATTACCCCGCTGCTCGCACCCTCGGATGCGGACACCAAGGACGCGTTGATGCGGCTACAAGAAGCCGCCCTGCTCAAGCGCAGCGATGCCGCTTGGATTCGAGACCGGATGCAGCGAGGTCGCTCGCTGCAGGAGGTCGTTCGCCAACAAACGGAGCTTTGGGCGTTGAACTAGCCGAGGCCATAAGTCTGTACACTCCCGCCTTTTTCAAGCGGGAGGGCGGGCCTTGTTCGAAGTTACTTCACTCATCGTGTCGGCACACACGCCGGGCACCGGACCGTCGGTCCTGGGCATCCCGCTCGATTTCATTCTGTTTGCAGCCACGTTGCTGGGCGTCGCCTTCTTTCATCAGCGAGCTTTTCACATCGCCATCGGCGGGATGCTGGTCATTGTGGCGTACAAGCTCGGCGTCACCGGATTCAAACAAGGCCCTGGGCTGGAAGGATTCGTTGGCCACTTGTCGCAAGAGTGGGTGATCCTGACCAACCTGCTGGCGCTGCTGACGGGATTCGCGCTGCTGGCCGAGCATTTCCAGGAAAGCAAAGTGCCCGATGCGTTGCCCGCGATTCTTCCCGACGACTGGACGGGCCCGCTGGTGCTATTGGCCCTGGTAGCGGTGCTTTCTGCCTTTCTGGACAACATCGCCGCCGCCTTGATCGGTGGAACGGTCGCGCTGAGCGTATTCAAGCGGGTGCACGTGGGTTATGTCGTGGCTATCGTCGCGGCATCGAATGCCGGCGGTTCTGGTAGCGTAGTCGGGGACACCACGACTACCATGATGTGGATCGCGGGCGTGAACCCACTCGACGTCTTGCACGCCTACGTGGCAGCGGGTGCGGCCTTTATGGTATTCGGCGTGATCGCCGCCCGGCAACAGCACAACTATTGTCCCATCGCCGCCGACTCTAAGAAAGGGACTGAAGTCGATTGGTCCCGAGTTGCCATCGTGCTGATCATCCTATTGGCCGCCATCGCGGTCAACGTGGTAGTGAACAGCCGTTTCAACGAGCTGGCAAATCACTTTCCGTTCATTGGCGTGGGGGTCTGGGTAGCCATTCTGGTGACGGCCCTTTGGCGCAGGCCGGATTGGAGCAAGCTCCCGGA
>JANNFC010000562.1:0-15327 GCA_031379405.1 Betaproteobacteria bacterium | reverse complement strand
GGTCGCGTAGTTGAGCGTCACCGCCCCCGCACTGGGCTTGTCCAAGCTCACCACAAAGCTCACCCGACCGTCCGCCTCGTCCACCACCGCATCGCTCACCCGCGCCGCCGGTGTCCCCGCCACCGCGTCGTTGTCCACAATCGTCGCCCACGCAAAACCCTTCCCACCGATGCTCGCACCCGTGGCCGACGTCAGGTCAAAACTAAAGTTCTCCGTCTCTTCCAACCCGCTAATATTCAGCACCGGCACCTTCACGACCTTCGCCGTCTCCCCCGCCTCGAATCTCAAGACCCCGCTAAATGCACTGTAGTCCGATCCATTGGCCGCGGTGTTGTTGAACATCTGGTAGTTCACCGTCACCACACCCGCCGAGGGCGCACTCAACCGCACCACAAACTCCGCAAAGTTGTCCGCCTCGCTCACCACCAGGTCGTCCACCGTCACCACCGGGGTGCCCACCACGGGTGCATCGTTGGCCACCATCGTCGCTGTCCCCGTCCCGTCCAGAATCGTCGCCCCGGTGGGCGCGGACAAGATCAGGTTGAAGCGCTCATCGCCTTCTTGCGTCGCGTCATTGATCAGATCCACCGTCACCGTCTTCGCGGTCTCCCCCGCGGCAAAGATCAACGTCCCCGTGTTCGCCACGTAATCCGTCCCCGCCAATGCCGTCCCGTTCGAGGTCGCGTAGTTGAGCGTCACCGCCCCCGCACTGGGCTTGTCCAAGCTCACCACAAAGCTCACCCGACCGTCCGCCTCGTCCACCACCGCATCGCTCACCCGCGCCGCCGGCGTCCCCGCCACCGCGTCGTTGTCCACAATCGTCGCCCACGCAAAACCCTTCCCGCCGATGATTCCTCCCACCGGAGCACTAAGGTTTAGGGAAAAGTTTTCCAGTCCCTCGATCGTCAGATTATTAATGAGGGAGACTTGTACGGTTTTTACCGTCTGACCTTGAGTCCACGTTACTACTTGGTTGATGGCGGTGTAGTCGGATCCATTGGCGGCCGTTCCGTTGAACGTTGTCGCGGTCACCGACACATTCGACAGCGATGTCTCGCTCAATCGCAACGTAAAAGTCGCCATAGCATTGGCTTCACTGACTACGATATCGTCAACGGTAATGATTGGTGTGGCCATGGTTTTCTCCTCTTGTATGAATGGATTGTGCGCGCGACTGCCTAATGCATCCTACCGGTCTTGTATTTCCGGTAAATGAATGGAATTATAGTGACCCCAGTTGCAGTTCGCTCTGCGTCGCGCAAGGACTTCCGGCATGCGGATCTGGCATGCGTTTGGACGGTTTGAAGGCGGCATAGCGGACGAGCCCTCGCGCTCACCGAGCACAACGGTACGATGCGCGGTCGCAGGGGCGCATCAATGAAAGTAAGGCGGTAGCGCTGGCGGGAGCAGGGAACATCGTGCGGCAACGCAACAATCGTCCGCTACGCAGCCCCGGTGGACAATATTCTTCACGTGAATGCGCATTCGCCCGTCCCGACACGTAGGGCGGAAAAGCGTAGCGCCTTCCGCCGTGAAGGAGAAAATCAGACGGGGAAACCCGACCCACATGCCGTAGACCCCCTGCCTCAACGATCCGTTATGGCCCGGCTCATTCTGCGAGTAAACGGATCGATCAAATACGACAGCGCGGTGCGGTCTCCCGCTCTCAGATAAAGCTCGGCGGGCATTCCCGGCAGTAATGCTTCGATGCCGGCTTCGCGCAGCGACTCATCGCTGACTTCCACGCTGATGGTGTAATAGGGCTCTCCGGTCGCTTTATCGACCTGACGGTCGGGCGAAATATAGGTCACCTTACCTGACAGCACCGGCATCGTGCGTTGATCGAACGCCAGAAGACGAACGCCCGCCGGGGTCCCGGTCGTCACGTCCACGATGGCATCGGTGCGCAGCCGTCCCTCAATGACCAGCGGCGTATTTTCGGGAACGATCTCCAAGATGGTTTCGCGTGGCGGGATCACCGCTCCGACGGTGTTCACCTTCATTTCAACCACGCGTCCCGCCATCGGCGCCTTGATGTTCTGACGGCGTGCCGCGTCGGCATTGGGCTCAAGTTGGGCGCGCAGTTGTTCGATGCGATCGGTAGACTGCTTCAATTCAGAGTTGGCGGTCTGAGTGAATTCCGCCATCACCGTCTGTACCTTCAGCTCAAGATCCGCTTTCTTCTGTCTGGCCTTAGCTAACTCGGCGAGCGCTTCGTTGTACTTCATTTGGTACTCGCTGAAAGCCCTCTCCAGCGCGGTAATTCGATTCTTCTGCACGAATCCCTCTTTCACCAGCTTCTCGTTGCTCGCGAGTTCTTCGCCCATCTTCTTCGAGGCTTGTGCGCTCGCCTGGCTTTGCGCAAGCAGCGCTTCAATCTCCTTCCCGACTTCGCCCGCCGATACGCGAATCAACGAAACCTGCGACTCCAAGGTTCGCCGCCGAACTTCAAAGACACGGCGTTCCCGCTCAAGCACGGCGTCGAGCGATGGATCTTTCTTGTCTCGCAATTCGCGAGGCCACGCGATGGTTTTCAGCAGCAAGCGTTCCGCGTCCAGACGTGCGAGTTTCGCCACCTCGGACTCCAGCATCGATTGCACTTTGCGCAATTCTGACCGCACAATGGGATCGCCCAACACTATCAGCACTTGATCGGTTGCGACTCGCTCCCCATCGCGAACCTTTATCTCGCTGACCATGCCGCCTTCCTGATGTTGCACGACACGCCGGTTGCGATCGCTCTTCACCACCCCCTGCGCGACCGCAGTCGCGGCCAACGGAGCCCAGTTCGACCATAGGAGGAACAGCGCACACATGCCGAGGACGACGGCAAGCCCCATCCACCCTACGCGGGTGGCACCGAGCTCTTCCTCTGAAAGCGCAGCACCGCCTAGTGTTTGCAGTTTCGCATTCATGATGAGGAAACCACTTGCAAAGATTTTCCGGGATCGCCGTCCTCGGAACGCCTTTTTCCGATGCGTTCGAGCATGCCCTCGCGCACCATGAACACGCGGTCTGCCTGCTCCGCGGCTTGGGTGCGTTGAGTAATGATGACCGTGGTGATGCGACGCGAACGCAGCTCCTTGATCGTCTCATCCAGATCACGCTCACCCTCGGTGTCCAGGTTGGCGTTGGGTTCATCGAGCACCACAAATTTCGGGTTTCCATAAAGCGCTCGGGCCAATGCGATGCGTTGCCGCTGGCCGCCGGAGAGCATGGCGCCGTTCTCGCCCACCTCCGTTCGATAGTCTTGCGGCAAGCGCGAAATGAGCTCATGGCAACGGGCCAGTTTTGCTGCCGAAACAACTGCCACATCGTCAGGTTCAGAAAAGCGCGAAATGTTTTGCGCCACGCTACCGCGAATCAACTGCACGTCCTGCGGACAGTAGCCGATATGATTTCCCAGCACCTCGCGATTCCAGTTTTGCAGTTCGATTCCGTCCAAGCGGACTTTGCCACCGGATGGCTTCCAGATTCCCATCATCAGCCGCGCCAATGTCGATTTGCCCGAACCACTGGGCCCCATCACCGCTACGACCTCACCGGGTTGAATCGCAAAAGTCATATTGCGTATCGTTGCCGGACCTCCGAGCTGCGGCACGAAAAACACGCCCTCCGCGTCGATCCTCCCGACCGGTTCCGGATGTTCGAATGAATTGTTTTGACGCGCCACATGGAGAGCGGATTTGCCCAGGCGCTGCCAGGCCTTCAGTGCTTCCATGATGACTTTCCAATTGCCGGCAACGCTTTCCAACGGCGCCAGCAAGCGGCCGAGCAATATGGTGGCAGCGATCGTTACGCCGGCGGAAACGTTCATTGCGATAACCAACCAAGCGCCCACGGCAAGCAAAATGATCTGAAGCGCTTGCCGCAGCGCGCGCGATGTGGCGGAGAAGCGCGCGTGCAGTCGGGAAGCATGCTGCCCTTCCATCAAAGCGCGTTTATGGTCCGCCAGCCACGTTTTGGCAATGCGTGCCCCCATGCCGTGCGCCGCAATGACTTCCGCCGCGCGCAGGCTTGACTGGACATAGGCTCCGGCCCGCGCCCCGGCTTCGTTGGCGCGCGCCGTACTGGCGCCCGTCATTCGAAAACTTAACCAAGTCAGAAATACCAGCAGCGCGCACGCCGCCGCGGAAACCGCGCCGAGATATGGATGGAACAGTGTGATCACGCCCAGATAAACAATCACCCAGGGCGCGTCAAATATGGCAAGAACCGAGGGCCCCGTGAGGAAGGTGCGTACGGTGGCGAGGTCTCTCAACTGCTGGGTTTCCAGCTTACGATCCGGATGCGCCGCTTCGTCCAGTAGATGCTGCAACGTGCTGACACCGGCCCTCTTATCCAAATGCGCGGCCGCCAGCCCCAGAACACGCTGCCTAAAGATGTCCAGCCCCCAGCCCACGGCCAACCACCCGGCCGACAACACCAGCAGCAAAACCAGCGTTTCCGTGCTGCGGCTGACGAGTACCCGGTCAAATACCTGCAACATGAACAGGGCAGGCACAAGAAGAATCAGATTCAGCGCCAGACTGAAACTGGCGCTGATCACAAAAAATCGACGGAATACGGTAAACACCGGACCTCCCCCATTAGGCTTTATTTTCCCCTCATGGTATCACCATGGATTTCAGCGTGCGATATAACTTTAGTGCTATTCCTTGCGCCGAGAATCCATCGCTATCGTGACCGGTCCGTCATTCACCAGGGAGACTTGCATGTTGGCGCCGAACTCGCCCGTGGCAATCGGCTTACCGAACTCGCGTGCAAGCACGGCCATAAAACGCTCGTACAAAGGCCGCGCCAAATCGGGAGGCGCCGCCGCACTATACGACGGACGATTACCCTTCTGAGTAGAGGCGTGCAACGTGAACTGACTCACCGCGAGGATCTCACCTCCCACATCCTTAACGGACAGATTCATCACCGCCGAATCGTCGTCAAATATGCGCAGCTGCACGGCTTTGCGCGCAAGCCACTCCATGTCCGCATCCGTATCGTCAGCGAGCACGCCGACGAGAATGAGCAACCCTCGTTGGATACTGCCAACGACACGCTCCTCCACCGTCACCCTAGCCTCGCTTACGCGCTGAATCACTATTCTCATAGTCGATCACCTCCGACATCCATCCGTAACACGCTTTGCGCATGAGACACCTCGTAATGAATGGGGAAAGCCTGTGTGGGCATGAGGCGCGAGCGCACCCTATGGCGTCGGCATAGCCCTCGCTGCCGGGTCTTGGCGATAGAACAACACCATCTGCGAGTACAGATCAGGATAGGTATTCTGAACGATATCCGGTCTTTCAAAGAACGCCTCGCTGAGCACCGCGAAAAACTCCGCTGGCGCCTCCGCCGCGTAGGGATCGATCGGGGTATATCGCCCGCTATCGGCCCATCGGCAAAAGTGGTCGTAAGCCTTGCCGAAAACCTCCGCCCAAACCTCGCGCTTCATCCCGGGGTGCAACGGCGGATGCCCGTTGGCAGCGCCGTTTAGCATGTCGAGCTTGTGGGCGAACTCGTGAATCACCACATTCGCGCCGTCCCCGCCGCTGCCCTGCTGCACATCTTCCCAGGATAGGATCACCGGGCCACCGGGCCACGCTTCGCCCGACAACACTTGATCTGCCTGATGCGTGATCCCCATCGCATCGACGAAGGTGTGACGCGGTCGAAAGCGGGCGGGATAGAGAATGACGCCACTCCAGCCATCGTAGTATTCGATGCCAAGATTGAGTATGAGCATGCAAGCCTGGCAGGCCACGTTTACCCGCATTGCTTGGGTCAAGGGCAGGTCGTGCGCGGTCGCGAACTGCTTTTGATCGAGGAACAGGTGGGCTAACTCCCGCAGCCGTGCTCGCTCCTCGCGATTGAGTTCCTCGAGAAAAGCAAAACGTGTGATGGTATCGAACCATAGTGCCTCGTCGATGGGCACCCGTTCCTTGGCGCGCGCCAAAGCGCGTGTTCGACGCCACCGCTTGAGAAACGCTAACACTTATACCGACGGACTTAACCGTTCCACGGATTCATCTTCGTTGGGCAACAGCACAGCCGCCGCGGTGTCTCCTTCTATCGCCTCGAACTCCACGCGCTCGATCTGGGCAAATCGCCGGGTGATCTTGTCGCTGGTCACGCGCACGTCTTCGGCGTCTTGATGGGCTTGCCGAATATGATCGGCGAGTTTGCGCATGCGTTGATCGAAGCGTCCGAACTCCTTCGCCAGCTTGCCCAACTCGTCTTTGATGATGTGCACCTGGCGCCGCGTTTCCACGTCCTTGATCACGGCGCGTGCGGTGTTGAGCACCGCCATCATGGTGGTTGGCGAGACGATCCACACACGCTTTTGCATGGCCATCTCCACGATTTCCGCGTGGTGGGCGTGAATCTCGGCGAACACCGCTTCGGCCGGCACGAACATCACCGCGCCATCGGAGGTTTCGTTGGCCACAATGTATTTCTGTGCGATATCGTCGATGTGCTTGCGTAGATCCGCGCGGAACTGTCGTTCTGCCTGGCCTCGGTCATAGTCCACGGCACCGTTGGCGAACATGCGGTGATAATTTTCCAGGGGAAACTTGGCATCCACTGCTACCATCCCGGTGGGTTCCGGCAACTTCAGCACGCAATCCGCCCGCATGCCGTTGGATAGGGTGAACTGTAGCTCGAAGGCACCCGGCGGCAAGATGTTGCGCACCAGTCCCTCCAACTGCACCTCGCCGAAGGCGCCGCGTGAGCGCTTGTCGCCTAGCAGTTCCTGCAAGCTCACCATGTTCGTGGTCAGACCGTCGATCTTTTTTTGCGCCTCATCGATGGTGGCCAGACGCGCCATCACGTTGGCGAAGGTTTCGTTGGTCTTCTTGAAGCCTTCGTCCAGGCGTTCATTCACTTTGCCGCTGATCTGCTCCAGACGCCCATCGACCACGCGCGTCAGGGCCTCTACGGTAGTGGTGACTTGTTGGCTCACGGTGCGCAGCGCGTTTTGCAATAACTCCTGCTGCGCACGGCCTTGCTCGCCCAAAGTCTGCATCAGACTGGTCAGCATCTCGATGCGCAGGCCGTCGTGCTTGGATTGCATTTCGAGCGTCAACTGGGCCAAGCGCTGGATCAGCACTTCGCGGTTGGCCGTCAGTTCCTCGGTCTGGGAGAGTTGCAGCGCCAGCAACGCGTCGCGGCTCTGCTTCAGGTCCTGTGTGACACCGGTGCGCAATCGATCGGACAAATCCATTTGCATGGCAGTCTGCCGGTCGCCCAAGACGTTGAGTCCCGTGTTGAGGTCTTTCAGCATGTTGAGATGCTTGTCCTCCATGATCTGCCCCACCGTAGTAGGAAGTTCTTCGGTGCGGGTGATGAGCTTGTGGATCTTCACGCTGAGCCAACCGACGGCCAGCACAACCATCAGCGCGGCGATGCCGAACAGGATAATGGGGATGAGGGAGTCCATATGATGGCAGTATAACGGGCGGGACCGTTAGCGCCTTGCGCGCACGCCGAACATCGGAGCACCGCATTGAGTGCGCGCGCACGCTTTGGTGCGTGGAACGCACCCTACAAGACCCGATTAGGCGAATACGTCGCTGACTTGAATGCGTACCTGCGGAAGGGCTTCGGGCGAAACCGACTCACCCATCCGGTGAATGACTTTCTGAGCGTAGCTCGATGCCGAGGGCTGCCGATACACCTCGATACTTTGTCCTTCGATATCGGCGATCCATACTTCTAGGATCCCCGCCTTGGCGTAGAGCCGAAGCTTGGGCCCTCGATCGTGAGCAAGAGTCGAGTCCGCCACTTCGACGACAAGCAGCACGTCGTTAGGTATAGCGGCCCTGTCTTCCTTATCCATATAGGGCTTCAACAGCGCGAGATCCGGTTGCGGCTCGGAATGCGGCGGCAACTCGATCGGGTTCTGTACGGATACGACAGCAAGCTCGCCTACTGCCGACACCAGTAGTCTGGTAAGGCGGTTCACGCCTTTCATATGGGGCACACCAATGGGTGCCATTTGGATCAATTCTCCCTCGATAAGCTCGACGCGGCTGTCTTCGTTCAAAATGCCCACGTCACCAAGCTTGTGATAGTCCTCGATGGAGAGTTTGTAGCGGATTGGCGTGAATATGGCGCTCATGGTATCGACCCCGATATGATCGAAGGGACGGTTCAAGTGTACCTCGTAAGTCTTTTTTATGTCGGCGAGCGTACCCTACCGATTGATATCCCCCAAACAGATGTACTTCACCTCAAGAAACTCCTCGATTCCGTACTTGGATCCTTCACGTCCCAGGCCCGATTGCTTCACGCCGCCGAAGGGTGCGACATTCGTGGATATCAAGCCGGTGTTCACGCCCACCATGCCGTACTCGAGCGCTTCGGCGACGCGATAGATGCGGCCGATGTCGCGGCTGTAGAAGTACGACGCCAAGCCGAATTCCGTGCGATTGGCCAGTTCGATCACCTCCGCCTCGTCCTTGAACTTGATCAAGGGCGCCACCGGTCCGAAGGTCTCCTCGCGAAACACCTTCATTTCAGGCGTAACGCCCACCAACACCGTGGGTTCGTAGAAGGTCCCTCCCAGAGCGTGCCGTTTGCCACCGGTGAGCGCCCGTCCACCGCCGGCCGTCACGTCGGCCACATGCTCCTCCACTTTCGCCAGAGCGTTTCGGTCGATCAGCGGGCCTTGTTGCACGCCGTCATCCATGCCGTTGCCTACCTTCATCTGCCCCACACGCTTGGCCAGCTTCTCAGCGAAGGCGTCGTACACGCCGGCTTGCACGAATAACCGATTGGCGCACACGCAGGTCTGCCCGGTATTGCGGAACTTGGAGATAATGGCGCCCTCCACCGCGGAATCCAGATCGGCATCGTCGAATACGACGAAGGGTGCATTGCCGCCCAATTCCAGGGACAGCTTCTTGATCGTCGTGGCTGACTGCTGCATAAGTACCCGGCCCACTTCCGTGGATCCGGTGAAGGTGAGTTTCGCCACCATGGGATTAGTGGACATCTCGCCCCCGATGGCCGACGCCGTTCCTGTCAGCACACTGAACACGCCGGCAGGCACGCCGGCTTCTTCCGCCAGCACTACCATTGCGAACGCCGAGAACGGTGTCTGAGTAGCGGGTTTCAACACCATCGAGCAACCCGAAGCCAGCGCCGGACCGGCTTTACGCGTGATCATGGCATTGGGGAAATTCCACGGCGTGATGGCCGCGCACACGCCTATGGGTTGTTTGATGACGACGATGCGCTTGTCGGCGGCGTGCTGCGGAATGGTGTCGCCATAGATGCGCTTACCCTCCTCCGCGAACCATTCGATGAAAGAAGCGCCGTAAGCGATCTCAGCGCGCGCCTCGCTCAGCGGTTTGCCTTGCTCGGCTGTGAGGATGCGAGCGAGATCTTCCTGGTGCTTCATCATGAGTTCGAACCAACGGCGCATGATCACCGCACGCTCCTTGGCGGTACGCGCGGCCCACGCCTTTTGCGCGCGCTTGGCCGCTTCGATGGCGCGACGAGTTTCCGGAACACCCATCACGGGGATGGTGCCCAGGGTCACTGCGTTGGCTGGGTTGACGACAGATTTGGTCTGCCCACTATCGGCGTTGCACCATTGGCCGTCGATGTAGGCTTGCTGGCGGAAAAGATCGGGGCGGGAGAGTTGCATGAGGTTTCCTTGGTAGGCCGTAGCATGAGGACTGACGTTGCGGGTATTCTAACGGGGTGGCCATACTTTGCAGGGTAAAACAGCATGTTCATCAGACCTAGGATTGTCGCGGTAGCAATCGCCCCTCACCTTAACCTACTCTCCGCACGCGGGTCGAGGGGGTAGTTGGGTGGTGCATCATCCGATCAGGCAATCGGGACGCATGCAATGAAACCCATCGCGGTGTTTCAGAATACTCACGATGATGGTCCTGGGCAGTTCGAGGTATTTGCCAGGGAACGCTCGTTACCGATCAAGATCTTCAGGCTCTACGCCAACGATTCGCTCCCGCCGAGCCTGGACGAATTCAACGGGCTGTGTATTCTGGGCAGTCCGCGCAGCGTGAATGACGATCTCGCCGAGTTTCGCATCATGGAAAGTCTTATTCTGGAAGCGCGTCGCGAGCGCGTACCGGTGATCGGTCATTGCTTCGGCGGGCAGATTTTGTCCAAGGCGCTCGGTGGAAAGGTGAGCCGGGCGACCCATGCCGAAATTGGCTGGTCGGATATCCGGGCACACGCGCACACGTGGTTCGGGGCTGAGCGCTTTCCCATGTTTCAGTGGCATAAGGAGATCTTCAGCGTGCCGCGAGACGCCACCCTGCTCGCCTCCAGTGAGCATTGCCCGAATCAGGCCTTCAGCGTGGATGAGATTCACTTCGGCATGCAATTTCACTGCGAGGTGGACCAAGCCAAAATCGAATCCTGGCTCGATAAGCAGGGCAAATCCGAGATTGCTGTCAGCCCATCGCCAGGGGTGCAAACGCCGGTGGAGATTCGCCGCCTCCTCCCATCGCGACTGGCAACCAGCAAACGCGTGGCGGCCACGATTTACGCGCAGTGGGCCAAGGCGCTGCGTGCGTAATCCATCAATTCGGCGTTGCCATTGTTCCCAACAAACCCTTACAAGGAGCGCAAACTGGATAAGGATGCCCTGACGAAAAGCCTTGCCCCGGGCGGGCCGCATCATCTGCTTTCACTGCTGGTGGGCGATTGGGACGGCAGCACGCTTACGTGGCTGGAACCGGGAAAGCTGGCCGATGAATCACCACAGCGCGGCATGATGCAACGCATCCACGGCGGCTGGTTCGTATTGCACGAATACGAGGGCAGCTTTCAAGACAACCGCACTACCGGCATGGCCATCTACGGCTATCACTTGAGCCGGCGCAATTTCGAGATGCTATGGACGGACACCTTTCACCTGGGCACGGGTATGATGCTGAGTCGTGGCGGTGAGATGGTGCGAGGGTTCAGCGTACTGGGCCGCTACGACAGTCCCATGGGAGGTGAACCCTGGGGTTGGCGAACTCAACTCGAAATGGTGGATCCAAACAATCTCATCATCACCTGCTGGAACATCGCGCCTGGACAGCGGGAAGTCAAGGCCGTGGAAACCACCTACTCCCGCGTCACGGCCATTGCCTGACATTTCATAACGAGTTTACGCATCGGAGGCTGTATGTACTCACGCATTCTTCTTCCCACCAACGGTTCCGAGTTGTGCGATGCCGCGGTCGATCAGGGTATCAGTTTCGCGAAAGCGCTCAACGCTTCCATCATCGCCTTTCACGCCATTCCGTCGAGCTTTTATGTCGCCTTCACGGAATTCGGCCCGGCCGAACCGCTACAGGACCAGTTCGAAAAGGACGCCCGCACACGCGGCGACAGTTTGGTAGCCGAAATAGCCGAGCGCGGCAGCGCACAAGGCATTCACTGCGAAACCCTGACCTTGGTCAACGACCACGCCTGGGAAGCCATCATCGAGGCCGCGCATACCAAACACTGCGACCTCATTTTCATGGCCTCCCACGGGCGCCGGGGATTGTCAGCATTGCTGCTGGGAAGTGAGACCATGAAAGTGCTGACCCACACGAAGGTTCCTGTATTGGTTTACCGCTAATGTGATGCGGCGACGTCTCCTCCCCCCCCTCCTCCTCCTCCTCACCCTTACCTCCACCGCCTGGCCCCGTCAACCCCTCGACCAGCTCATCACCAAATTAGACTCCGCACGAGTCGAGCAAGGCGTGGCAGGCGTAAGCTTCACCCTCGTCACACACGATCACGTTCTCTGGAAAGGCGGCCTGGGACAAAAAGACTGGGACAAACCCGACCTGGTCACCGAGGACTCCCTATTCCGCGTCGGTTCCCTCAGCAAAGTTTTCACGGCAGCAGCCCTGCTGCAACTTCAAGAGGCAGGGCGCATACAACTGACGGACCGCGTTCGCCAGCACGCGCCAGCGGCCTCATACAACAATCCCTGGGAAGCGAATACGCCACTCAACATCGCCCACCTGCTGGAGCACACCGCCGGCCTCAACGATCTGACCAAGGAAGAGTTCGACAACAGCGACCCCAAGCCCCTCACCCTGGAGGAAGGTCTCGCCTTCAAACCCGAATCGCGCACCGTGCGCTGGAAGCCCGGCCTGCACTCTTCCTATTCCAACGCGGGCTACGGGCTCGCCGGTTATGTCATCGAACAAATCACACAGCAGCGCTATGAGGATGTGATTCAGACACGCCTATTCGGGCCGCTGGGTATGGCAAGCAGCGGCTTTTTCCAGAGCGACGCCTCACGCGCCCACCTTGCCAACGGCTATCAACCCGACGGCAAGACCCCGCTACGCTATTGGCACATGATCATGCGACCCTTCGGTGGCATTCACAGCAGCGCACGCGATATGGCACCCTTTCTGCAGATGCTGCTCAACGAAGGGCGTCACGGCAATCATCAACTGTTGTCGCCGGCCTCCATCCGAAGATTGGAAACACCGACCACCACTTTAGCGGCACGCTCAGGTTTGGCTTTCGGTTACGGCCTCGGCGTTTATCAGTACCTGCGCCACGGCGTCCTTCTGCGCGGACACAGCGGTGATGGCGATGGATATCTCTCCTTTTTCGGATATAGCCGTGCGCTCGACACGGCCTACTTCCTCTCCATGAATCGCTTTCACTGGCCGGCGCTGCGCGCACTGAGGCGAATTGTCGAAGAGTGGATGGTGGCCGAAGAGAACACCGCTGCACCCGCAAAGGCGGATGTTCCGGTGCGTGTACTACGCGAATACATCGGCCGATACGAATTGGCTGCCTGGCGTTTCCCGTGGACCAGCGCGGAGGAACGCGCCCGTCAGGCCATCAGGATCAGCCTCGTCGAAGGTGTGCTTCACACCGAATCCGCCGGGGGTTCCCGCCAAGCGCTCATCCCCGTGAGCGACCAACACTTTCGGCGTAGCGATGAACCCTTGGCCACCTCTGCCTTCGTGCGAGATCAGGACGGACAGCTATATTTTCAGGAAGACGATAGCTTCGTGCGGGTTCCGGGCGTTCAGTAAGTGGCGCATAGAGCGCGCGGGGAATACGCGTTAAAGATTAGGGTACAGTGGCCCGTCTCAGTTGCACCAAAGTAAGCCTGCAGGCACGCCACGTTGACCAACGACTACGGCGTTCTGCCGATACCGTCGTCCCAGTATGCGCGCACGCTCAACGGAAATACCCAGCACCAGAAAGCTGGATTCCGGCGCCCATCCGGGCCCTGCGCTTGCGCCCTTCACAGCCTGGAAACCACTCCGCCGGATCTCTTTCGCCAACTTCTCGTTGGCAGCGACGTTCCTCCAATTGGCAAGCGGACGAGAACGCGGATTGCACGCGGTCACAAAACACCAGTGACGTGATCGAAAATGCTTCACGACGCGGTCTAGTTCCGGATTGCGGTGTCCGACGCGTATCACTACGTGCTTGCCTATCCAGCGAATCCGATAGCAGGCGGTTGCATAGGCCTGCGCCAAGGTTGCAGAGATCTCTCGAGGACCAGAAATTTTCATCACCATTGCGTGAGTCAACCCCCTCCCAACAACATGCCGCAGAATAAATGAAACTTCGCGGGCAGGGTATTGACTGCCCTTGACCAAAGGGGGCTACGTGAAAATCGGGTTACGTGAAAATCGCTTCGCCCTCTATGGAAACCTTCGAAGTTTGCCCCCGCGCCAGGCCCGCGCTCGTCCGTGCATGGTCAAGCTACGACCCAGCCAAGCTGCCCGGGACACGCCCGGACTTCTCGCCGGCACGGTTGGGGCCACAGCCACCTTGTCCAATTTCTTTACAACGCTGTCCTGTCGTTTTTCCCATGCGCTCGCTCGCTGAAGCGCCTGCAAGAGGTTTCACGTCCAGGAGCGGCCCAATCCTGTCGTTAAGCCTGCCTATGCCATCTTCGCTAGATGCCTCCGGGCACTCTTGAAATATCACTGACTTGCACTAGGTTGTTACAGCGCGACCTGAAGTCCCGCTGCCCACCCGAGTGTGGCAGTCACAGCACGTTCGAGAAGTCACAGCAACCCTAGTCATCAACGTGGATTCCGTTTGGGCCGTCCATTTTTCTTACGGATGTTGTAGCCGCATTGTCAGGTCACCGAATTATTCTTCGACAATTCAGCGATCTACAACATTCGGCACAAACATTGCAGACTTTCAATCACCGCAATCAATACTCTAAGGAGACCCCATGAAAGTGAAATCCCGTTTGACGCTGCGGGTTACGGCAGTTGCCATCGCAATGTTCGCCAGTAGCCAAGCGCTCGCCGCGAAGTTCGACGGTACTTTGTACTACACTAACTTCACAGGCGGACAGAACGTCTGGAAGGTCGGATTCCATTACGACGACGGCACGCAGACAGCAACGCTCGACGCGCCTAACAACATCGCCAGCACCAACGGTGCGGATGGGATCATCTTCGCGCCGAACGGCAACTTGCTAATCGGCGGTCAGAATAGTGGCAATGTGTATGAATTAAATCCAAGCAGTGGCGCTGTCGTCAACACTCAGCAAACCGGTACGGCCAGTTTTCACCTGGCCCTGAACCCGAACCTCAATACTGTCTATACCAGCACCTTCGGTGGGACCCTGAAGAACCTCAGTCTTCCCATCGGCAGCGGGGTCACTACGACCAACATCTCGGGCGACGAGAATGGCCTTACACAGGTCGCCTTTGGCACGGGCGGCACGGTGTTCTATGTCCAAGGCAATCCCAACGGATTTGGAAACGTGGGCACGATCGACCTTTCCACAGGTGCGACCAGCCGGTTGTACTCGAGTGTGGAATCCGCGCACGGCATCATCTATGATCCGTTCACTGATTTGATCACACTGTTTGGCGCTGGCAAAACGGGGACAATAAATGCAGGTGACGGTTCTGGACTGTTGCAAAGCGCGAATGATTTTGCCTGCGACTTCGATCAGGGCGCCGTGGATGGAAAGGGGCACGCGCTGATCGCTGGATGCAATTCCATCACATTCCTGGATTACAGCCTGTCCAACGACATCACCAACCCCGACTTCGTCAAGGTGTTTACCGGCTTCAATGGTATCGATGACGTCGCCCCGCTGGTGGGCACCGGTTCCCAGTGTGGTATTGACGGTTGCCCCGTGCCCGAGCCAAGTTCCCTGGCGCTGATGGGCCTGGCGCTGGTCGGCACCGGAATTTTCCGCCTGCGGCAAATGCGGTCGTAGCCTACGAAGTTTTGACCCTGACCCCGCCCTTCAGGCGGGGTCTTTTTTGTAACTTTACATAGACAGCCTCGCGTCCTGATCATCGAATCCAGAGATCCACGCCAGAGGGCTTCGCCAGCGCGCCGTCCCTGGCG